>JADGQF010000220.1 GCA_017882045.1 Anaerolineales bacterium
TCCCTACCGTGGGCTTCGGCCCCGGCCGCGAGGAGCACGCCCACATCATCGACGAGCGCGTCAGCGTCTCAGCCCTGCGCGCCGCCGCCCGCGGCTACCAGGGTATCGTCGAGGCTGTGCTGGGGGGCTCGAGTTAAAAGTACCCCTACCGATACCGTCCGCAGTCCTGCACGGTCTCCCACATGGCCATCAGGTTCTCGGGCGGCACGTTGCCCTGGATATTGTGGACGGTGTTGAAGATGAATCCTCCCCCGGGCATGAAGTCGTCCAGCCGGCGCTTGACCTCGTCTCGCACTTGCTGTAGGCTGCCGGTGCCCAACACGCGCTGGGTGTCCACGCCGCCGCCCCAGAAAGTGATGTCCTTCCCGAAATCACGTTTGAGCTGCGCCGAGTCCATGCCGGCTGCGCTCACCTGCACCGGGTTGATGATGTCGATGCCGATCTCGATGAAATCGGGGATCACCGGGCGGATCGCGCCGCAGGAGTGCATGAAGATCTTGGCCTTCGTGCGCGCATGGATGAAATCGCACAGCTCTTTGTGCAACGGCTTGAGCAGCTTGCGGTAGCTGCGCGGCGAGATCAGCAGCCCGTTCTGTCCGGCGATATCGTCGGCGATCTGCGCGACGTCGATCACGTCGCCGACGATCGACAGCGCCTTCTCCCAATACGCCAGTTGTAGCTGCAGACAGCGGTCCATCAGCTTGGTGGCGACCGGCGAAGCCAGGCCCCAATCCGCATAGGCGTCCTCGTAGCCGCGCAGCCAGGTGAGCAGTTCGAAGATCCCCGCCGAGATATTGCCGAACACCACCGCCCGCCCTTCGACGTCCCGCACCTGCAGGGCCGCCTCGCGCAGGCCGCTGAAGCGGGCCGGGTCCAGCGGGTCGGGCAGCGCAAAGGCCGCCACCTCCGCTTCGCCAATGTTCCCGGCCAACGGGTGGTCGAACATATCGTAGTACCAGCCACCATCCTTAGGCGAGCGCCAACCGATCTTGAACTCGTCGTAGAAGAAGGTGTACTCCCCCATGTCGCCGATCTCGATCTCGTGGCTGGCCGAAGAACGCGGCGAGATGTTCCTGACGTCCACCCCCAGCCGCTCCATGACATCCTCGTCCACCTGCGCCAGCAACTGGATCATGTCTATTATTTTGGGCTCGCGCTGGGGCAGGCCGAGGTAGGCACGCAGCGCCTCGTAGGCCCGGTAATGAATGCCGGTGACCACCGTGCCGCCCATGTCGAACGGCACCCGGTCCGGCTCCTGGTGGTTGAGGGCAGTCAGTACACGCTCGCGTGAGTTCATTCGACGGCTCCTTGCTTAGGCTCCGTGCCCCTGATGGCCGGGATGCGGAGGGCCGGGCGAACCTCGCCTGGCCCCCCGCTCCCGGCTCCCGTCGTCCTACTTGTGGTAGAACATCTTCGCGTTGTCTTTGTTGATCACGATCGTGCCGGTGTCAACCGACTCGGGCATGGGCACAATGCCGGCGGCCTTGTTGTCGGACACCACAGGCACCGCGCCGTGGTTCATCAGGTACATGAACTTCGTGCCGAGGTAGCTCATCAGAGCCGTCTTCTGGGCCACCGAGCCCTGGATGACGCCGTCTTCGATGAACTTGAGCGTGCCATCGTCGCGGTCCATGGAGATGATCTTCAGCTTGCCGACGATGTTCAGTTCCTTGGCAGCCGTCGCCGCGCCCACGCCACCGGCAGCTTCCACGCAGCCGACGCCGGCCAGGTCAGGCACACGCTGCAGGACAGCCTTCAGTCCATCGGCGGCCTTGGCGGAATCGCTCTGCTCGTCGATGATCTGGACCACTTCGATGCCCGGGAAGTTCTTGGCGAACTCGTCCTTGTAGCCCTGGATGCGTTCTTCCAGGTTGCTCTGGCCGACCTTGGTCAGGATCGCGACCTTGCCCTTGCCGCCGATCTCCTTGGCCAGCAATTGCGCCCCCACCTGCCCGGCATGGTAATTGCCCGTGCCCAGGAAGGTGTAGCGCTTCGAGCCGTACACTTCGGCGTCCAGGGTGACGACGGGCACGCCGGCGTCGATGGCCTTGTCGATCGAAGGCTTGAGGGCCGGGTCAAAGCCGACCACGTTCATGCCCGACGGATTCTCGGCCAGCGCCTGGTCCATCGTGTTGGCCATGGCCGTCATATCGTAGTCGACGGGGCCGACGAACTTCGTCTTGGCATTCAAGACCTTGCCGGCGAACTCCAGGCCGACGCGGTGATCGATGAAGTACGGCAGGTTGGTAAGGGCCAACGCCTCGACGTACAGCTTGTTTGTCGCCGGGGCGGCCACCGGCGCGGCGGTTGCGGCGGTTGCGGCGGAGGCGGCAGTGGGCGGAACGGCCGTGGCAGCGGGCGCAGCCGGCGCGCTAGTTGCGGCGGGAGCGGCCGGCGCCGCGGTCGGCGCGGGAGCGGCCGGCGCCGAGCACGCGCTCAGCGTGGCCAGGATCGTTAGGACGCAGAGAACAACCAGTAAGCGACGTTGCATGGGAAAACTCCTCCTTGGACTGATATGAGCCAAATTGGCTTCACCTGAGAACACGCATCGTGTGATTATCTGTCACCCCTCCTTTTACTTTTCCGTGCTCCGCCGGCGGCTCAGCGCGTCGGCCGCAACGGTCAGGATCAATACCGCACCGATGACGACGGTCTGCCAGTACGGGTTGACGCCCAGCAGATTCAGGCCGTTAAAGATCAGAGCCATCAGAACAACGCCCAGCAGCGAGCCCAGCACGGAGCCTTCGCCGCCTGCCAGGCTCGAGCCGCCGATGACGCAGGCCGAGATGACCTGCAGCTCGGTGCCCTGCCCGGCCGACACCGAGGCCGCACCGAAGCGCGCCGTCAGGAGGATGCCGGTGAGGGCCGCCAGCAGGCCCATCAGCACGTAGTTGAGGATCTTCACCCGGTCCACATTGATGCCGGAAAGGCGCGCGCTGCGCTCGTTGCCGCCGATGAAGTAGCTCTGGCGGAAGAAACGCGCCCGGCGCAGCAGGATCTCGCCCACGACCACCACGGCCAGCATGATCCAGATCGGGTACTGGAGCGTCAGCAGCTTGCCCTGGGCGATCGAATCGAACGAGTCCGGCAGGTTAGGGATGCCGAGGCCCGAGGTTAACAGGTAGACGATCCCACGCGCCACTTGTTGCATGCCCAACGTCGCTATCAGTGGGTTGACGCCGATCTTGGCGATGATCAGCCCGTTGGCCAGCCCCACCCCGCTGCCGATCAGCAGGCCCAGCACGATGCCCAGCGGCGCGCTGACGCCCAACTTGGTCATGGAGTAGCCGGCCACCGCGCCCGCCAGGGCCAGCGAGGCGCCCACCGACAGATCGAAGCCGCCCGAGATCAGCAGGACCGTCATGCCCACAGCCATGATGCCGTTGAAGGACATGCCCAGGACCAGAGCCGTCAGGTTGGCCTGGCTCAGGAAGTTGGGCGAGGCGGCCCGGAGAAAGATGGCGGCGACCACCACCACCAGGAAGATGCTCAGCTCGCGCTGCTCGATCATGCGCCGCAGGAAGCCGCGGCCGGCGCCGCCTGATGCCCCTGTCGGCTTGCTGACTGTTGTGCTCATGCCTTAACCCCCTCCATCTTTGCGCTTCTGGCCGGGCCCGATACACCGGCTGCCAGCGCCATGACCTTCTCCTCGGTAGCTTCCGCGGCCGGCAGGAAGCCGACCAGGCGCCCTTCACGCATCACCGCGATCCGGTCGCTGACCCGCAGCGCTTCCAGCAGATCAGACGAGATGACCATCACCGCCTTACCTTCCGCAGCCAACTGGCGCAGCAGGCGGTGAATTTCCTGCTTGGTGCCGACGTCAATGCCGCGCGTCGGCTCATCCACGATCAGAATCTGCGGCCCAGTCGCCAGCCACTCGCCCAGGAACACTTTCTGCTGGTTGCCACCCGACAATTTGCGCAGCTTCTGGTTCAGGCTGGGCGTGCGGACGTCCAGTTGCCGCGTGTAGGTGCTGGTCAGGCGCTGCAAGATGTTCCACTGCAGAAAGCCGGTCGGCGCCACCTGGCTCAGGTTGGGCGCCAGGAAGTTCTCGCTGATCGACATGTCGAGGAACAGCCCCTCGTTCTTCCGGTCCTCAGACAGGTAGGCCAGCCCGGCGTGCATGGCGGCGCTCGGTTGGTGGATGTGCACCTCGCGGCCGCGTACCAGCACGCGCCCCGTCGCGCCGGCATCCAGCCCCACCAGGGCCCGCGCCATTTCCGTCCGGCCGGCGCCCACCAAGCCAAAGAAAGTCAGTACTTCGCCCGCATTCAGGCTGAAGCTGACATCGTGGAAAACCCGGCGGCGCGAGAAGCTCTCAACCCGCAGCATTTCTTTGCCGCCCTCGTTGCGCACGTTCGCCGTCATCGCCTCCAGCTCGCGTCCCACCATCATGCTGATGACCTGGTGTTCGTCCAGTTGCTTTGTGGGCCGCACGCCGACCAGCTTGCCGTCTCGCAGCACGGCCACCCGGTCGGAGATCTCGAAGACCTCTTCGAGATGATGCGAAACATAAATGATCGCCATGCCTTGTGCCTTGAGTTGGTTCAGCCGCTCGAACAGGCGGGCGGCTTCCTGGAGGCTCAGCGACGAAGTGGGCTCATCCAGCACTAGCACCTTGGCGTTGCGGGCCAACGCCTTGATGATCTCCACCATCTGCTGATTGCCTATCGACAGCCGTCCGACCTGCGTGCTCGGCCGGAAATCGACCTGGAACAGGTTCAGCAGCTCCTGGGTCGCCCGGTACATCGCCCGTTGGTTGATCAGGCCCAAGGGGTTCAGCGGCTGGCGTCCGCCGAAGACATTCTCCGCCACGCACAGGTTGGGCACCAGGCTCAGCTCCTGGAAGACCACGCTGATCCCTGCCGCCTCGGCCTCGTGCGTGCTGTGGAAGGAGACCTCGCCGCCGTCCCGCAACACTCGCCCGCTGTCCGGCCGGTGGACGCCCGCCAAAATGTGGATCAGCGTCGACTTGCCGGCGCCGTTCTCGCCCACCAACGCCAGGATCTCCCCCCGGTTGGCTTCCAGCGTCACATCGGAGAGGGCCTGGACGCCCGGGAAGGCCTTGGAGACACCTTCCACCCGCAGAATGCTTTGCGAATCGCCCATATGCTCAAACACCCCCATTCCTTGCTCCGTCCGTCTCGTCGGCCCGGCTGGCCGGTTCCAGGTACGCCAGCCTGGGTCCAATTACCGCGCCCACGCCGCGCAGGGCAGCCACGAAATCGTCGTAGTGCAGATTGGGCTTCTGTAAATGCCCGGCCGCCCCGCTCAGCCGGGCATGTGCCTCTGTTGCTCCATCCCAGGAGCAGGTGATAATCGGGGTGAGGCAGAGGTCCGGGTCACTCTTAAGGGCGGCGGCCGCTTCCCAACCGCGCGTCTTGCCCGGCAGATCCGGGTCCAGGATAATTATCTCGGGTGCGAACTGGCGAGCCAGGCCCAGGATCTCCTGGCCAACATCCGCGCGCACGGCATGCAGGCCGCTCTCCTCGGCGAAGCGTCGCAGTAGATGCGCGATGAAGGGGTCCGCCTCGCCAATCAGACACATTCGCATGTTGGCATTACAGCACAGGCGCGCCCGTTTGTCTCGCAGAATTGGAACCGCCCGCTCCCACAATTGGAACCTGTCTTACGGTTCGGGCCGGGTTCCGCCCCGCGGGGCAGGTAGGTTATGAGAGCGGCGGATTCTGTGCGCGCCGGTAGGCCGCCGGGGAGAGGCCCATCTCTTTCTGGAACACGCGCCCGAAGTAGCTGCTGTCGGAAAAACCCGTCGCCAGCGCCACCTCGGTGACGCTGCGCTCGCCACTTTCCAGCAGGACGCGGGCCTGCCGGATGCGGTAACGGTTGAGGTAGGCAATCGGCGTGACGCCGGTTTCCTGGCGGAAACAGCGCGTCAGGTAACGTTCGTTGAGGCAGAAACGCGCCGCCAGTTCCTCGCGTGAGATCGGTTCCGCGTAATGCTCGTGGATGTAGGCCATCGCCTGGCGCACAACACGCTGCGCCTCGCTGCCCAGGCGTTTGCTGCGGCTCAGCGCGGTTTCCACCTGGGCCAAAACCTCGGCCGTCGTGAACAGACCCTTGCCCAGGACGGCCGCCACTCCGTGTTGCAGGCGGGCCATATCCTCGCGAGTGAGGATCTGGGCTGTGAGCACGATGACCGGCACGCTGCGGGTTGAGGGCCGTTCGCGCATCGCTTGCAGCACCGCGAAACCGTCCATCTCGGGCATCATCAGGTCCAAAAGTACCAGGTCGGGCCGTTCCTGCTCCATCGCCCGCAGGGCTTCCCGGCCGTCGTACGCCTTGCGAATGCGGCTCTCCGGCAGGTGCAACTGTACCGCCCTGGCATGCAGGTCCAGGATATCCTGATCATCGTCGACCAACAAGATGCTCTGCCGGGCAGGCCCGGCCGGCAGCAGCCCTTGCCGCTCCAGGGCACGCGCCAGATCATCGCTGCCCACCGGCTTGGTCAGATAGTCCAGCGCCAACAGCGCACCGCCCTCCGGCCCCGCAGAAAGCGAGTAGAACAACACCGGAATATCCTGCGTGCCGGGGCTTACCTTCAGGAGGCGCATGACCTCCCAGCCGCGCTCGGCCGCCGGCTCGAAATCCAGCACCACCGCGCCGGGCGGCGCACTGATCACCTGGGCCAGCCAATCGGCCCGCTCGCTGACCGCCAGCTCGGCCACCGCAAAGCCGCGCTCCGCCAGGTGCGCGCGCAGGGCCGCGCCGCTGCCCATCCGCTCGGTCAACAGCAGGACCGTCCCCGCGCGTTCGTCGCTCCTCCCGGCGCCCGGCTCAGGCTCGGCCAGGGCCGGCAGCGTGAAGTAGAAAGTGGAGCCTGCCCCCTCGGCGCCGGACGATTCCACCCTCATCCGCCCGCCATGCAGCTCGATCAGCCGCCTGCTGATCGCCAGCCCCAACCCCATGCCGCCGTAACCGCGCCGCGCCGTGCGCTCCGATTGGCGGAACTCGTCGAAGATGGCCTCGCGCTCGCCGGCCGGGATACCCACCCCCGTATCGCTCACCGCCACCGTCACCCCGTCCGGCCCCGGCTCGACCCGCAGCACCACTTCTCCGCGCTCGGTGAACTTGATGGCATTGCTGGCCAGGTTGAGCACCACCTGCTGCAGGCGTGTGCGGTCGCCCCAGACAGGCGGCAGGCATCCCGGGATGACCGCTCGCCAACGCAGCCCCTTCTCGCGCGCCATCGGCGCCGCCAGCAAGGCCACCTTCTCCAGGACCTCGTCCAACCTCAGCGCCTCGCAGGTCAGCCGCAGCTCGCCGGCCTGGCTGCTCGCCAGGTCCAGCACGTCGCCGATCAGGTGCGCCAGGTGCTGCGCCCCGCCGCGGATGCTACCCAGGTCCCGCCGGTAGGATTCGGGCAGGGCAGCCGGGCCGGGCGTTTCTTCGCGCAGCATCATCTCGATGGTGCCGACGATCAGGCTCAGGGGCGTGCGCAGCTCATGGCTGACGGTGGCCAGGAACCGGCTCTTGAGCAAGTTGGCTTCTTCGGCCAGCCGTTGCCCTTCCTCGGCCTTCTGCCTAGCCAGGTCGGCGGCCGCGCGCGCCCGGTCGGCCTCCCGGTACAGCTCGACGTTGCGCGCGTCCAGTTGGGCGCGTTTGAGCGCGGCGCTGATCTGCCCGCGCAGGATCTCGTAAAGCTCCTCCTGGCGCGCATCGGCTTCAAAGAGCACGAACCCCAGCTGGTCCTGCCGAAAATACAGCGGCTCGACCACCAGGCTGTAGCGGCGGCCAGCGGGCAGCAGGCCCTCCGGCACGAGGCGGTGCGCATCGAACGACCGGCCGCCGGCTTCCAGCGGCGGGCGGCT
>JADGQF010000221.1 GCA_017882045.1 Anaerolineales bacterium
TGACCGAGGGCAGGCCGCGCACGATGTTCCGGGTGGCGGCGTTGCGCACGAACGGCGTAAGGTTGATGAAGAAACGCTCGGCGGCCGCGAGTAAAGCCCGTTGGTTCGCCGGCGTGGCGCCGTAGCCGAACATGCGCCCGCCGGAGGCAATCAGCCAGGTCACGCCATCTTGCCCGGCCGGGGTGAGCGGGTCCAGCACGCCCTGCACGGCCGCAAAAGACAACCCGACCTGCAGCGGCTCGGCGGGGATGCCGTCGGTCATCGACCGAAGGAGCGGGAAGAGCGAGGTGATCGGGCGCGCTTGCAGGATGGAGAGCCTTCCCCCCGCCCAGGCCCATTCGATGTCTTGCGGCGAGCCGTAGAGGGCGGCGATGCGCTGCCCCAGGCCGGCCAGCTCGCCGATCTGCGCGTCCGGCAGAGCCTGGCGCCCGGCGGCAGCTTCGGTCACCGTCGCCGTGCCTCCCCCCGCCTGGGCGCGCACCGAGACGGTTTTGCTGCCCAGCCGCCGCTCCAGGATCACCCCGGTCGCGGGTTCAACCGCGTAGTGGTCCGGCTCCACCCGGCCAGACACCAGCGCCTCGCCCAGGCCCAGGGTGGCGTCGATGACGATGCGGTTGCGGCGCCCGGTCAACGGGTCGGCCGTGAAAAGCACACCGGAAACCTCGCTCTGCACCATCTCTTGCACGACTACGGCCAGCGCGATGTCCGAGGCGGCGACCGCGTTGCGCGCCCGGTAGCCGATGGCGCGCGCGGTCCACAGGCTGGCCCAGCAATCGACCAGCGCGCGCAGCAGTGCCGCCGGCCCGATCACGTTCAGGAAGGTATCGTGCTGCCCGGCGAAGGAGAGGTCCGGCAGGTCTTCGGCGGTCGCCGAAGAACGCACTGCCACGGCCGGCCCGGCTGGGGAGCCTCCCATCGGCAAGTCCAGGTAGGCCTGCCGCACGGCGGCCTCCAACCCGGCCGGCAACGCGGCAGAGCGGAAGGCATCGCCGATGGCGGCCGAAGCAGTCTCCAGCGTCTCGGGCCGGGCGGGGTCGCCGCCGGCCAGCGCGCCCAAAATGGCGCTCTGCAGGCCGGCCCCGGCCACGAACGCGGCGTAGGCTGCCGTCGTGACGTGAAAACCGGGCGGCACCGGCAGCCCCGCCGCGGCCAGGTGGGCCAGCGAGGCCCCCTTGCCGCCCACGACGGGCAGCGTGGCGCGGCCGTCCGCCAGGGGCAGAACATAGGGGATCGGCGAGCTATCGCGTTCGGCGGGGGCTTCGATTCGCATGCCTGGCTCCGGGTTGCTGGCGGACTCGACGGCTATCTATGGCTATCGACTGCTATCGATCGCTATCGATAGCCAGAGTATAGCGTCGAGGATGCCGGGGGGCAAACGCGCCGGCGCGCAGGTTGCGCGATAGGGGATGCAGTCCCTCCATCACCTCGTCGCTTATTGCCAGGTCGCTTGTAGAGGAAAACTTCGCGCTTGAGTCTTTTCCCACGCAGTGCTACACTGTCCGGTTAGACGAGCAGAGGAAGGAGTGCGGCATGGCGCTGGTGCAGGCGGAGAACCTGACGAAAACTTACGGCAAGGGCGAAGCGGCGGTCACCGCGCTCGACCACGTCAGCCTGTGCGTCGAGGCCGGCGAGTTCGTGGCGGTGATGGGGCCCAGCGGCTGCGGCAAGTCGACCCTCCTGCATCTGCTCGGCGGGCTGGACCGGCCGACCTCCGGACGCGTGCTGATCGACGGCGCCTCGCTGGCCGAGCTGCCCGATAAGGCGCTGACCGAGCTGCGCCGGCGCAAGATCGGCTTCGTCTTCCAATTCTTCAACCTCATCCCGGTCCTGAGTGCGGTCGAGAACGCCGCCCTGCCCCTGGCCCTCGACGGCAAAAACCTGGCCGCGGCCAAGGCGCGCTCGAGCGAGTGGCTGCGCAAGGTCGGGCTGGGTGACCGCCTGGCCAACCGGCCGGACCAACTGTCCGGCGGGCAGCAGCAGCGGGTGGCGATCGCCCGCGCGCTGGTCGCCGAGCCCAGCCTGATCCTCGCCGACGAACCTACCGGCAACCTGGATTCGCACGCCTCCGCCGAGATCGCCGGGCTGCTGCGCCAGGTGTCGCAAGAGTGGGGGCGGTCGGTAGTGATGGTGACCCACGATGCGGGTGTCGCGGCGCGAGCCGACCGCATCATCTCACTCAGAGACGGCGTGATCGTAGGCGATGCTCCCACCCTCCAGCCGGCCGGGGATGGCATGCTCCTGGATGACGGCAGCCAGGATGGCAGGAGGAACCCTTGATGAAGCACGAACGTATTTTCACGCTGAGAGCCGCCTGGGCCGGCGCCGCCGCCTGCGCCGCCGCTGTCCTCTGCTTGATCGCCGGTCTGGCATTGGCCGGCTGCGGCGGGAAAGCCGGCGGCGCGCCGCAGGCGACGCCCGTCCCTTTGCCGGCGACTAACGAGGGCCTATCGGCCGAGGGCAAGCTGGAGCCCGTCCAGAGCGCGGGGCTGGCCTCGCCCACCGGCGGGGTGGTGGCGGAAGTCCTGGCGCCGGAGGGGGCGCTGGTCACTGCTGGGCAGCCCCTCCTGCGCTTCCGGGCCGAGCGCCAGGCCGCCGCGGTGGCGCAGGCCGAGGCGGTGGTGGCGGGCGCCCAGGGGCGCCTGGCCCAGCTCAAAGCGGGCCCCCGCCCGCAAGAGCTGGCGATGGCCCAGTCCAGCGTCGATAATGCCCAGGCGCAGCTCGACCGGCTCAACCAGGGGCCACGCGCGGAGGAGATCGCTGCCGCCGAGGCCGAGCTGGCCGCGGCGCAGGCCGGCCTGGCCAAGGTGCGCGAGAGCGCCAGCCAACAAGACCTGATCGCGGCCAATGCCGACCTGGCGAACGCCCAGGCCGCGGTGAGACAGGCGCAGGCCGCCTACGACCGCGTCAAGGGCGACCCGAGCGCTGGCGCGCGCCCGGAGGCCCTGGTGCTCGAGCAGGCGACCAACAACCTGACCGCCGCGCAGGCGCGCTATAACGCCCTGGCGAAGGGACCGTCGGCGGCCGACGTGGCGCGGGCCGCGGCGGACGTGCGCCGGGCCACCGCGCAACGCGACCTACTCAAGGCCCCCGCCCGGCCGGCAGACATCGCGGCCGCCGAAGCCGAGTTGCGGCGCGCCCAGGCAGCCTTGGACCTGCTGAGGGCCGGGACACAACCCGAAGCCATCACCACGGCGGAGACCGAAGTAAGTGGCGCGCAGGCCGCGCTGGCGCAGGCCCAGGCGGCTCTGGCCGAGCTCGAGCTGCGGGCGCCCTTCAGCGCGACCGTCGACTCGATCACGCCGCACGCCGGCGAATACGTCGCGCCCGGCACGCCCATCGCCTGGCTGGCCGGCGGCAGCGAGTGGCAGGTGGAAACCACCGACCTGACCGAGCTGAGCGTGGCCGGCGTCCACGAGGGCGACGCGGCGACGGTGACTTTCGACGCGCTGCCGGATCTGACGCTGCCCGGCAAGGTGACGCACGTCAAAAACTTCGGTCAGGATCACCAGGGCGACATCGTCTACACGGTGGTGGTCACGCTCGGCAAGAGCGATCCACGCTTGCGCTGGAACATGACCGCCAAGGTGGGGATCGTCACGGGACGGTAACACGTAGGATCACCCATGCGCCTGCAACTTATTCTGGCCGCTCGCTATCTATGGGGGCGCAAGCTGCGCACGGCTCTCACCACGCTGGCAGTGGTGTTCGCCACGCTCGTCATCTTCGGCATGAACACGCTCATGCCCACCATGCTGGCCGCGTTTCAGGGCAGCGTGCAGGCCGCCTCCGGGCAGGTCGACGTGACCGTCACCCAGCAAACGGGCGAGATCTTCGCGCCCACTCTCGCCAACAAAGTCAGAGCTCTGCCGGGCGTGCGCCTGGCTGCCGGGCTGCTCAGCCGCACCGTCAACATTCCGGCGGGGTTCTATTCCAGGGCCGGCGACGGCGCCAGCGGCGTCCAGGTATCGGCCATCACCCTGACCGGCATTGACCCGCACGCCGCCCAGGAGCTGCACAACTACCAGGTCGAGCAGGGACGCTTCCTGCGCGTCGACGACAGCAACGCGGTCGTGATCGCCGCCAGCCTGGCGGACGCCGTGGGGCTGAAGGTCGGGGACACCCTGCGGGTCCCGGCCACGCAGGGCGCGGCCAAGCTGCGCGTGATCGGCATCCTGCCTGCCCGCACGCTGCCCGGCAACGAGGAGGTGTTGGTGACGTTGGCCGAGGCGCAGAAGCTGCTGGACGCGGCGGGCCGTATTAACACGATCGAGGCGAGCCTCAGCACCGTCGACACCGCGCGGCGTACCGCCATCACGAAGGCCATCGAAAGCGCGCTGGGGCCGGACTACCAACTGGGTGGGCTGGCCAGTGGCTCGGACCTGCTGGCGTCGCTCCAGACCGGCCAAGCCGTCTTCAATCTGTTCGGCTTCCTGGCGCTGTTCATGGGCGGCTTCATCATTTTCAACACTTTCCGCACGGTCGTCGTCGAGCGCCGGCACGACATTGGGCTGCTGCGCGCCATCGGCGCCGGCCGCGGCACGATCGCCGGGCTCTTCCTGATCGAGGGCTTGCTGCAAGGCGTCGTCGGCACGGCCTGCGGGATTCTGCTGGGCTACCTGATGGCGGCGGGGATCGTCGGCGGCATGGCGTCCATCTGGCAGCAATACCTGCATACCCGGCTCGGCTCGCCGGTGGTCAGCCCGGGGTTGTTCGCCATGACGGCCGGCCTGGGGATCGGCGTGACCCTGGTCGCCGGGCTGATGCCCGCGCTAGCGGCCAGCCGCCTGACGCCGCTCGAGGCGCTGCGCCCGGCGGCCGAGATCGAAGTGCGCCGCGCCGGCGCCGGCACGTTCGTGGGGGTGGCGCTGCTCGTGCTGGCAGCCCTGGCTCTCATATCCGGCAATCTGGGCCTGGCCGGCCTGGGCGCCCTGCTCTTCCTCATTGGCCTGTTATTGGTGGCACCCATTGTGGTGCGGCCCCTGGCATCGACCCTGGCCGTGGCCGTGGGCATCGTCTACGGGCGTGACGGCACGGGTATGTTGGCCGAAGGCAACCTGCAGCGCCAGCCGGGACGGGCGGCCACGACTGCCAGCGCGACCATGATCGGCTTGGCCATCATCATCACTGCCGCGGGCGCCATGACCAGCCTCAACGGCCTCCTGGGCAACATACTGGCCACGGCCATGGGCAGCGATTATATGCTGGTGCCGCCGGCGGTCGGGGTCTGGGGCAGTGACGTCGGCGCGGACAAGGGCCTGGCCGACAAACTGCGCGCGATACCCGGCGTCGGGGCAGTGAGCACCATGCGCTACGCTTCCAGCCGGGCCGGCGGCAAGGAGGCGGCGGTCCTGGGCATCGATCCGGCCGTCTTCCCGCAAGTGTCCGGGCTCAATTTCCAAGCCGGTGACTCGCAGGCGGCCTACGCCGCGCTGGCCGAAGGACGGGCCCTCATCGCCAACGGTGTCCTGGCGGCCCAAGCCGGCCTCAAGCCCGGCGACACCGTGCGGCTATCGACGCCCAGCGGCGCCAAAGACTACCTGGTAGCCGCGATCGCCGGCGACTATTTCAACCTCAAGATCACCACCCTCTACCTCTCGCAGAAGAACCTGCAGATCGATTTCCACAAGACCGAGGATGTGTACATCCAGCTCAACCTGGCGCCCGGCGCGAACCGTGAGACGGTGGAACCGCGCCTCAGGGCGCTGCTGGCCAATTACCCGCAGTTCCAGTTGATCTCCAGCAAGACCTACACCGACCAGGCAATGCAGCAAGTGCAGGCCGCGCTGGCGGTGATGTACGTGCTGCTGGCGGTGCTGGCCGTGCCGTCGCTGATCGCGCTGCTCAACACGCTGGCCATCGGGGTGATCGAGCGCACGCGCGAGATCGGCATGCTGCGGGCCATCGGGGCCACCCGCCCGCAGGTACGGCGCATGATCGTCGCCGAGGCCCTGCTCCTGGCCGGCATCGGCACGCTCTTTGGCCTGGTCGGGGGGCTGTATCTGAGCTACGTCTCGGTGCTGGGGTTGAGCGCGAGCGGTTACCCGATGAGCTTCATCTTCCCCACCGGCGGCCTGATCGCCGCCACGCTCATCGGCCTGGCCTTCGGCGCGCTGGCCGCGCTGGTGCCGGCCCGCCAGGCCGCGGGCCTGGAGATCATCCGCGCGCTGCAGTACGAGTGAGCGCGGGTGTGACCGCCTGAGTGCGCGCAGGCCGCAATTTGATGATACAACAGACTCGTCGCTGGTCAATTCGCCGGATACGTAATTAACCGCACTTATCGTGCGTGATTTCGCGAATAGAATGCTCTGCGCATGGAAATGAGATCAGGCGAAGAAAGATCCGCGCGTTCGACGGACGTGAAGACCCACGCCAGGCGCTGGCCGGCCCACGGCTGGCTTGGGCTCGCGTTGGTCGGGGTTTTCTGGTCCGTCAACTGGGCGCTGCCCGGCCTGCGCACCCAGTGGGCCTTTTTCCCCTTGTGGTTGGGCTACTGTCTCACCGTCGACGCCCTGGTCTTTTGGCGCAAGGGCAACTCGCTGGCCACGCGCAACCCGCGGGCCTACGTCGGGCTGTTCCTCATCTCCGCGCCGGCCTGGTGGCTGTTCGAGCTCCTCAACCTGCGCACGCAGAACTGGTTTTACGCCGGGCGCCAGTTCTTCACCGATCTGCAGTTCTTCGCCTCGGCCACCTTCAGCTTCTCGACGGTCATACCGGCGGTCTTCGGCACTGCCGAGCTGGCCGGCACCTTCGGCTGGTTGAGGCGCAGCCGTCCGGGGCCGCGTGTCGCGCCCGACCGGCGCACGCTGCTGGCGTTCTTCGCCAGCGGACTGGTCATGCTCGCCTTGCTGCTCGCCTGGCCGGGTTATTTCTTTCCCTTCCTCTGGTTGTCGCTCTACTTCCTGATCGAAGCGGTGAACACCTGGGCCGGGCATCGCTCGCTCCTGGAGTACACCGCCCGGCGTGATTGGCGGCCCGCGCTGGCGCTCTGGATCGGGGTGCTGATCTGTGGCTTTTTCTGGGAAATGTGGAACTACCGCTCCTATCCCCACTGGATCTATCGCGTGCCCTTCGTCGATTTCCTGCACGTGTTCGAGATGCCGCTGCTCGGCTACCTCGGCTATCTGCCCTTCTCGTTGGAACTGTTCGCGCTCTACCACCTGGTGATGGGCGTGTTCAAGCAGGACCCGGTCGAGCTATCTTAGCCCGTCGCCCGGCATTCCCATCCAGGGAGTGATGTCGTCGCCGTCACCGTCGTTCACGTTGCGCGTCCCTCCGTCTTGAGCTCAGGCAATGCATTATCCTCCGGCTCACACCCGGTACAGCATGTCCAGGTAGCGCTTCAGCAGGTCCCCGACCATGCCGCGCAGCGGGACGCGTGCGGCCAGGCCGTAGACCGGCGCCATCTCGCCGTGCGCCTGCGGCTCGCGCTGCACGGCCTCGACCGCGGCCCGCAGATCGGCGACGAAACGTTGCGCGACCTCCGGCTGGATGTGGCGCAGGGTGACGCACAGGTGGACGGCAGGCGGGTTGAAAAGCCCGTTCAGCGCCCAGCCGTGCTGCGCCATCCGATCCATGACGACGTAGATGTCGAGCGCCTGCCTGCCACGCGCGTCCTCGGCCGCCGCGAATGCGATCACCTACAGCGGGTTACCCAACAGCCGCAACGCCGGCATGCGCCGAATTTCCTGCTTGATGTACTCCGCCGCCGCAAAGATGCGGCGCGTGGCGTCCAGGAAGCCATCTTCGCCCGTTGCCAGCAGCGAAGCCCAGGCTGCCGCGCTCAGCGCGCCGGGCCGGCTGCCGGCGAACGTCGGCATACAGTAGAG
>JADGQF010000222.1 GCA_017882045.1 Anaerolineales bacterium
GTCAGCCAAGCGAAGAGGAACTGACCAGGGTGGCCCAAGCGGGCTTCGAAGTGGTCATCAATCTGGCGCTTCACTACGACGAGTACTCGCTGCCAGACGAGCGGCGCACGGTAGAGAGCCTGGGAATGGTCTACGAGCACATACCGGTCATCTGGCAGCGACCTACCCGCGCCGACCTTGATGCGTTTTTTGCCACGATGGACCGTCACGCCGGGCAGCGTATCTACGTTCATTGCACGGCCAATTTCCGGGTATCCAGTTTCGTGCTGCTTTACCGCGTGCTCCGCCTGCGCTGGTGCCTGGAGGATGCGCTGCCCGACCTGGAGGCGCTCTGGCAGCCCAACGATACCTGGCAGGCGTTTATCGACAGCGCTCTGGCATCCCAAGTGTGAGCAGACATCCCCGCGCGGTGCCCGGCTTCCCCGGCAGGGATACGGCGAAGCGCGGATTACTCGTATTTGCTGGCAGCCTGTCTGGTAAAACGGTCCAGCACGTCGGGGGCGAAGAGCTTGATCCAGATTGCCAGCTTCCCGCGCCCTGATGTTATCAGGTCTCGCTTGCGCGCCGCGGCGGCGGCGAGAATCATGCTCGCCGCTTTGTCATACGTTAAGGTGCCGCGCGGCACTTCCGCGTCCTTGTCTGCCACGTAGTCGGGATAGATCATGGTTACACTGACGCCTGTGTCCGCCAGCTCGATGCGCAGCGAGTCGAAAAAGCCTGTCATGGCATGCTTGCTGGCCGAATAGGCGCTGCGGTTAGGGATACCTGATCGCCCGGCCAGGCTCGACACGCCGACAATCCGTCCCCGGCTCTGCTTCAGGTAAGGCAGAGCATAGTAAGTGCAATACGCCGCGCCCAGGCAGTTGATGCGCAGACTCTCCTCGAGTAGCGCCAGATCTTTCATCTCCGCAAAGGCCAGCGAAGGACCCGATACGCCGGCGTCGTTGATCAGCATGTCGATTCGTCCGTAGTGAGAAACTGTCCGTTCGACAAGCGCGCGGCACTGCTCCTGCCGGCTCACGTCGGTCGGGACGGCGACCGCGCGGGCGCCCGCCTGCCGGCATTCTTGCGCGACCGCTTCCAGCGATCCGGCCCGGCGCGCCGCCAGCGCTAGCCGTGTCCCCTGGCCGGCTAACTGCAAGGCCAGGGCTCGCCCGATGCCGCTGGATGCCCCGGTAATGACGATAACCTGATCACGAAAGCCCGCCACTTCTACCTCCTCTGGCCAGGCTATCATTGTATCACGAAGGGTTATCGGTTGTTCCTTAAAGAAGCGGCATGCCGCGTGATCTGGAGGTGCCCGGACTCTGGACAGTAGCCTCCTTCGGGCAAACAATGGTATGATGTTCGGGACAAAGATGTTCCTGAGCCGTCACCGAAAGGAGACATTGCCAAGCTTATGGCGAACTCAATGAAAGCTCTGGTAAAGCGCTATCGCGAACCCGGCCTGTGGCTGGAGGACGTTCCTGTTCCCGAGTACGGCATCAACGACGTGCTGATCAAAGTACACAAGACAGCCATCTGCGGCACCGATGTACACATCTGGAACTGGGACGCCTGGTCGCAAAAGACCATCCCCGTCCCGATGGTCATCGGGCATGAGTTTGTGGGCACGATCGCCGCGATGGGCAGTAATGTGCACGACCTGGCGATCGGCGACATCGTTTCAGGAGAGGGCCACGTCGTCTGCGGTCGCTGCCGCAACTGCCTTGCCGGGCGCCGTCATCTCTGCAAAGATACTAAGGGCGTGGGCGTCAATCGCCCTGGTGCTTTCGCTGAGTATCTCTCTATTCCGGTCACCAACGTCTGGCACGCGGACCCGCGCATCCCCATGGACCTGTTGAGCATTTTCGATCCGTTCGGCAACGCCACCCATACGGCCCTTATATTTGAGGTGTTAGGGGAAGATGTGCTGATCACCGGCGCCGGTCCCATTGGGGTGATGGCGACCGCGATCGCGCGCCACGCCGGGGCGCGCTACATCGTGACCACCGACTTGAATCCGTATCGGCTCGACCTGGCCAGGAAGATGGGCGCGACGGTGGCGCTCGACGTGCGCGAGAAGAGCATTGCCCAGGTGCAGCAAGACCTGGGCATGAAGGAGGGTTTTGATGTTGGCCTGGAAATGTCGGGCAGTGGCGCGGCCTTCCGCGATATGCTCGCCAACATGGGGCACGGCGGCCGCATTGCCCTGCTCGGCATTCCCACCCAGGAGCTGGCCATCGACTGGAACACCGTGATCTTCAACATGCTCACGATCAAGGGGATCTATGGACGTGAGATGTACGAGACCTGGTACCTGATGCAGTCGATGATTCAGAGCGGGCTTGACATCACTCCGGTCATCACCCACAAGTTTCACTACACGGAGTACCGGGAAGCATTTGAGGTGATGCGCTCCGGAAATTCCGGTAAGGTCATCATGGATTGGGTTGCCGGGTGACGGTCGCGCTGCGCGTCAGCGGCCCAGGCCGTGCAGCACCCCTCTCGCGCCCTCCTCCAGCAGACCGCCGTCGCCGCCTACCGTAACGAACAGGAAGCCCCGCTCTAACCAGCGGCAGGCATCGGCCAGGTTGAACGTGTGTATGCCCGGGATTTTGCCGGTCGTCCGGCATGCCTGCAGCACGCTCATAATCGCGGCCTCGTGCTCGGCCGCACCGGCGGGGCTATTGAGATTGACCCCCATGCTGCGTGCCAGGTCATTAGGCCCGATCCAGCAGCCGTCAACACCGTCCACGGCCAGGATCTCCTCGGCACGTGTGGCGGCGCAGACGGCCTCGATCTGCACGGCCAGGAACACTTCGTCGTTGATCCACTGGTCGTAGCTGGCGCCATAATGGCTCATCAGCACGCCGGCTGACGAACGCCGGCCGGCCGGCGGGTAGCGCATCGCGCGCGCGGCCGCGCCTGCCTCGTCGGCCGATTCGACCATCGGCACCGAGATGCCCAGCGCGCCCCTGTCCAGCAGCCGGCCGATGGCATAAAAGTCGTTCTGGCGGACTCGGGCCATCGGCACGCAGCCCGCCAGGCAAATGCTGCGGAACGCGGCCAATGAACTGGCGTCGTCCCAGTCGCCGTGCTGGTTATCCACTTTTACGAAGTCGAACCCCGCTCCGGCCAGCAGCCCTGCCGCCACTGGCGAGCCGAGCCCGGCAACCACGCCGATGGCCGGCTTGCCGGCTAACATGCGCTCCTTGGCAGTGTTTCTCATGCTCCTTGTCCTTCCGGCAGTGCTTCGGCCAGCCCTTCTCGTACCCGCACGAGCAGGTCGCTCAATTCGGCCGTTTCGCTCGCGCTGAGACACGACCACGGCGCGTAGAAGTAGTGGTCAGTGGTGGCTTCGACTGCCTCGCGCTGCGACCGGCCCTCGTCCGTCAGTTGATAGGCATCGCCATCCCGGGCGATCCAACCCCGAACGGCCAGCTCGTCCAAGGCCAGGGCATAGGTTTCCTGTGCATGCCCGCGCCGCCACAGCCGGGTCGCCAACTGGTCGAGCGTAAGCGGGCCATGGCGCCAGAGCGTAGTAAAGGCCTCCCAGGCTTGCCCGCTGACCCCGCACGGTTGCCAGGCCGCCAGATGAGCGTCGTCGCGGTAGGCATCCAGGTCGCTGAGGTACTGATCCAGCCGGACCATTGCCGCTGCGCTCTCGCCTGGATCATAGTGGCGCGCAATGCGCAGGCACCATTTGCCGGGTGGCTCCGGCGCCGCGAGGCTGGCCCGCACCAGTCGATACAGCAGGGCGTCCAGCCGCTCCAGGTCGGCGTCTGGCAGGGGATGAAGGGTACTCATCGCGGCGTAGGCGGTATCGATCAGGCGCCGGATGGCCCGGTGGCCCCGCTCGGTCAGGTGGTACTCGCCGCGCTTGGTCCCGCCCGCCGGTTCCAGCAGGCCCAACTGCACGCCCTTCGCCAGACTGTCGTCAAAGCGGGCCGGGGCGATGTACGCCGCCCGCATCTGCAGTCGCGCCGCCGAGACCGGGTAGGGCTCGAAGATGCGAGCGGCCATCAACCACCCGTACCACTCACCGAGGGGAATGCCAATGCCTTCGGCGGCATGGTCGATTGCCGGGCCGTAGTGGGCCCCTAAAGCCTGCAAGGCCTCCCAGGCCAAGAGCCAGAGATCAGCGGTATTCATGCGCACCTCCTCGTTGCATACGGAGATCCGAAACATTCCCTCACATTTTACCACGACCGTGATACAATGGCCTTTATGCCCCGACGACTCAGCGAGGGGCGGGCACGAGGATGGCGTAATGGCATTGCTAAGCATGCGGGACGTGAGCATCGGCTTCGGCGGCTCTCTTGTCCTGGAGGGTATCAATCTACAGATCGAGCGGGGCGAGCGCCTGGGACTGCTGGGCCGCAACGGCGTGGGCAAATCGACCTTGCTCAAGATCATCGCGGGGGATTTGCAACCGGACGAGGGCACCGTCGTGCGCCAGCAAGGGTTGCGCGTGGCCTACCTGGTGCAGGAGGTGCCACAAGGACTGCAGGGCACAGTATATGAGGTCGTCGGGAGTGGCCTCGAGGCGTTGTCGCCCATCTCTGGCGACTCGGCCGAGGACGAACAATGGCGGCGCCGGGTCGTGCGGGCTACGATCCTCATCCGCATGCAGCTTGATCCGACCGGCGATTTCGAATCGCAGTCCGCCGGGCTCAAGCGGCGCATTCTTCTTGCGCGCGGCCTGGTCCGTGATCCGGACATCGTGTTGCTGGACGAGCCCACCAACCACCTGGATATCGACGCCATTGCCTGGCTCGAAGACTACCTCTTGCGCTATGGCGGCACGCTCGTCTTCGTCACTCACGACCGTACCTTCCTGCGCAAACTGGCGACGCGTATCATCGAGATCGATCGCGGGCGGCTTATCGACTGGTCGTGCGATTACGACACTTTTGCCGCCCGCAAAGAGGCTGTTCTGGAAACCGAGGCGACCCAGACGGTCCAGTTCGACAAGAAGCTGGCCCAGGAAGAAGCGTGGATCCGGCAGGGCATCGAAGCGCGCCGGACGCGCAATGAGGGTCGGGTGCGGGCGCTGGAGCGTCTGCGCCTGCAGCGCCGCGAGCGCCGAGAACAACCCGGTCCGCTGCGCATCCAGGTTCAGGAAGCCGAGCGCTCAGGCAAGCTGGTGATGCGGGCGACCGGGATCACCTACAGCTATGGCGATCGCCCGGTGGTGCGCGACTTCTCCACGACTATCATGCGTGGCGATAAGCTGGGCATCGTCGGTCCCAACGGGTCCGGCAAGACCACCTTATTGCGCCTGCTGCTGGGGGAGTTGCCTCCGCAGGCCGGAACCGTGCGCCGAGGGTCGAACCTGGAGATCGCCTATTTCGATCAGTTGCGCGCCCAGATCGAGGAAGACCGCACGGTGCTCGACAATGTGGCCGACGGGGCGGAGTACGTCACGGTCAACGGCAGGCGCCGGCATCTGATCGGCTATCTGCAGGATTTCCTGTTTTCGCCGGACCGCGCCCGAGTCTACGCCGGCACCCTGTCTGGCGGCGAACGCAACCGTCTATTGCTGGCGCGTTTGTTTGCCCGCCCGTCCAACCTGCTGGTTATGGATGAGCCGACTAATGACCTGGACCTGGAGACACTGGAGCTGCTGGAAGATCTGCTGCTGGACTACGAAGGCACGCTCTTGTTGGTCAGCCATGACCGCGAGCTTTTGAACAATGTGGTCACCAGCACTCTGGCTCTGGAGGAGGGCGGGAGAGTGGGCGAGTACGCCGGCGGCTACGATGACTGGGTGCGCCAACGTCCGGAGCCGCGCGATCCCGGCGCTCCTCCCGCCGGCGCCAGAGCCGTACTTCGTTCTGCCGCATCGCCGGCCACCGACCCCGCTCCACGTGGCGAGCGGGCGCGCAAGCTGACTTTCAAGGAACAGCGTGAGCTGGAAGTTCTGCCCGCGCGCATTGAGGCGCTTGAGGCCGAGCACAGCCAGTTGTACCGCATGATGGGCGACCCGGCCATTTACCAGCAGGGGGGAGATGAGGTTGTGAAGGCCACCGCCAGGCTGGAAGAACTGGAACGGGAATTGGCCGAGACCTACGCGCGCTGGGAGACCCTCGAAGCCAAAGCGGCCCCCGAGTGAGTGCGGCCGCGCTCTGCGCCGGCCTGCGCCCCCGCGGTTAGTGGCCGGGTATATGAACATAAACCGGCCCGCTGGACTCGCGCACGGTCAGATCTTGCCCACCGGCCTCCTCGTCGGGCGCCAGCGTCAGCGGAGCTCCGAGCATGTCCGTGACCGTCGCCCCGGGCGGGACTACGACATGGACCTTGGCCCCCGCCGTGTCGGACCACAATACCACCACGGAATCGTTGGCGCCGGTCAGCATGAGAGCATGCAGGCTGGTCGGTATGGTGTCGATGAATCCGGTCAGCTTGCGCCCCTGCGCGTTGGCGACCAGGGTGCGCACAGCCTGGATGGCCGGCTTCTCCGCGCCCTTGTCGTCCAATAGTCCGAAATTCTCCTCTTTGTTTCTTGGGTCGGTGCCATCGTCCAGCAGATCGTAATAGACCGTGATCGGCAAGCCTTCGGCCCAGGACACGAGCAACTCACGTGTGACCATCACGGCTTGCTGCAGGCGCGCCTGGCTCGAGTGCCCGTCGCCATAGTCCGCCGAACTGTAACCCCATTCAGTGTTCCAGATGGGCAGCCGCGCTTGCGGCAGCATGCTATCGACCAGGGAGCGCATGTAGAAGAGGTTATCGGACACATCTTCCGGCGTGTTCACGTAGGGGTGGACGCTGATCGCGTGCGCGTCGTTCGCAGCCCCCCTCGCGATGATGCTTTGCAAAAAGCCATAGTCGAATTTGCTCAGCGCACCGGCCGCGACGACCGCGTTGGGATCCACGGCCTTGATACGCGCGATGGCTTCTTTGGCCACGACCGTGTACTGGTCGGGCCAGGGCGAAGGCGGCCAGAAAGAATCCCAATTGGGCTCGTTCCAGATCTCGTAGCGCACCCCGTAAGGCGCGAACTTTTGGGCCGCGGCAGTGACATACTGGCCGAACGCCTGGATGGCCTCCGGAGTAGTGGGCGGCGTCTGGTCGGTTCCCTGGTAAAGATGATTTCCGTAGTCCAGGATGAAAAGCGCCTTCATCCCGCGCGCGGTCAGCACTTTCATAAAAGCCTCGAACCGCGAGAAATCGTAAACGCCCCGCCGGCGTTCGACATCCTTCCAGAAGAGGTCGGTGCGCACCCAGGTGAAGCCGGCCGAACGCGCCGCGTCCAGCGCTCGTATGTCGTTCAGCGAGTGGACCTCTATGCCCAGCCGGGAGGAGAGATCCCCGTAGTCCGCCGTGGCCGGGACGGGTGTAGCGCCCTGGGAATCCAGGGCGAATACCAACGAGCCCAGCAGCGCCACATCATCCAGGAGCACTTCGCCCTTCAGTCCGGTTGACAGCGCATTGGTCGCCTGAATGGCGACGCGTTGGATGCCGCCGTGAACTTGTCCATCGTTAGCTCCGCCGCTGTGACTGGCCGACGCATCCATCTCGACCACCTGCTGATACCAGGCATTGGGATCCACCGCCCTGAGGGGCCGGCGCAGGACGTAACTCAGGCTCTGCCCGCTCTCGTCCACCGCCTGGAGCGCTAGCAGGATCCCCGGGGGGCTTTTGACCCAGAACGCCAGGCCCGCACCGGTGACGGGGGACGGGAAAGCAAGCTGCGCGCTCACTCGATCGCCACCCTGCATGAAGTCGTAGGCCAGCCGGAGTCCTGTGCCGCCATTGTGGCCCTCCCCGAGGCTGAGGGAACCGGCTGCACCCCCGGCGGTCGA
>JADGQF010000223.1 GCA_017882045.1 Anaerolineales bacterium
CCGGAAGAGATTATACCGCCGCCGGCTGCCAAACGCGAAAAAGCCCCGCGCCCTCAATGCGGGGCCGGCCAGCTAACAGCGTAGGGCCAGCCGCGCTACGCGCTGCGACCGGCCCTACGACGGCGGCAGACAGGCCAATCAGCGGATGCCGCTGTCGTACTCGATGTCGACCTTCACGAACATTCCCTTGAGCACGTGGACGGTCTGTTGTCCCGCGCGCGGGAAACGACCGGCTGATTCGGGGCGGATAACGTAGGCGCCCGGCGCCAGGGCAACGCGGAAGAGGCCCTGGGCATTCGTCCCAAACCGCGTCACAAGCTGTCCGCTCTGGTCGAGCACGTCAATCGTCGCCTGGTAGGGGCGAGTATTGCTTTGTCCCTCCCGAGTGGTTGGCGTGATGGGCCCGATCATAACCACGCCCTCGATGCCGGAGCCGGAGGCGCCAGACGCATTGGCCGGCGCCGCAGTAGCGGACGGTGCGACCGATTGCGGGGTCGGAGCAGGCGCGGTTGACAAGAACCCACCCGTGGTCCCCGGTTTCAGGATACGCGCTGGGGTTCCGGCGGCGGCGGTGTGCACTTCAAACTCGCCCTGCGGTCCCCTGAGCATGATCCGATAGCCTGAAGTGACCACCTGCGCGCACATCATGCCGGGGACCACCACGCCCAGGCAGGCGTCGGGCCAGTCAACGGCTTCGTACGAGATCAGTGTCAACACGTCGGGCGTAACGCCCAGTTGTTGCGCTGCGCCGGCGATAGCGGCCGTCACCGCTGCCGGCGTGCCGGCGGGTGCGGACAGAGTCGGTTCAGACATGGGAGTGGGTCCCTCAAGAGCAGGCGTCAACGTCCCGCTGATTGGCGAAGAAGCCGGGCCGGGCGTTAAGCCGGCGCCGCCGGTAGGCGACAGTGTTCCCTCAGCCGTGCCCGTGGCTGCCGCTGCGGCTCCGGGTGTGAGTGCAGGCTGCGTCGTCGCGAGGGTGGTCGCTGAGGGCTGAGACAGGGTATCGACCCCGGCCGCCGGAAAACATGCCGCCAGTAACGCCGGCAGAACAAGCGTAAGAAGCACGATGAGATATTTGCGCATGAGTAACTCCTCGCAAGACCTGATTGACTGCCATTAAGACGGCAGGCAGATGCGCGGAGTTCCGTGTCCGCCAGGCAGGCGTCAAGCAGGCCCTAAGCATCTTCTTGCTCGATAGCCTCCCCAGTCACCCGATACACATCTTCCAGGCTGGCGCCGCGGGCACGCTCGAGGCGCTGTCCTCGCTTCTCAAATTGTCGGGTGGCATAAGCCAGCATCTCGTCGAGTTCCAGGTCAAACGGCATATGACCTTCGTCGCCGTAGGCCGTGAACGCATCCCCGATCACGCCCAGGATGGCCGGCAACAACTCGTTCATGGTGTCCTCGATGACAGCCCAGACGGCAGGGTGCTCGACCAGCAGGCTAGGAAAGTAGTCAGGTACATTTCCTCTTCCAAGCGGCCTTACGCGCGCGATCGCCATCACGAGGGGCAGAAGATCGAGTGTAACCGCTTCCTCCCCGGCCTGGAACAGGCTGGTCAGGCGCAGGATAACGTCTCTCTCATCATCCTTCAGCCGGAGCCAATCGCGCGCGTCCTGGCTAAAGTCAATATCGCTGGGGTTCCAGATGCCCTGGCGCTTGGCCTTCTCGAAAAGCCGCATGGGCGGCATATCTCTGAGCAAGCCACGGGTCGTGGTCGTAAATGACTCGTGCATATGGACGTCCTCCAGAGAACCCAGTCTATGTGCGAGTATAGCACAGGCGAATAGCGCAAACCAGCCCTGTTATTATGAGCGGAATAGCAGTAAATGTGACTTACAGGAGTTTCGCTGGCTTGACTAACGATGGTAAATGACGCATGATGTGCCAGACGGCGCGTTATGTGTTTGTGGAAGGAAGGACCATGAAGCGTTCCACTGGCCTCTTGGATCACGGCTGGCCGGTCGTGGTGATCCTGACACTTTTGGCCGGCGCCGCTCTCGGACTGATCCTCGGCGATCAGGCAAACGCTGCCTGGGTGGTCGGGCCGACATCGCCTCTGGCCTGCTCCGCACCTGCTCCGAACGTCCAGGGCACACCCATCGCCGCCCGGCCCGCCTTCGAGGCAGCCTCAAGTATGTCCCAGAACCCCGGCGCGTTGTCTCTGCCCGGCCGCTCACTCCGCTGGACTGCTCCGACCCCTACGAGCCCGACAACACTCCGGCCAGCGCGCACACCTTGCCGCTGGAGCGCAGCAGCCAGAGCCACACGCTTCACGCCACCGGCGACGAGGATTGGTTCCGTTTCCAGGCGAGCGCCGGGGCGGTCTACACCGTCACCACGTCGAACCTGCTATCCGTCGTCGATCCGCTGGGCGGCATAGCGCGCACCGACACGATCATGTTCCTCTACGATTCGGACTCGACCAGCGAATTGGCGCGCAACGACGACTTCCTGCCTAACAACCTGGCTTCCCGGATTGTGTGGTCCGCCCCGCATAGCGGCCAGTTCTACATCCGCGTAATGGACTTGTACGGTCGCGGCCTCTGCCTGGGCTATACCATCACCGGCAGCCATGGCCCGACGCGGGTCTTGCTGCCAATGTTGCTCAATCAACCGACCGCGTCGCCTACCCCGTCGCCCACGCCTTCACCGACGCCCTTCCCTACTCCCGCCGTCACCAGCGTGCCGGTTCCCGGGCTGCTGCATCCCCCAACGCACTGGCCGTCAACCCGTCCACCCAGCGCGTCTATGTGACCAGCCGGGACAACAACAAAGTCCTTATGCTCGACGGCCGGACCTTTGCGGTACTCAAAGAAGCCGCTGTCTGCGCCAGCCCCTGGGGCGTCGCCGTGAACCCGGAGACAGGCAAGCTTTAGGTGCCATGTTACAAAAGCGGGGACATCTACGTCATGGACGCTGCCACTCTCGACCTGCAGACTGATATCGCCCTGGGCTCCGGGCCAGACTGGGAACTGGCCATGATGGCCATCGATCCGGGCCAGCAAAATATCTTCGTGGCCAGCCATGCGCGGAACGCGCTCGTGCTGGTGAGCGACTCGGCCACCTATCGACTGGCGGACGCGAATGGGGGCGGCACATGGGGCGTTGCCGGGGATCCAGGCCTGAAACGCGTCTACGTCACCAACCGTGATACGGCCAACCTTTCGGCCCTCGACGCCGCCTCCGATTACAAGTATATAGCCGAATCCAACATCTTACCGTGTCGCGATGAGCGCGCGGCTCCGTATGGTTTAGGCTTCAATCCGGCAAACAGCAAGCTATACGTGGCCTGTAGCGTCAACGGCTCCGTCGATCGGCTGACGGTATACACCGCCGGTGCCACCGGCCTGCACTACGTCACAACGATCCCGACTGGCAACGGCGGACGAAATGGCGGCGGCGGGATTGCAGTCAATCCGCTCACCGGTCATGTGTTCGTGACCAACAGCGCGGCCAATACGGTCAGCATCATCGACGGCAACACCAACAGCCACCTGGTGGAAGTGCCCGTGGGCAGCGATCCTTTCGGAATCGCCGTCGACCCGTTGACCGGCCTCGTCTTCGTGGCCGATCGCGGTGACAGCAACATTCACGTGTTCACCGACCCGCCCACGCGCTGACCGGCGGCCAGGCGGGGGCGGTGCTGTCTTTCTCTTGTGTTGTATAATGCCTCCGATAAATATCGGAGGCTGTTCATGACTCTATCGCTTGCTGACCTGGGATCGGCGCTGGCCGCGCTCGAGCGGAGCGGGCTCAAGCTGGGCGGCGGGGGACTCGCTTCAATTCAGATTGTCTCGGCCAAGACGCTCGCCGGCCAGCACTATCCACAGATCGACCCGGCGCAACCGGTCCTTCTGGCCGGGCTCGACGGTCCCGAACTGATCCAGGCCGTGGTCCGGTCGCTGCTGGCGGTCTACCCGGCAGATCACCCGGTTCAACTGGTCGATGACAAGGTCATGCGTCAGCTGTCCCTGGCGCAGCTTGGCCCGGCAAGCGCCGACTTCGGCGGCGCCCAAGCCGGCGCCTCGTTATATCTACCTCCCTTGAGCAAGCCCAGCGAATACGCTGCCTTGCAGGAGATCGTCGCCCGCCTGCGTGCCCCCGACGGCTGTCCCTGGGATCGGGACCTGACGTGGGACAAGCTGCGCCCGTCCCTTCTTGAGGAAACCTACGAGCTGCTGGCCGCGTTGGACGCCCGTGATCCGGCCAGGGTCGTCGAGGAACAGGGCGATCTGCTGCTGCAGATTGCCCTCCAGACCCAAATTGCCATCGAGGAGGGCCTGTACAAGTCCCCTGACGTGATCGCTGCCATTGTCGAAAAGCTGGTCCGCCGGCATCCGCACGTGTTCGGGGATCTGAAAGTCAGCGGCACAGATGAGGTACTAGCCAACTGGGAGGCCATCAAACGGGCCGAGCGCAAGAACAGCGCCCAGAAACGCTCTCCACTGGCCGGCATCCCGGCTAACCTGCCCGCCCTATCCCAGGCCGATGCCTACCTCGATCGCATGTCCCGCCTGCAGACACAGGAGACACCCGAAGCGCCCTGGGCCGAATTGTCCGCGCTGCCCGCCGGCGCCGGGATAAGCCCCGAGATAGTCGGCCGGGCGCTCTTCGGCCTGGTGGCCTGGGCACATGCGCGCGGTGTGGACGCCGAGAGTGCGTTGCGGGCCGAAAACGCACGTTACGCCGCGCTCGTCACGGACGACCATCCAGGAGGAGATCAATGACCGGCAAACGCTCACCGCAACAGATTCTCGAGCAGCGCCTGGCCTACGACAGCCCGTGGATTCGGCTATGGGTCGCACGCGTCTTGCTGCCCGACGGCACGATCATCCCCCAGTACCACTTGCTTGATTATCCCAAGGAAGCCGTGTGCGTGGTGCCGGTTGGAGATGACGGCCGGGTACTAATGGTCTATCAGTACCGCCTTGTCCCGCAATGCTACGACTGGGAAGTCCCCGCCGGGGCAATCGAGACAGTGGAGAGCGCCGAGGCGGCTGCACGGCGAGAACTGGCGGAGGAGGCCGGTGCGACAGCGTCCGAGCTAATTTACCTGGGGCGCTACAACCCATCGAACGGCACCAGCAACCAGGCGTTCCACGTCTTCGTGGGGCGCCATGCCCTGGTCGTCGGCGCGCCCGCCGACCCGAATGAGATCGAGAAGGTAGGCTGGTTCCCGCGCGCTGAGATCCGCCAGATGATCCGCAGCAACGCGTTGAAAGATGGGTTGACACTCACCGCCCTTTTGTGGGCGATGCAGGAGGATCACCTTTAGGCCTGTGCCCCGGGGAACGCGATAGGTAGGCGACGCGCGATAGCCGCCATTACCTGCCCGCTCACCGATGCGTCCCGTTCGGCGCGGGCAGAAGGCAGCGCGGGGATAAAGGTGGGGCCGAAGGAGATGACCAGGCGATCGTCCGCCTCAGATACGCCAACCGGCAACACCGGTAACCCCACCGCGGCCAGGAGGCCGATAAATTCTCCTGCCCCCGCCGGCGGCCGGCCCAGGCCGTCGGGCATATCACCGCCCTCCGGCGCCAGTCCGACCATGCCCCCGCGGCCGGCCAGGGCACGTGCGAGCCGCACCGTCTGCAGGACGGCGGAGGCGCGCGCGGCCACTTCATGCGGGCGTGGCGGCATAGGCGGCATGGAGACAAAGTCGTAGGTGCGCGCGACCCGGCGGAAGGCCCAGCGAGTGGCCGGAGTGATGAGGTGCGAACGCCAGCGGTCGGGGTAAGTCCAGGCGTCGGCTATCACCCAATGGACCTCGCGCTCGGCGCCGGCCGCTCTGCAGGTCGCAACGGCTGCAGTGACAGACAGGGTGAGCCACCAGGAGCCGAACCCGGGGCGTGTGTAATGGTTACAGGTAACGATGCAGGGGCCACGTCGGGGGATATTCTCGGCGCCGACCAATTCTGGCGCTTCGACGGTCGCCAAGACTCGCAGTGCATCTGAAACGAAAGAGCGCCTGCGCCTCGCCAGGGCCGACCAGACCAGCCCCGCTACCAGGTGACGAGGTAGAACGTATTGCCCGCCCACTCACCCGCTCGCCGCTTCATCATTGTGCCCATTCGCCGCATCTGTAGGCGGCTGACCAACGTCGTCGCCCAGACTGTCCAATTTGGCCGCCACTGCATCCAGCCGCTCGGACAGTTCCTGCAGATCGGCCCGGGTGGGCACGCCTTGTCTCTCCAGGACCCGTTCCACCTCGGTCTCGCTCATCGCGCCGGTATAGCTGGGCGGGCGACGCCGGCTGGTGAGCTTGTCCCGCAGACGAGTTGCCTCTTCCTCGGCCATCTCGCCCCGGTTGATCAGCACTTGCAGCCGGCGCTCGATCTCCTCGTCGACCTGGTAAAGCAGATCGACCGATGACGCCAGGGTCCGGCGCAGCACGCTGAGTGTGGTGCCGCCCGCCTGGATCAGCCCGGTCAGCACGGCCTGGGGCAAAAAGCCGCCGCCCTTCTTCTCCTGCTCAAAGATGATCTGGGTCAGAGTCACGGTCGTCAGGTCTTCCCCGGTCGCGTTGTCCACCACGTACACGTCCTCGCCGGTGCGGATGAACTCCGCGATCTGGTCCAGCGAAACGTATTGCTTGGCTTCCGTATCGTACAGCTTGCGATTCGGGTAACGCTTGATGACGCGCATGAACCGGCTCCTCGGCCGTCCGAACGGCGAGAGACTCTGCAATGGCTCCGAGATCTGACGCAGCATAACCTTGTCTCCGGCATTGTAGTCCACGTGATCCTGCAATGCAAAGGGAGAGGGCTTTGCCCGGCCCTCTCCCTTTGCCCGGTCTCACAGGACTGTAACGCTCCGGAAGGCGGCCCCCGGCGAGGCACAGGCCTGGGGGGGAAATGCCGCCGATTGAGAGTTAGCCCTTCTTGAGTTCGTCGACCTTCTTGGTCAAAGTGCTGATCTTGGCGCTCAGTGCCTCCAGTTCAGCCTTGGTGGGCACGTTCATGCGCGCCAGCAGCTCTTCCACGCGCTTGTCCAGGTTCTCTTGGACCGCATTGGTGGTCTTCTTGCGCCGTGCCATGACATCCTGGACCAGCTTGCGGCCGTCTTTCTCGGCGAGCTGGCCCCGTTCGATCAGCTTGTTGACGAAGTCCTCTACCTCATCCTGGGCCAGCGCGACCGCCCCGATGCCGGCCAGCAGCACTTTGCGGGCCGCATCCAGCAGTTGATTTTGCTGCGCCGCAGTCGCGACTTCCTTCTTTACTTTTGCCGCCGGAACCGTTGCTGTAGTCATGCTCTTTTTCTCCTGTAAGGTAACCTTATGTGGTTGATGCCGGGCTGCATCCACCGCTTCAACTATGACGCAGTGCGTCATAAAGAATATAGCACACGCTTTCACAAATGTCAAGAGGCATTATGTGAGTAACAGTTCAGCGTTAGGGTAAAAGAGTTTATGGTGAGGCGACAACGGCGGGCCGCTGAAGTGCGGCAAGGCATTCTGTGAAGGGATTAAGCTGTCGAGCGGCCCAGGTGCCGAGCAAGCTGGCGAGCGTCAGGCGAGTTTTTGAGCCATCGTCTGAGCGCGTGCCGCCACTAATCTTGCGCATGATAACCAACGGGCGAATGCTGCGTTCGGCCAGGTTGTTGTCGGCAGCCAATCCGGGGACCAAGACGAATTGGAACAACTCGTCCTGGTG
>JADGQF010000224.1 GCA_017882045.1 Anaerolineales bacterium
GTGTTGAACGGCATCTGGTACCTGATGTGGACCGGCGCTCAATGGAAGGCTGTGAAGCGCGACTGGTTTGGCGTTTCGAGCAGCGTCTTACATGAGCGGTTCCAGACCTGGCAGGAGCAGGGCGTCTGGGACCAAGTCTTCCGGGCACTGGTCAAGTTCTACCGGCGTGAGCGCGGCATCCAGTGGCAGTGGCAAGCCGTGGATAGCCGCTCGTGTGCCGCCCCGCTGGGTGGCTCAGATACGGGCAAAAACCCGACCGATCGGGCCAAACTGGGCTCGAAAATCCACATTCTGGTCGATCAACGCGGTGCGCCGCTGGCGATCGACATCAGCGGCGCCAACCAGCACGACAAGTGGTCGGTCGCCAGCCTGGTGGTGCATATCGCCGTGCGACGCCCAGGTTCAGAGCAGCACTTCTTGGCCGACAAAGGCTACGACTACGCTGACGTGCATGATACCGTTGAGCGGGCAGGCTATATCAAGCACATCAAACATCGGCGGCGGCGGGGCGAGCCCAAGACAGAAACCTGCCCTGTGCCGGGCGAGACCCAGTATCCGGCGCGACGCTGGGTCGTTGAACGCACCTTCGCCTGGCTGGTCAAGCGCCGCAGTGTGCGCACTCGCTGGTGCAAGAAGGCCAGCAACTGGCTGGCCTTCGTCCAGTTTGCCTGCGCCAGCATCCTATGCAACTTGACGGTTTTCGGATAGATTCTTAGTACGTGGTCCAGTTTTCGGGGCTAATTATACTGTCCAAGCTCTCAGCGTACTTCTCGGTCAGCAGTTGTGTTGCCATCTCGCCATCTCACCCCAGCGGTCTTGTGGTGAGTAGTGTACGCTCAGGGGCGGCAAACCGCCAACATGCCCCTGTTTGGTTCCGGCTTTGCCGGGTTAGGAAGCGTTGCTGCGCCCGGCGATAGTAAGCCACGAAGAGCGGAGTTCCTGCGGCGCGGCAGGCGGCAATCATCTCCAGACACTCGGCGTGGTTCAACACCATCGGCTTTTCGACATAGACCGTCTTGCCCGCGCGAGCGGCCAGCAGCGCATACTCGCGATGCGATGACGGGGGCGTTGCGACGTATACCGCATCCACATCAGGCTCGTTGACCAGGGCGTGCGCGTTATCGTACCATTTGGGCACGCCGTGACGAGCTGCGTAATCGCGGGCCAACGCCGCGTCCCGCCGCATCACGGCCACCAGCGCGGAGCCGGCAGCCTTTTGGAAGCCCGGTCCGCTCTTGACCTCGGTGACATTGCCGCACCCAATGATGCCCCATCGGATGACGCGTTCTTGGCTCATCATCTCACAGCCTGTAGGCCCGTTTGGCCAATCCGTACGCCAGGTCGTGGGCCATCTCGGCGGCGTCGGCTTCGTCGATCTGGCCGCGCACGACCAGCCCGGCGAGCCAGTCGCAGCCCACCCGGCGCCAGACGTCGTGGCGGGCGGGGATCGAGCAGAAGGCCCGGGTGTCGTCGTTGAAACCGGCGGTGTTGTAGAGGCCCGCGGTTTCGATCACCTGGTCGAAGTAGCGGCGCATGCCGTTAGGGCTGTCGTAGAACCACCAGGGCGGCCCCAGCCGGAGCGCGGGGTAGTGCCCGGCCAGCGGCGCCAACTCGCGTGCGTACGTTGTCTCGTCCAACGTGAACAGGATCAGCGTCAGCCGCGGGTCATTGCCGAAGGCTTCCAGCAGCGGCCGCAGGTTGTGGGTGAACTCGCTGCTGGTGGGGATGTCGCAGCCCTTATCCGCGCCGAAGCGCTCGCGCACCAGGGCGTTGTGCCCACGGATCGAGCCGACGTGGAGCTGCATCACCAGGCCGTCGTCGATGCTCATGCGTGCCATCTCGATCAGCATGTGCCCGGTGAAGCGGCGGGCGTCCTCGGCGCTGGCCTGGCCCTGCAGCGCCCGTTGGAAGATCGCCTCGGCCTCGGCGGCGTTGAGGCGCGCGGTGAAAGCCGTTACCGCAGCGTGATCGGTCGCGGTGGCGCCCATGCGCTTAAAGTAGGCCCGCTGGTCTTCCAGCGCCCGGATGAGCGTCGCGTAGGACCTGATCTCGACCCCGCTGGAGCGGCTGAGCGCATCCATGCTGGCCGTCCAGCCGGGGGCGAGCAGGTTGATCACCGTGTCCGGGCGGAAGGTGGGTACCACGCGGCCATCCCAGCCGGAGGCGCGCATTGCCTGGTGATGCGCGAGGGGATCGTCTGCGGCGTCGGTGGTGGCCAGGACTTCGATGTTGAAGCGCTTGAAAAGCGCCCGGGGCCGGAAAGCCGGTGTGGCCAGCCTGGCCGCGATCTCGTCATAGATCGCCTGCGCATTGACGCCCGTCAACTTCTGCCGGATGCCGAAGACCTCAGCCAGTTCGTGGTCGAGCCAGGCCCCGCTGGGCGTGCCGCGGAACAGGTGGTAGTGCTCGGCGAAGAGCTGCCAGATCTTGCGGTGATCGGACTCCACCGCGCCGCCATCAACTCGCGGCACCCCCAGCGCTTCCAGCGGCACGCCCTGTGAATAAAGCATGCGGAAGACGTAGTGGTCAGGGATGATGAACAGATCGGCCGGCGTGCCGAACGTCGCGGTCTCGTCGGCCAACAGCCGCGGGTCGACGTGGCCGTGCGGGCTGACGATGGGCAGGCCCGTAACTCCCGCGTACAGCTCCCCGGCGATGCGCCGCTGCGCGGGGTCGGGATCGAAGAAACGATTCTCGGATAAGTGCCAGTTGGATGTCGTCATAGGGTGCACTCCTGCGAAAAGTTTGGATACTGCGTGATGCGTGATGAGTGATCCGTATCCCAGAAATTACCATTCGCCCATTCGCCCACCTCACGCCCCGTACCGCCGATACCGTTCCACCACTTCATGGACGGCAAACAGGTTGTCATCGGGCGTGCCGTAGTCCATGTTGATGCAGCAGAGGCCGGCCTTGTCGAGCGGACCCGCCGCACGCAGCAGCTTCTCCGCATCGGCGGCCATTTCCTGCGGCGTGCACGTCAGCATGCGAACGGGGCTCAGACGCAGGTTGAGGAAGGTGTTGGGCAGCGCGGCCCGGCACGCGGCCACGTCAGATCCCCAGCCGACGTCCGCAAAGGCAATGCCCAGCTCGGCATAGACTGGCGCCACCCGGTGCATGTTGTCGCCGCAGTGATGGATGCCGAACGGCTGGATGCGGGCGGCCATCCGCTGCTCGATGGGCAGTTGCAGCTCCCGATAGCTCTTGGGGGAGATCATCTGGACGGAGCAGTTGGCGTGCACGAACAAGCGCGGGTCGACGTGCGCGGCCATGCGATTCACGGCGATGGAGCAACTCCCTGTCCGTTGGCGCACATACAACGCCACGTCCACGATCAGTTCCCCGATGATCTCGAGCAATCGCCGGACCCGTGCAGGCGCCTCGTAAAAGTCAACGAACAGGTTCTGCCCGCAGAAGTGGTACGCCGCGTTGAGCAATCCGTCGGTGTTCAGGTCGCCGATCAGGCAGCCGTATTGCGCTTCCAGCGCATCCCAGCCGGCGATGAGCTCCTGCATCGGCCAGGTCGCCCGGAAGTCAGGCTTCTCCAGCCGTTCGATATCCTCCTGCGTCAAGTGAACCGGCAGGGGCTGGGGCGCTTCGTTGGTCGAAAAGCGGATCTTCGCGCCCAGCAGCGCCGGGATCACGAAGCCGCCGGCCACGTGCAGCGACCCGGCCACCGGCCGCGGCTGAGGGTCCGCCTCGCCCGGGCCCAGGTCGCGGAAGCGCTGGTGCAGCACGCGGCGCATGGTCACGTCGTTGGCGATGCGGGTTGCCGCGTCGAAGTAGAAAGGCCGCTCGAAGCTGATGCCGGCGGTCTGGTGCCACCAGTTCGGGTTGAACACCAATTCGATGGGCAGGAAGTCGTCGGCGCTCGGTGATGCCATGTCACCCCCACTTTCCGATCAGCTCGTCCATGAGCGCGTCGAGCCTGGCATCCACCCGCTGCCGGGCCGGATCGGCGTCGTACCAGGCCATGATTTCCTCGGCCCCGCGGGAAAAGGGGATCGACGGCGCGAAATCGGGCACGAATCGCTTGATCTTGCTGTTGTCGAAGATCACGCTGTGCGCCTTGTCGCCCAACAGGCCCGCGCCCCACTCCGGGTCGTGCCGGGCAATCACATCGGAGGGGATGTGCACCAGCTTCGGTTCGACGCCGGCCGCGCGGCCGACGATGGTGTAGATCTGGTTCCAGGTCAGCAGCTCGTCCGAGGTGATGTGGAACGCCTCACCGACGGCCGCGGTGTTGCCCAGCAGCCCCACGAACCCCACGGCGAAGTCGCGATGATGCGTCAGCACCCAGGTCGATGTGCCGTCGCCATGTATCACCACAGGCTTGCCCCTGCGCATCCGGGCCAAGGAGGTGTACCTGCCTGCGGTGGGCAGCATGGTGCGATCATATGTGTGTGAAGGCCGCACGATGGTGGCCGGGAATTGATCGGAGCGGTAGGCGTGCTGCAACAACCCCTCACACGCGATCTTGTTCGCAGCATAGGTCCAGTAGGGGTTGCCCAAGGGTGTGGTCTCGGTGATGGGCAGGGAGCTCGGCGGCTTCTCGTAGGCCGCGGCCGAGCTGATGAAGATGTACTGGCCGATGCGCCCGCGGAACAGCGCAATGTCCGCAGCGACCTGGTCGGGCGTGAACGCGATCCAGTCGACCACGACATCGAAGCGCTGGCCGTCCAGCACCGTCGCTGCCCCGACCGCGTCTCGGATATCCGCGTGCAGGACGCGAGCGCCTGCAGGCGGGGGCCGCACGGACTCGCCCCGGTTGAGCAGAACCAGCTCGATGCCGTGGGCCAGCGCCAGCTCCGAACAGGCTGAGCTGATGACGCCGGTCCCGCCGATGAAGAGGATTTTCATGGGTGTTGCCTCCTCGGTGGTGCGTGATCCGTGGTACGTGATGCGAGCCCAAGGCAAAAAGCAATACGCAATATCGCGAAGCATCCCAGTGGGACGCAGTACGCAGTTCCTCAGTATGCCCCGAACTCTCGTACCGCCTCAACCATTGCGACGATATTCTTCGGCGGCACGTCGGCCTGGATGTTGTGGACGGTGTTGAACACGAAGCCTCCGCCAGGTGCCAGCGCCTCGATATTGCGCCGAACGTCGTCACGCACCTCGGCGGGGGTCCCGTGGGGCAGCACGTCCTGGGTGTCGATGCCGCCGCCCCAGAAGACGATCTCCCGGCCAAAGTCGCGCTTGAGCTCGAGCGGGATCATGCCCGTCGCTCGCACGTGGACCGGGTTCAAGATGTCTACCCCCAGCTCGACGAAATCGGGCAGCAGCGGCCGCACGTTGCCGCACGAGTGGAAGAACAACTTTGCGTCGGGGGCCAACGCGTGGATGCGGCCGAACAGGGTCGCCAGGCGCGGCTTCATGATTTTGCGGAACATGCGCGGCGAGATGAGCTGTGACACCTGCGTCCCGTAATCGTCCGCTTCGGAGATCACGTCGACCACGTCTCGCAACTGCGGCAGTGCCATTTCCCAGAATGCCAGTTTGAGCTCCACCATCTTGTCGAGCAGCGCGCGGGCCAGCGCCTCGTCGGAAGCCAGGTCCATCATGAGCGCTGCCATGCCGCGCACGCGCTGCGCCATCTCGAAGATGCCTGCCAGCACGCCCTTGATCATCACTGCACGGCCTTGAACCCGGTAGGTGGCAGCCAGGTCGTGGAGTCCGGTGATGCGGCGGCGGCTGCCCGTGTCCGGCCAGGGGTACCTGGCGACATCGTCCACCGTAATGGCGCCATCCAGGGGGTGGCGGACCGCGGTAAAGTAGAGACCGTCTGGGTAGGGGCGGTGCTGGATAATGCCCCACTCATCGACAAACGCCTCGACCTCTTCGCCTTCGCCCTTGGGCTGCCGGTGAATGCGCGTCTCGACCGCATCGTTGTGGCTGTTCAGCGGAAACAGCCCCCGCACATCCACCCCGAGCCGGTCCAGCAGATCATCGTCCGGCAGCGCCAGCCCTTGGACGTCGTCGCAGAGCGTCGGCGTGACCAACGGCAACCCCAGCCGGTCGCGCAGCGCACGATACGCCACTGTGTGGATACCCGTCACCTGCGTGCTGCCCATGTCGAACGGCACGCGGTCCGGTTCGCTATGATTGAGTGTCGTGAGCAGCCGCTCTCGTGAGTTCATGATCTCAATACCCCAGGCGTTTGTCCACCACGCGCAGCTCCAGCGCGGCGGCGACCTGCGCTGTGTGTTGGCCGATGGCCCCCAACCCGACCAGCAGCAGCGTCTTGCCGGCGAGTTCGAACACCTCGGCGTTCTCCATATGCCGCCAGGTGCGTTGCGCTTGGGCACGCATGGCGTCTGGCAGGCGCCGAGCGAAGGCCAGCAGAAGCGCGAGCACGTGCTCAGCCATCTGGATCGGATGGATCCCCGACGTGCTGGTCAGGATGAAGCCGCACTCTGCCGCGCCGAGTTGGCGGAGGACCCAATCCACCCCCGCACCCCAGGCCTGAAACCAGCGCAGCCGCGGCGCGGCCACCAGCAGCGACCCAGGCACCAGGCCCGTTGCGGCCTCTACGTCGTCGACTACGGCCGCCATCTCGTCGCGGTCTGGTGTGACCACCAGCCGCATGTCGGATGCGGCCTCCCGCACCCGGTCGAGCTGTGCATCGGACAGCACACCCGGCTTGAACCCGATCAGGATCTTGGGCATGGTGACTCTCGCTCGCCGCTCAGGCCGTCCATTCCAGGCTCGCCGCCGATTCCTCATCCAGGTACAGATGCGCGTGGGGCGTCTGCCGCAAGATCGAACCTGGACAGTCTTCGGTGACGGGGCCCAGCAACGACTTTGCGACGGCTTCCGCCTTGCGCGCCTCGGGCACGATCGCCAACACCCTTTTCGCCGCGAGCAGCGCCGGAATCGTCAGGGTGATGGCGTGGGTCGGCACCTCCGCCAAGCTGCCGAAGTGGCCTTCGCCCACCTGCTGCCGCCGGGAACGCTCGTCCAGTTGGACGACCTTGACCCAGACGGGATCCTGGAAAAACGCGAACGGCGGGTCGTTGAACGCCAGGTGGCCGTTCTCGCCGACGCCCAGCGCACAGAGGTCGGCCGGGTGGGCGCGCAGCAGCGCCTCATACTCCCGGCACGCGGCCGCCGTATCCGCCGCAGCGCCGGGCACGGGGAAGAAGGCACGCACTCTGACGTAATCCAGCAGGTGCCGGTGCAGGAAGGCCGGGAAGCTGGCGGAGTGGCCGGACGGCAGGTTGACATATTCGTCCATGTGGAAGACGTTGACGCACTCCCACGGCAGGCCGGCCATGGCGCGCAACGCGGCCAGGAAGGTGAGCTGTGAGTTGCCGGTGGCGACGATGATGTTGGCCACGCCGCGCTCGCTCACGGCAGCCCGGATGACCTCGGCGGCTTCGGCCGCGGCCGCGGTGCCCAGGGCTTCGTTGGAAGCGTAGACACTCACCGGGAGCTGATCGATTTGGGTTGTGTGGAGCGGTTGGGTTGACATGGGACTCCTATTGCGTACTACGTGCTGCGTATTGCGTATTGCGTGCTGCGCACTACCGCGGCGCCTTACCATCCTTGATTCGCTGATTCGCTGATTCGCCGATTCGCCATTTGCCATTCGCTGATTCGCTATACCCACTCTCCGGCCAGCATCACACGCTGCGCGAC
>JADGQF010000225.1 GCA_017882045.1 Anaerolineales bacterium
AGCTTTCCCGCCCCACGCTCAAATAGCGGTTGGCCCACCTGGTTTTCCAGCTCCCTCACCGCCTTCGATACGGCCGGCTGGCTGACATATAGTGTCTCTGCCGCTTTCGAAAAGCTCATCTGGTCGGCAACCGCCGTGAAGATGCGCAGTAGGTGCAGTTTCAAGAGAGTATAACTCCTGGTTATGAGACTATAGAGAACATGTATTTGTATTATACCACTCCTTGGAGTAAGTTATCACAATAGCATGTGTGCGGTGTTCGTTGAGAATCAAGGAGTGGACTGTCGTGCAACCTATCTGGCTTTTTCTGGTTTCGATCCTTGCCGGCTTCGTCGGCGCAATGAGCGGCATGGGCGGTGGGGTGGTTTTGATTCCCGCGCTGACGCTGCTGGGCGTCGATATCAAGCAGGCCATCGCCATCAGCATCGTCTCGGTGATTGCCACCTCTAGCGGCTCGGCTTCGGCCTACGTGCGGGACCACATCACCAACTTGAAGATTGGTATGTTCCTGGAGATGTTCACTATCCTGGGCGCGCTGACGGGGGCTGCCATCACGTTGATCGCCGGCCAACGCGTCCTTTTCGTTGCCTTCGGCCTGGTGCTGCTGGCTTCCTGGGGGGCACTGTTCCTGCAACGGCACGAAGGCTGGCAGCCCATTGCCCATCAGGATAGGGTTTCACGTTGGCTGGAGCTCGAGGGCAGCTACTACGACCAGGCCACCAGCCAGACGATCGCTTATCAGGGCGGACGCGCCTACCTGGGTGGCCCGCTGATGTTCGGCGCCGGCTTGATCGCCGGGCTGCTGGGCATCGGGGCTGGGGCGCTGAAGGTGTTAATCCACGACCTCGTGATGGGCTTGCCCCCGAAGGTGTCGACGACGACCAGCAATCTCATCATCGGGGTTACTGCCCTGGCCGGCAGCAGCGTCTACCTGGCGGCCGGCATGATCAACCCCGGCCTGGCTGCTCCGGTGATCCTGGGCATCGTCTCCGGCGCGTTCATCGGCACCCGGGTACTCGTCCGGCTGACGAACGAGACCGTGCGACGGTTCTTCATGGTTGTTCTGCTGGTGTTGGGCGCTCAGATGCTCCTGCGAGGTATCCTACGATGACAGATACGGTAAAGGTTCAGGGAAATCGCGAATCACTGATCGCGCCTGAAGGGGTGGACGCCGGGCATCAGAACGAGGCCCTTGTGGGGCCTGCCGATGGCAAGTCTCCGGAAAAGGTTGCGACGGTCTCTTACGTGTCAAGCAGCCCGGCGAAGGGCACCTTCGACATCGAGGCGTTGGTCGGCTACATCCTGCTGGTCGGCGTGCTGACCAGTATGGCCCTGATTATGAGCGGTCTAGTCTGGCACTGGCTTCGGACCGGTGAGATCGGCATTCGCTACAGCATCTCGGGCATGAACTTCTTCGAGTTTCTGCTCAAGGGTTTGGGTCAGGTGTTCGCGGATCAGTATCGGCCCCGCGTGCTGGTCAGCCTGGGCATCGCAATGCTCATGCTCACACCGTTCGTGCGCGTGCTGGCTTCGATGCTGTATTTCCTCTTCGCGGCGCGCAACTGGAAATATGCCGTTTTCACAGCCTTTGTGCTCACTATTCTTACGTATAGTCTGTTCCTGCGCTAGGTCCGGAGTGGCAAGCTGTCTCGATGATCATTCTTGGTGAGAGTGTTGAAGGAGTATGGAATGAACCCTGTCTTGATCCAGATTGGCCCAATCCAGGTGCACTGGTACGGGGTGTTGATCATGCTGGGTGCGCTACTGGCGGCCTGGCTGGCGACTAAGGAAGCGCAGCGGCGCGGTGAGGACCCCGAGCACGTCTGGAACCTGCTGACGTGGGTGCTTATCCTGGGCATCATCGGTGCCCGCCTGTACCACGTCTTCTCCACCCCCAACGGCAGCTTCGCCAACTGGGCTTATTATCGACAGCATCCGCTGGAGATCATCGCCTTCTGGAACGGTGGCTTCCGCGGCTTAGGCATCTTCGGAGCGGTGATAGGCGGCGTGATCGGCGTGGCCGCCTACACGACGCGCCGCCATCTCAACTTGCCGCGCTGGCTCGACATCCTGGCCCCAGGTCTCCTGCTGGCGCAGGCCATCGGCCGCATGGGCAACCGGGTGAACCAGGAGCTTTACGGTCCACCAACCAACCTGCCCTGGGCTTTCCATATCAACCCGGCCTACCCCTGCCAGGAGCCAGTGGGCTCGCCCATGGCCTGCGGCGCTCCCGGCCAGCTAACGGCAGCAGCCCGCGACTGGTACGCCACTCACGGCTTTAATCCCGACTTTTACTATGAAGCCGCCTGGAACGTGGTCGGTTTCGTTCTGTTGTGGATCCTCGGCCGGCGCCTGAGTGCCTGGTTGCGGAACGGTGATGTCTTCTTCATGTACTTGATCTGGTATCCCCTGGGACGCTTCTGGGTGCAGGCGCTGCGGCCCGATGCCTGGCGTATCGGCGTGCTGGCAACCGCGCAGTGGTTCTCACTGGCGGGCATCGCGATCGGCATCGTGGGTTTGCTGGTGAACCACCTGCGGCCGCGTTCGGCGATACCAGAGCTCGGCTCCGAGCCGCGCGACCAGAAGGCTGAGGCGGCATCCTCCCACGTGGTGAGGTGACGACCTCTTCTTTGTGGTAATAATCCTGTCTGGAGACGGGCCGAGGGGCCAGGTTCGCATGCCTGTGCCCCTCGGCTGCGAGTCTACCGGCGCACGGCCGGTTAGCGGCGGATGCCTCAGCCGCTGGGAGCGCACGAGCTTGCGGAGGAAGAAACGCTGCTGCCACCGCTCGCCTTCGACGCAAATGTCGATAGCTTACGGCGGACATGACGGCTGCCGCACTTCGGGCACGCCACGTCGGCTGCCGGCGCCGAGACACGCATCAGCTCCTCGAATGTGCTACGGCATTCAGTACATTGGAATTCGTAGAGGGGCATGGGACCCTATCTCTCCTTTGCGAAAGCGGTTTCTCTCTTTAGATGCGAATACGTGAGAAAAGTTACACATGCGGCAGGATCCGGGCACGAGCCAGCTCTATGTTCTGGTTCAGGCACAGGATTGAATGGCGATCCCTTGCCACGGCTCTGCGCCATCGGTGCAATCTGCGCACATGAGTGACTCTTATGATGTACCGCCGGCCGGCGCGATGGCTGGGCGGGTGTGCGGAGGTGCGGGTGAGCGCGACGGGTGCGGGGCTGGCGTTTGCCGAGGAAGTGGGTCTGGAGCTGCACTATCGGCGTGGTTGGTTGGAGCGCTTCTATGCCTGGGTGGAGCGTCTGTCGCTGCCGCCTTGGCTTTTCTACTTGCTGTTGTACCTGGTCGAGGTAGCCCTTCTGCAGGTAGGACAGTGGTTGGCCGGCGTGAAGCCGCCCGGCGCGCTGCAACCGGCGTACCTGTGGATCACTCTGCTCAACGTTTATGGCCTGGCCGCCGCGCACTACTGCTACCACCAGGCCGGCCTGGCCCTGGACAGCTTTCGCCCCGCCCTCGACCTGAGCGACGCCGACTTCGCCCGGCTGCGTTACCGGCTGGTGACTGTGCCGCCGGGACCCGCCTGGCTGGCCACAGGCCTGGCCATCTTGTTGGGCGCCAGCGCGCTCTGGCTCACGCCCGGCTGGGTGGCGGGCGCTTGCGCTCAGTGCCTTGGGCAGAGCGTGGCCCAGAAGGTTATACGCATCTTCGACCCGCCCAGCGCCCGACAAGGGGCTGGAATCCAATGCCGCCCGCAGTTGGCGCGCCCTTACTGAAGGGCGGCGTTTCGTAATCCAGACAATCCAACACCAGCCGCCAGCGCCGGTCCATCACCGCCACTTCAATCACCTCGTCATCCGACACGCCGATGTAGGCTTGCAGGATGATTGCCAGCGCCAACTGCGCTGGCGCCACCGGCGGCTGCCCCAGCGCACTGTCGCCATATCCTTGCACCAACTCGGCCTGGAACGCTTCATCGAACAACTCATGCCGATACGTGGCCAGAAACACGAACAACTTGGCCCGCCGAATCCGCTGGACGATGGCCTGCTCGGCCGTCGACAACTCGACAGGTGGAATGCCAATACCCAGGTCGCATGCCCTACCTCCCAGTCGCTCTCATGTCCGCACAATAGGCCACGCGCCCCGTGTACTGTCAAATGCAACTGCTCACACTACTTGACCGACGTTCTAGCCATCATACCGCTGTTACTGCCCATCATATTGCCGCGCGCCGGCCCGGCTTGCTGTGCCAGGGCCTGCCCTGCAAACGCAATGGCCAGCAACATCACAGCCATACCGAAGCCGAGAGCCAACGTCATTCTTTTGGACATGTTCGCACTCCTTGATGCGGACACCCTGCGTCGGGTCACTCCCGACCTTTGAACTGACTCTAAACGCGAAATGTGACAGGCGTGTGAAGCTCAGTCAAAGCTTGTGTAACGAAACCGCCATCAAGGGCAGAAACATCAGAAAGCGCCAGGCGATGAAACGCAGGTCGAGCACCAGTGGCAGGGTGCAGTGCTGCGTGGCCAGCATGAGCGAAACCACCAGCCAGGCGAGCCAGCGGTTGTGCCAACGAGCGGCCAGGCGGGGCATGACGTAGCCGAAATAGACGGGCAGTTCCGAGAGGCCCTGCGACAAGAACAAGGCGAGTGCGCCGCCGACCGGTACGCCGACGGTGAGCGAGTGGCAGCAACCTCTCCAGGGCCGACCGACGGGGAACGGGCGGGTCAAACAACATCAAACTTTGAGCTCATCGTTACGGAGCGAATACGGCGTCGGCAATCAGGCGGGCGAAGACCCTGGCGCCGTCCTCCCGCAGATGGATAGCATCGCCCCAGAACCACTCGGGATGGCTGAGGCTGTCGACGCGCCAGTCGACCAGCACGGCGTTGGGGTAGCGCTTAACATTGGCCTCCAGCATGCGGTTGTTGTAGCTTTCCCACGCGCGGGGCACCTTGACCGTCAAGAAGACCACGCGCTTGCGGTCGGCCAGCAGGGCCATGATCTGATCGAGCATCTGCGCGGTGAAGATGCCGTTGCCGCCGGTGTGGATCACCACCACGCTACGCAGGTTACCCGCGCTGAGATGGGCCTGCACCACCCCGGTGACATCCCAGGGCAACCGGCCGATGTTGGCGTCGATCTCCATGCCCGGCATGGCTTCGAGCAACTGTTTGGCGGCGCCACGCATGACCGAATCCCCAATCGCAGTGATGCGCAGGGTGGCCGTGGTCGAAGTGACGGGCGCTTGAACGGCAGCAAGCGGCAATGGCGAGGTGAGCGGCGCCGGCTGCGCGAGAGTGAGCGTGAGGGGCCGGCTCGGATTGCCGGCAGCAGGCGCAGCACCGGCTGTGGTAGCAGTGGTTGGCGCGCCGGTGGATGGGCTGCCCGACGTAAGGGAGGCGGAGCCGGTTGCCGGCCCAGGTTCCGCCGCGGCCAGCAGCTCGCGTGGGGATAGTTCCAGCACAACCGGGCGCAGCCCGCCCGGCCAACCGGCGTGCGGCGCGTAGGCGGTGGGGCGCTCGACGGTCGTGAGCAGCGGCGCGGCCGGGGCAAGTTCCACTGTGGTGTCGGTGCCTGCCGGCGGCGTGAGCGCGGCAGCCGGTTGGCTGGCGGACGAGGCGCCAGGGGCGGATAGTGGCGACGAGAGCGGTGCTGGCGCGGGAGTGGCAACGGGCGGGTCTACGGTAGTAGAGTCGCTGGGGAGCGGCGCAGCCAGGGCCGCCAGGTAGTCTGGGGGCGGGGGAGGCTGGGCGCTGACGACAGAGTTGCCAAGGACGGCGCCGAAGGCGAGCAGCGCGCAAGCGGCCGTGGCCCACTGCAAGGTCAGGCGGGTGCGCCGATCGCCGTTGGACTCGCGCCAGCGCCGCCAGGCCCGGCCGAGGACGCCCTTGCGGACGGGCATCTCGATCAGGCGGTAGGACAACTCGACCACGAGCAGCGTGATGGCCATCCGCAGGGCGAAGAGCGGCAGACCGTCAAGCGGCAGGTCGAGTTGCGGGCGGGTGAGCTGAAAGACGGGCCAGTGCCAGAGATAGATGCCATAGGAACGCAGGCCGATCCAGCGCAGGGGCCCCCAGCCGAGCAGGCGCGGGAGAACGCGGGCGCGGGCATCCACGGAAGCCGCGATGACTACGGCGGTGGCCAGCGAGACCAGCGAGAAGCCGCCCAGGTAGAGGAAGGACTGGAACTCGTTCAGGCCGAAGAAGGCGGCGAACAGGCCGGCCAGGGCGAGCAGCCCAACAACGTCGAGAAGCAGCGGCAATGAAGCGCGGAGATGGAAGGGGCGGGCCGGCGAAGGCGCTTGATCGGGGGAGGAAGGCTCCACAGAGGGCGCAGCTTCCACGGCGGGCGATGGCGCCAGCGAAAGGCCGGCGGTGGCGATCTCGGCCGGCGATGCAGCAGCCACGACGGCAGACGCTGCGAGCGCAGGGTCCCCGGCGGCAGACGTTGCAGACGGAGTGTCTGCGGCAGGAGACGTTGTAAGCGACAGATCGGCGGTGGCAGACGTTGCCGGCGACGCCTCTGCGTTGAGAGGCGTCTGCGGCCGCTGAGGAGTCGCGGCCGAAGGGCCCGCCCCGGCGGCCGGCAGTGCGAGCGGCGGCGCAGGGGCGGTCGCGGCGCTCTCACGGCCGAGACGGGCGCGCGCGGGCGCCCAGAGCAGGGCCAGGGCGGCGCCGATCAGCAGGCCGGCGGCGCGCGTGTCGGTGCCGTAATAGGGGCGTGAGGGATCGGCCAGGGGCTGGTAGAGCGCAGCCATCAGGACGCTGGAGCTGACGGCGCCGGCGGCGATCAGGAGGAGGGCGACGCGGCGGCGTTTCTCGGCGCTTGCCGCGCGGTTGAGCAACATGAGCCCGCTGAAAATCAAGGGCCACAGCAGGTAGAACTGCTCTTCGATGGCCAGCGACCAGAGGTGGCGCAGGAGAGGAGGACGGCCTACCGCCTCGAAATACGACTGGTGGCTGAAGATCAGGTACCAGTTACTGACGTAGACCGCGGCCGCGGCGGCGTCTCGACGCAGGGCGGCGACTTCGCCGGGCAGGAAGAGCACGCTATATGTGAGTAGGCCGATCAGCAGCAGGAAGAGGGCCGGCAGGAGGCGGCGGGCGCGCCGCAGCCAGAAGGCTTTGAAGTTCAGCCGGCCATTGCGCTCCCATTCTGCGAGCAAGAGCGAGGTGATCAGGAACCCGCTGATGACAAAGAAGCACTCTACGCCCAGGAAGCCACCGGGCAGCCAGGGCGGCAGGTTGGCGTGGTAGAAGATCACCGCCAGGACGGCGAGCGCGCGCAGGCCGTCTAGCGCGGGCATGTACGGCGCAGCAGACTGCGCGGGCGCAGAGGACTGCGCAGCAGCAGACTGCGCGGCGCTGGGCCGGGTCTTCCGGGCGGTGGTTGGATTGAGATCGACGGGCGCGCTGGCCATGAATGGCACCTCGATACCGGGTTGTCGCGTATAGAACGCCGGCAGCCGGCCTGGTGTTCCGCAGACTTGCCACACCTATTATACAGCAGAAGCGAGCCAGGGGTCATGTTTGGAGGATCGATGGAATACGCCTGTGGGTTCCGGGTGTATAATCAGCTTGGTGACCGAAGGAGGAGGGTCGCTTGCCATCTGCCTTCCTTACAACGAAGCTCACAGTCCCCA
>JADGQF010000226.1 GCA_017882045.1 Anaerolineales bacterium
CGACCTGACCCGGGTAGGAGTGTTCGGCCATTCGACCGGCGGCGGAGCCGCGATCCGCTTCTGCTCGCAAGACGCGCGCTGCAAAGCCGGGTTGGGAGAGGATGCCTGGCTGACACCGGTGGCCCCGGACACCCTGGACCGGGGCGTCCCCCAGCCTTTCCTGTTCATGTTCAGCCAGAAGTTCCCAACCGCCAAGAACTGGCGCCTGTTTGCCCAGCTTTATGGGCATAGCGCCGGTCCGGATTACTTGATGACCATCCAGGGCACGGCGCATTACGACTTCACCGACCTGCCGATGCTCACCCCTCTTGCCGCGCAACTGGGGCTGAAAGGGCCGCTCAGCGGCCCGCGTGTCCTGCGTATCATCGACGACTACTTGCTGGCCTTTTTTGACCAGTACCTCAAGGGCCAACCGGCAACCGTACTGCGTCCGCAGTTGCTTGCCTATCCTGAGGTGCAGTTCAGCCCGCGTTCGTAGGTCTGGGCCGCCTTGCTATGTTGGCGCCGGCCCCTCTGCCGGTCCCGAATGGAGGACAAGTATGTACGATACATCAAGAAATCTGCTGGACGCCTTCCGCGCCACCCCCGAGACACTGCAGTACCTGCTGCGTGGGGTCAGCGATGACCAGGCCCGCGTCGCGCGCGGCGGCGACGAGAACTGGTCGGTGATTGAGGTGTTGTGCCACCTGCGCGATGCCGAGGAGCGCGGGCTGGAGCGCATGCGAGCGATGCGCGACATGGACAATCCCAGGTTGGCCGGCTACGATCAGGCACAATGGGCGAGCGAGCGGAACTACTCGGCCGCCCGACTGGCCGACGCGCTGTCCGAATTCCTCCGCCTGCGCGCGCTGCACCTGGCCGAGCTGGCGGCCCTGCCTGCCGTGGATTGGCAGCGAGCGGGGCAGCATGCCGAGATGGGGACGATCACGATAGCCGGCCACACGCTGCATCTCGTCAGTCACGACGCCATTCACCTGGCCCAGATCGCACGCCAGTTGGCGGATGCTGCCTGATAACTGCCAGGGTGAGGTCAGGGCGCTCTGGCGAAGAGACACTTGAGGTAGGCGCCCTCGGGAAACAGAACCGGGTGATCTATCGGGTGTCCGGTGCGTTCGCTCTCCCGCAGGGGGCGTCCGGCGCGCTGCGCCGCCGCGTTGACTGCGTCGAAGAAAGCAGCGGCGGGGACCCGGCTGGAGCATGAGGCCATCACCAACGTCCCGCCGGGCCGCAGCACACCCAGCGCCAGGGCCGTAAGGCGCTCGTAGGCGTTCAACGCCGCGCTCACCTCACCCTGGCGCTTGGCGAAGGCCGGCGGATCGACGATCAGCAGGTCGAAAGTCCGTCCACCCCGGCGCAGATCGGCCAGCGCCAGGAAGGCATCGGCGGCCAGCGAGGTGTGGTGAGCGGCAGCCACCGCGGGCAGATCCAGGTTGAGAGCGAAGTTGCGCTCGGCCGCGGCCAGAGCGGGCGCGCTCGAGTCGAGGCTGACCACCTCCGGCGCGCCGCCACGCGCGGCATACAACGAGAAGCCGCCGCTGTAGGCAAAGACGTTCAACACCTCCTGGCCGGCGCTGAGCCTTTCGACGCGCGCCCGGTTGTCACGCTGGTCAAGGAAGAAACCCGTTTTCTGTCCCCGCAGCACATCCGCCTCGAAGCGCAGACCGTTCTCCAGGAAGGATACCGGTCCTTCCGGCGGCGGGCCGGCCAGCACCGTCCCGTCCTCCAGTCCGTACAGGTACTCCGGTCGGCGCAGCAAATCCCGGCTGAGACGCAATACCAGGCAGGCGGCAGGGAAAACGTCGTCCAGCGCGGCGCGCAGCTCGCCCAGGCGGGGTATCCAGGCCAGGCTGTAGATCTTGGCCACCAGTGTCGATGCGTAGCGATCGATCACCAGGCCCGGCAGGCCGTCGTTCTCCCCGTGAACCAGCCGGTAGCCGGTCGTGCCATTTTCGGGCAGGGTCGACCGCCAAGCGATCGCGCCGGCCAGCTTGCCACTCAGCCAGGATCGGTCGATGGCGGTCGGGGCGCCGTGGTGCAGCACCCGCACCCGCAGTGGGGAAGTGGGATCGTAGAGGCCGATAGCCAGGAATCGCCGGTGGGCGTCAAAGATGACCGCCAGATCTCCCGGCCGCCCCTCGCCGCTCTGCGCCGTGATCGCCTGGTCAAAGAGCCAGGGATGGCCCTGGCGCAGGGCGCGTTGCGCGGCCGGTGTCACGCGCAGCGCCAGCCGCCGCTCGGCGGGAGGCGGGACAGCCGTCAATGGGTCAAGCGATGGCATTGCCGCTCACCTGCAGCCCTCGCGTCACTGCTCGTCCCACTCGGCGTTGTTGACATGCCGATAGAATGAGAGGGCGACGGGTCGGAAATGCCGCAGCCAGAAGCGCGCGGCCAGGACATTGGCCGCTTCGAAGTCGACCGTGCAGCGAATATAACCTTCAGCGCGCGCCCACTCCAGCGCCCGGTTGAGCAGCGCGCTGGCCACCCCGTTTCCCCGCGCTGCTTCCCTGGTGAACGCGTTCGTAATGCTGGTAGTTCCCTCATCGCGGATGATCGTGCAGGCGTCATGGCTGGCCGGCCCCAGGCCGAGCGACGCGACGGCCTCGCCGCCTTCGAAAAAAGCTAGCCATAGCGCCTTGGCCGGATCGTTCACCCACTTCTCGAAGTCGTCGGGCGCCCGCGGATCGAAGCGCAGGAAAGTGGGAGCCGCCGCCAGATGTTGCATCAGACCGTCTCTGAGCTCGACCGCCTGCGCCAGCTCCGCGTAGGTCGTTCGCCGGATCGGCGGGTGCGCGCCTGTGCCCTGCGCCGGCTCCATCGCCCGCATGGCGTCGACCGCGTAATGGCCGAAGCCGAGCCATTGCCAGGCCTCAATGCCGTCCCGGTCTTGCGGCAGGAGCGTGATGTAATGGTCGCAGTAACGATCGGCCACCCAGCATGCCGAAAGCGTGCCGTACATTTCCTGGTAGACTCGCCTCGAATCATCCGCCGCATTGGCCCACTCGGGAGTATAAACGGCACGCTGCCCACGTAGCCGGGCGATCTGCCAACCGGTGAGGAAACCGGCGAGTTTGCTCCCTCTCAGCGCCGCCACGCCCGGCCCCGCCGAGGCGATGCCTTCCAGCATCGAGGACCAGACCTGTGGCTTTTCGTAGCATAGCGGCAGCAGCGGCAGCTCCCGGCGTAACAGCCGGTAGCGCGCGCTGACCAGCCGTCCGGCGTCCTCCAGATGCTCCTTTCGCAACGTGACGATTTCCACTGCCGGTTTCCACCTTTGCCAGATCCTGGGTAGCGCAAAGCGCCCGGCAATCATACCTGAGTTGAACGAAATGGGCCAAAGAAGGGCTGGCGGACACGCAGAGGCGGCGGGTGATGAACCCGCCGCCTCTGGTTCAGTTTATCGGTTGTTCAGCCCTGTGCCTCTCAAGCACAACAATCACAAGGGTCAAGCTCGACGGCGGCTACCAGGGCGTTCAAGCGCAGTCCCCAGTTCATCAGCACAGTGCCCACAGTGCCAAGGCTTCGCTGGGAACGTTCGCCAATTCCCTTGCCCCACTTAACCAGCTGGCAGCCCAACCGGCTGATGAGGGTTGAGGCGAGTTGGCCCATCCGGTTGCTGCGTCCTCCCCGGGCCTCGCGCGCCACCCGGTCCAGGTGAGCTTCGTTCAGCAAGTCCTGCCGGTGCTCTTGCTGCATCATGACGTCATTATAGTAGCCAAACATTTCGTAGCCTCCTCTTGAGGGGTATACACCGGCAGCCGCTGCCCTATCGGCGGATCAGCGAGTCCCTGCGCCGGCATCTCGCCAGCTGCCCTTTGCCTGTCCTATGGCTGGAACCGAAGCTCCGGCGTCCGTCCAACCGGCTGTGCTATTGGCCGTACGTATGGCCGAAGCCCCAGCATCACGGTAACCCGTCGTGCTGTTGACGACGGAGAGAGCCGGCGCGGCCCCTGACCTGAAGGCTGGGGATGCCGAATTGACGCACGAGACCGATCCGGTTGTGTACGCGCTACGTGAAGAGAACGTATCGGCTCACAACCCGGGAGCAAAATGCACTGCCGCCACGGCCAGCGTGGCCACTACGAATAGGCGATGACGGCCCGCAATACATTCCGCGACCTTAGCATCGAACGGCTACTGAATTCCATGGCTTTGCTTCCTTTCGGACGGTACACTGGCCTCAGAGGGTGTCCTGTTTTTTGAAACGCTCAACTCAACCCAGCCAAACGACTATACGCGAAAGGCGGGCGCGAGACATCGTACAAAATACGTAGTTTTTATACATAGCAATGATCGAATTACGTATGAGATGGAGCCGAGGATGGGGGATTCAGGCCCTTTTTGATCGCCCAGGCCGCGATCTGCGTGCGCGAAGAAAGCTCTAGCTTGCCAAGGATGTTGCTGACATGTGTCGTGACGGTGCGCTCGGTCAACACGAGGGCCTCGGCGATGGCGCGGTTTGACTTACCCCGCGCGATCAGCGCCGCCACCTCACGCTCGCGCGGCGTGAGTCCACCGAACTGTTCTTTGATCTGTTGGCGGGCGGAGAGACGTATTGATGGCCCCTGGCCGGGCTCGGTTTCCAGCCCCAGATTGGGGTCGCACGGCGCAGCGGCCTCGCGGAGCGCATGCGCGGCGGCCTCGTCGATCGTCAAGGCGTGTCCCTGCGCCCAGTGCGTACCGAATACGGCCTCGCCCAGCCGCGAGCGTGCCGCCGCGAGCAGCACATCGTACTCGGCCCGATCGCCCGGCCAGATCGTCGTGCCGGCCGCTTCACGCAAGCCGTCGGCCGCGCCCCACAGGCGTACGGCGCGCTCCACTTGAAACACCCCGCGCGGCGTCTCGCCGGCCAGGCTGGCGATTACCTTCGCTAAGCCATCCAGGGACTGCGGGGCTAACCACTTGTCGCCCATTTCTTGGGCGGTTGCCAGGCTCTCCGCGTAGAGCTTGCCCGCCGCCTGGCAGTCGCCTTGCTTGGCCGTCACCGAGGCTAATCCGATGAGGATCAGGCCGATCAGGCGCCGGTCACCGGACGCGCGAGCGTGAGCCAGGCTCTCACGGTAGCAAGCCGCCGCTCCGACCAGGTCGCCACGCGTTTCAGCCAACGTGGCCAGATTATTCAACGTTTGGGCCATGCCCCAACCATCGCCGATCTCGCGCCGGATCGCCAGGCTGCGCTCGTAGAGGACTTTGGCCTCTTCATTCAAGTTGTGGGCGTGCTGCACGAGCGCAAGGAGATTGAGCGCATGGGCAAGACCGGGCTGATCGCGCAGTTCATCCCATAGGCCCACGCTTTCTTCGGCCAGCGCGCGGGCCGTCTGGAAATCACCTTGGAGCAGAGCGACCGTGCCGACGCCCAGCAAGGCGCGGGCGCGCACGGTTGAGTGATCGAGCCCGCGGCGAGCGACCAGGATCTCCTCGCACCAGCCCCGCCATTCGCTCGGGTTGCCGCGTAGCATGCGCCAAAACCAGGCCATCGCGCCCGCCAGCCGGCAAGCGCCGGCGGCGTCGGCCTCGTGGGAGCGGCTCCAGGAGGCTGCCGCCCAAAGGTTGTCTTGCTCTCGCTCCAGGCGCGCAGCCCATGCGATCTGCGCTGCACCCTTGAGCTGGGGCTCGGCCTCCTCGGCCAGCCGGACGAAGAATGTCATGTGCCGCTGACCCGCCGCCTCGGCTTCTCCGGCCTCCTCAAGCTTCTCGCATGCGTACTCGCGAATGGTCTCAAGCAGGCTGTAGCGGGTCTCTTCTTCTGTTCCGTCGCCGGGCTCTACCTGGGCGAGGGACTTATCCACCAATTGCGAGAGCGGATCGAGGGACGGGCCCTGGGCATGCACGGCCTCAGCCGATTCCAGCGTGAAGCCTCCGGCGAAGACCGCCAGGTGACGAAACAAAGCCTGCTCCTGCGGACTCAGCAGGTCATAGCTCCAATCCAGGGCCGCTCGCAGAGTGCGGTGGCGCTGCTCTCCCGCGCTGCTCCCGGTCCTGACCAGCAGAGTGAACCGGTCGTTCAGGCGGGCCGCGATCTGGCTGACCGAGAGCATCTTCACCCGGGCGGCGGCCAGCTCGATTGCCAACGGGAGCCCTTCGAGGTCGTGACAGATGCGTGCGACCGCCGGCGCGTTTTCTGCCGTCAGCCGGAAGGCCGGGTTCGCAGCCTGCGCTCGTTCCACAAACAGGGCAACGCCTGCGTAGCGGGCGAGGCTTTCGACGCCCGGCAAGTGGCGCAGGCTGGGCAGGGGCAGAGGCCGGACACGGAATTCTCGCTCCGCAGGCAGGTGAAGGATTTCCCGGCTGGTCACCAACATCACGAGCCGGGGGCAGCCGGCCAGGAGCTCCTCCAATTGCGGCGCAGCCGTTACGATCTGCTCGAAGTTGTCGATCACCAGCAGGAGTTGTTTGTGCTGCAGGAAACGGCGGAGCCTGGCCGCCATCGGGCGGTTCCCGCTTTCCTTGAGGCTGAGGCGGGACCCGATGGCGGGCAGGACTCGGTTGGGGTCCAATACGTCGGCCAGCGGAACGAAGCAGGCCCCCTGCGCGAACGCAGCTTGTGCTGCCGTTGCGACCTGGAGGGCAAGGCGAGTCTTCCCGACTCCCGCCGTGCCGGTCAGGGTGAGCAGGCGCGGCGATGGGCTGTCAGGGTTCGACGGATAGCTGGCGGCGACAAGCAGCCGGCGGATCTCGCTCGCCTCACGCTCACGTCCCACGAAGCTGCTGAGCGGCAAGGGCAAACACCCAGGCACAGTTCTCATCACTCACTTCCATACCCGAGAGTCGCGAGACTGGCAGGGCTATGCCATTCTGCTTCTAAATGTATCATAATATACAAATCGTCTTTGGTCAAAGCGTGCGACTGCAACTTCCGTCGCCCTACCCGATTCCCGCTATACTTCCCTGCATGTGACCGTCGCACGGACCGTTGCCACCGGGGACCGCCAATGGCGCACCGATGCCGCCCAGTCCATCGTCTCGCTTTATGCTTTGTCTAAGCTCGGGCTGAACGCTCAGACAACAGCTTTCGTGCTGGCCTACGTTGGCATCCTGGTGGTGCTGGTGCAGGGTATCCTGGTGGGGCGTCTGGCTAAATCGTGCGCGTTTGCGGCGGCGCGCCTGTTGGAGTATACTAAGCCGCAGAAGGGAGGGTAAACCAATGGCATGGTGGGAAAAGGGCTTGAAGTCTGTCCGGGAACAGACTGAGAAGGTGGCCTTCGAGGCCGACAAGATGATGCGCATTCGCCGCGAAGAGGGGACTGCCGGCGAGATCAAGGCGCAACTGCAAGCGAAGCTGGTAGACCTGGGGCAAGCTGCGCTGGCACTCTATCGCGGTGGCGCGCTGGACGACCCTTCGATCGCCGGCGTCGCCGCAGAGATCGCGGCAATGGAAATCAAGGTCCAGGAGCAAGGGGCCAAGATCGAGGCGATCAAAGCCGAGCAGTACCAGGCGCCGGCCAGCGAGCCGGCCTCGGCGCCCGCCGCGCCCGCACCCGCGGCGCCGGTCGCCGCCGTTCCGCCGCAGGCTCCGCAGCCGCCTGCGCCTGCCGCGCCCGTGGCGGAATCATCCGCCGTCTGGGCCGCAGGACCCGTTTCGCCTGAGACACCGGCTACAGCCGCCGGCCAGGTGACGACCGTG
>JADGQF010000227.1 GCA_017882045.1 Anaerolineales bacterium
AGAGGAATGAAGCAAAGGCGGAACGGATGCGGTCTACTGCTGCGGGGAGTCCGTCCACACATCCCCGGGCTCGTGGCGATCTTGCCTCAACTCTGCTGTGCCGGCCACCTCCTCACCGACTGAAAAGTGTTCGGTTGTATACCACGCTGCGTAACTACTACAACGAGCAAGGCCCGATGTGCGACAACGGGCGAGGACCGAGAGGCGAAGGGCGGATCAGCAAGGGTTTACCACCAAACGCCGCTACCGAAGGCGGCGTCCGAGCACCCGGCTGTCGCAGCGGATCCGCAAGAACCGCTGACAACGTAGCAAGTGGTGGGCAGAAGGGCCCACAGGCCTTAGTTGATCGAGACGAATCCTGCGTGCCAGACGAACATGCACTGTCACTTTTATAACACAGTTTTGATTACAAACAATACGCCAAACAGCCTACCAGCAACACGCCATTTGTGACCGCCGAACTCGCCGCTCAGCGGATGGGAAGGATTGGCCGATTGGCCGACTAGCCGACTCTCCCCCTTGACAGCGTGGCAGAGAAGGACTATTATAGAACATAAGTTCGACTCACAGCACAATTTCGAGGCCAATTATGAGCGCAGCGTTCTTCGGCGGCACTCCCGCCGGTAATCCGGAAGGAAATGAGCACCTGATCGCCGCCATGTTGCAGCAGACACTGAATCAACGGCGCATCCAGGCGATCGTCGCCCTGGCCTGGAATGGCCCGCAACTCTGGGCTTTCAGTTGTAGCCTGGGCTTCGGAGTGGCGCCCGAGCGGGTCGAGCGCATGGCGGGAGCGCTCGCGTTGGCCGCGGGGGCCGACAACTGCCGGGTGGCGCGCACACCGGGCAAGGTGTTGATTGAGATCCCCAAGCCGCCGCAATTGCGCAAGACGCTGGCGCCGGAACGCATGGACGCTCTGACGCCGCGGAACTCCGCCAGCGTGGCTGTGGGCGTCGCCACCGGGGGCAAGGCGGTCTGGCTGGACCTGAGCGATCCCAACGCGTGCCATGTAGCGATCGGCGGGGCAACGGGGTCCGGCAAGAGCGTGCTGCTGCATTGGATCCTGTACCGGCTGGCGCGCCAGAATGCGCCACGCGCCATGCGTATGCTCCTCCTCGACCCGAAAGGCTACGAACTGGCGCCGTTCGCGCACCTACCGCACCTGGTTCACCCGGTGACGTCGGATCCCCCCGAGATCGCCCGTTTGTTAGAGTCGGTTTCACTGGAACTCGACCGCCGTGCGACCACCGGGCAGACCAACCCCCGTCTGATAGTGGTAATTGATGAGGTGAAGGACCTGGTCGCGATCGACGGCCGGATCGCGTCCTCGATGGCCCGCATCGCGCAGATCGGGCGGGCGCTGGGGGTCACGCTGATCGTCAGCACACAGCAACCGGGCGGCAAGAGCCTGGGGGAGGCGCTGCCCAACCTGCCGGCGCGCCTGGTCGGCCGGGTGAGCAGCGCCACGCTGACCTATGGAGCGACGGGCCGCTCGCGCACGATGGCCGACGCACTACTAGGCAAAGGCGACTTCCTGCTGCTTACGGCCGGAGGCGGCATCACGCGCTTACAGGTGCCGTTGATTGGCGAGCAACAGCTACGCCAACTGCCCTATGCCGAGAAAGTCAGCATGTTCGAACCAGAGAGCACCTTCGTTTGACTGAAGGAGGGACATTGAAAAGCGAAAACATGGCGGCCCTTTACCTGGTTTTTGGCCTGGCTATCGCTGCGACGCTGGCCTTCGCGCTGTGGATGATCGGTGCGGAGTTCGTGCGCACCCTGGCCGTGATCCTGGTCGCGGGCCTGACCGTCGCACTGGTACTTGTCGCCAGCGCGTTCCCAGTCAAGGCCTGGCGCATGCCGCGGACTCCCCCGCCGGTTGTCGAGAAGCACATCATCCACGACGGCACGCGCACCGTCGAGCGCCATACACTGGATGGCCGGACCGCCCTGGCGCCACGGCTCTTCCAGCTACCGTCCCAGCCTCAGGCGACGGGCTTTCCCGAGCTACTGCGGGCCGCCTACCAGAGCGGGATGAACGCGGAACAGCCGGCGGAATTGCCAGTGGATGCGGAAGTGCGCAGGCTGCCGGACCGGGACGAAGCTGAATTTGATAGCTGGGGTGGAGAGATCATGCCATAATCAGTCAAGTAGTATCGGCGGACCGCGCGCCCCTCGGCCCAGCGCGCCCGGTTTGGGAAGACCGCGCCGCGGCTGTACAATACGGGTAGGTAGCGCGGATTTGGAGGTGACCGGTGCCGGGGAGCGGGACCTTGTACGTCGTGGCTGTGCCAATTGGCAACCCGAAGGATATCACTTTGCGGGCGCTCGAGGTGTTGAAGGGCGTGGACGCGGTGATCTGCGAGGAGTACCGCGAGGGCAGCACGCTGCTCAAGGCGCTTGGGGTGCAAAACCGGCTGGTGACGCTGAACGAGCACAACGAGCAGAGCGAGGCGCCGCAGATCCTCACGCAACTGGCGCAAGGTTTGTCGTTCGCCCTGATTTCCGACGCCGGTACACCGGTGTTCTCCGACCCGGGTCACACCCTGATCGGCATGCTGGTGCGGGCCGGTATCCCGGTAGTGCCGGTGCCCGGTCCCTCCTCGCTCATGGCCGCCTTGTCGCTGTGCGACTTCAAGATCCAGCGCTTCCTCTTCGGCGGCTTCCTGGCGCGCGATCCGCGCCAGCGCCGTAAGGAGTTAGAGGATCTGCGCTCTGCCCGCATCCCCGTGGTGCTCCTGGATGCACCGTATCGGATGGTGGCCCTGCTGCGTGACGTGGCCGGCGTCTTCGGTGGAGATCAGCCGGTCATGCTGGCATGTGATATCACCCTGCCTGGAGAACGCATATACCGCGGTAGCGCGCGCGAAGTGCTGGCGCAGGTAGGGGAACGCAAGAGCGAGTTCGTGCTCGTCATCAAGGCATAGGAACAAGCCGGTCAGTCTCGCAGCAGTTGCAGGATGCTCCGTACGGGGATCATCACCCAGGCTGGGCGGTTGTTGAGCTCATACCCCTGATCTGCCCCCATCATGAGGTCCACTTGCTGTGTTAGCGTTTGGCCTGCTTGGCCAGTATCATTATACACCTACCGCCAACTGTGGTATGCTCGCCGGCGCGCGTGACCAGCCGGCGAAAATCGTCCTGAGTACCCAGTTGGGGATGGATCGACTTGTGCCCACCCTCGGCTTAGCCGATGGCCCATGGGCTGCCAGGGCCGTCCGGACCGGCGCCTACCTGGTTGTTGCGGCCTTTGCGGAAGCTCTGCCCGATGGGATGGATGGGGGGAAGATAGAGAACATCGAAGCCCATGGAGGCGATGTAGGGCAAGCGCGCCTCCAGGTCCCGGAAAGTGCCATGCCAGCCCGCCTGGGGGCCGGTCGAGCGAGGGAATGACTCGTACCACGCACCGAAGCGTGCCCGCTCGCGATCGACCGTCACCAACAGCTCTTTGGCGTAAGTGGAAGACAGCCGGCGGTCGGCGTAACGCTGCATCAGGCCGGCCAGGTCAGCCGAGAGGGCCGTCTCGGCGGCTTCGCGGTGGCCGGTGCGCAACGCCTCGGCGTAAGCCGACAGCCGCCTCTCGTCTTCGGCGGTGCTCGGCCGCCCGCCCTTTTGGCTGCGCGCCGCACGGTGAGACGCTTCCGCCACCAGCCCGGCGCCAATCATCAGCTCCACTCTCACATCCTGGCCCGCCTCCAGGCGAAGCCGCAGATCACGTGCCCAGGTCCCAAAACGATCGACCCAGCCCATGAAGGTGTAGGAGTATTGGCCCAGTTCGGTGACGGTGAAGGAAGCGCGCCAGCGGCCATTGCCCAGTGCTTCCATGGGCAGTTCGCGCCGGCCGGGCTGACCCTCTTTACGGTAGAGCAGGACGCAGGAGACCGCGTCGTGTCCCTCGGCAAAAACGTCTGCCTCGACGACAACCACCTCGCCGGTCGTGCGCTTGATCGGAAACTCGCCGCAATCGATCTCCGGCGACACATTTTCGATCACGATGCGGTAGCGCCGCTCCTCGGGGATCAGCGCTTTGCCATCGCCCGGGTCGGGCCGCGCCCCAGCGGCGGCCGGCACCTGGGCGATATCCTTCGAGACAGACGGCGCGTGTTCGTCCATGGCGGTAGTCCTCCGGGTGGTGTGTGGTAACTATCGTACCCGGAGGAAGGCCGGCGATTCTGCAACGCTCGATCCATTATGACCGAATGGCGTGCAATCTGCACATTATGTCAAGTGGCGGACGATGATTGTGGCAAGATCGGGCTCGGAGAACTGCGAAGATTTTAGGATTTTGCCATCGGCGCGCACGATCGGCTGGCCTTCCGCGTCCAGCTTGCTCATATTGCTGCGCTGTACTTCGACAAACAGCTCGGTCGCCAGGTCCTGTAGCCCGTGGCTGACGTAGGTGCCAAAAAGGACGTACAGAATGTCGGTCAGAGCGTCGGCGATGGCAACGAGGTTCCCGGCTTCGGCGGCTTGCCGGTATTCGTCCAGTTCTTCCTGCAGGAGCTTGAGACGCAGCTCGAGGACACCGGGTGGTAGTTCGGCCACCGGCGCCCTGGCGACAGACAGCCCGAAAGTTTCGTGGAACCGCTGCACCTCGTGCACGGCATCCTGCAGCGTCATTTCCTTCTGTGTCATTTTGCGTTATCCTATCTGTGCATCAGGGGGATACGATCGCACGGCGACAAGTATAACCCAATTCTGCCCGGAAGCTCGCTTGTCGAAAGTTGCTCGCACGCCTTTAACCATCCTATAACACAACGCTAACGCCGCTTTAACCACCGGGCGCTGCTTCTGCGCTATCAAGCAGTGGGTGGTATCCTCAATAACCTGCCAAGGGAGGGATTTTGCAAAATGAAGCGCTTGCTTCTCGTCCTCACAGTAGCATTTGTCGTGATTTTCGTGTTGAGCGCCGCGAGCATCCTGGCTCTCACGCCGCTGGTGCCGCGCGCACTGGCAGCCATCAGCCAGGCCAAGGTCGCGCAGACGGCCCTGGCTTCGGTGCTTCCCCAACCAGCCCAGGAATTGACACCGGGACAGGCGGGAATCCAGGCCGGGCAAGCGGCTACCCAGACATTGGACACCCGGCCGGTGCAGGTGGGCGCCGACCTACAGGCCGCCTTGCAACAGGTCTATCAAACGGCGAACCCTTCCGTGGTGAGCATCCGAGTAAGCACCGCCCAAACGACCACGCAGAACCCAGGGGGACCAACGCCGCGCCGCTCGCCTAACAATCCCAACAATGGCCAGGGTCAGAACCAGGGGCCGAGCCTGCCCAATCTGGGTGACTTGGGCAAGCTCTTGCCGAATCTCCCCAACCTGATCCCCGGCCTGCCGGGCAACCAGAACAGCCCCAATACACCGGATCTGCCCGCGCTTCCCAGCATACCCAGTTCCGGGCAAGGTTCGGGCTTAGTGTGGGATACACAGGGCAATATCGTTACCAATAACCATGTGGTCGAAGGCGCGACCAGGATCGATGTCACTCTTGCGGACGGGCGGAGCGTGCCGGCGACCATCGTCGGACGTGACCCGGACAGCGATCTGGCGGTCATCAAGGTCGATCCGAAGGGGTTGGACCTACACCCGGTGACCCTGGCTGATTCTGGCAACGTGAAGGTGGGGCAGTTCGTAGTCGCCATCGGCGATCCGTTCGGCCTGGCAAACAGCATGACCTTCGGCATCGTCAGCGCGCTCGGTCGCTCGATGGCAGCGGGCAGTGACAACCAGGCCCTGGTGACCGGCCCGTCGTACCAGATCCCCGATGTCATCCAAACCGACGCCCCCATTAACCCGGGCAACTCGGGCGGCGTGCTGCTGGACCTGAACGGCCGGGTCATCGGCGTGACATCGGCCATCGAATCGCCCGTGCGCGGCAACGCAGGCGTCGGTTTCGCCATCCCGTCGGCCACTGTGCAGAACGTCGTGCCGTCCTTGATCGAGACGGGCACGTTCTTACATCCTTACCTCGGCATCAGCGGCGCCACGTTGAACCCCGATGTGGCCCAGGCGATGGGCCTGAATGCAGCGCAGCGCGGCGCGCTGGTCGATAGCGTCACGCCGGGAAGCCCGGCTGACAAAGCGGGCGTGCGGGGCAGCAGCAAGCAGGTCACAATCGATGGCCAGAGCGTGCAGGCCGGCGGTGACGTCATCGTCAAGATCGACAACCAGCCGGTCAACACGATGGACAATATCATCTCTTACCTGTCACGCAACACCAAGGTGGGCGAGGTGGTCAGCCTGACGGTGCTGCGCGATGGGCAGCAGAAGACGCTGCAGGTCACCCTGGGCAGCCGGCCTGGCCAGAGCAGCACGCAACCGGCACAGCCGAGCACCTCACAGAACAGCTCTCCCGGCTGGCTGGGTATTTCGGGTCTAACGCTCACTGCCGAGATTGCCAAGGCGATGAATCTGCCGGACACGCAGAAGGGCGCGCTGGTAGAGAACGTGACCCTGGGCAGCCCGGCGGATAAGGCGGGCCTGCAGGGTAGCGCCCGGTCCTTCACGACGGCCGAGGGCCAGCAGATCATGCTGGGAGGCGACGTGATCACCGCGGTCGACGGCAAGAGCGTGTCGACCATACAGGAGCTGACACAAACGATCCAGGCCGCCACAGCGGGCCAGAAGGTCACGCTGAGCATCGTGCGTAACGGTGAGAATCAGGACCTGGCGGTCACGCTCGTGGCCCGGCCGGCCAACTGAAGCGAATAGAATCCTGAGCATGGAGCCAGGTTTCTGGTGAGCGGTTTTGCGAAACGCGTATTCCCATGAAACCTGGCTTGCGTTTTAAGCATCTAATGAACATACGCGTCCCTTCAGGAACGCTGTGAGGAGATCAGACGATATGACAGTTATAGGTTGGATACTGATTACGGTATTGGCAGGGGCAATCGCCGGCTACCTGGGCCGGGGGGCTGAGGGCGATGAGCAAGGCGAACCCGTGCCAGTGCGGGTGCCCGTGCGCGACGACGCGCGCAGGGACCGCCAGGACTGGCAACGAAAATAAAGACCTTCACTTTCTGATCATCTCCACCACATCTTAGGGACGGTCAGGCCCAATTCGCCAGCCAGCTATGCGCCGCCGCGATTTCTGACGCCGTCAATTCATGACCGGCCGGCCAGCGGCGAAGCTCGACCGTCGCTCCCGCCCCCCGCAGGTGCGCCGCCAAGCGTTCGCCTTGCGCCGCCTCGATGATCGGGTCATATTCGCCCTGGCTCAGGAATACCCGGCGGCCCGTCAGCTCTGGCTGCGGCGGCTTGGCGAGCGGCAGCACGGCACGAAACAGGACGGCCCCGGTCAGAACCAGCGGGCGCAGGAGCAAAAGCCCGGCCGCGATGTTTGCGCCGTTCGAGTAACCCGCGGCGACGACGTGCGCCAAGTCGAATCCATAGTGCTGTCCGGAACTGATTACGAAATCGGCCAGCTCGTGCGCGCGTGTCACCAGGTCGGCTTCGTCGAAAACGCCCTCGGCAACGCGCCGGAAGAAGCGCGCCATGCCGTGCTCCAGCACTTTGCCCCGCGGGCTCAGCAGGTTGGCAGCCGGATCCAGCGCTGCGCTCAGCTCTATCAAATCGTCTTCCGTGCCCCCTGTCCCGTGTAACAAGAGCAGCGTG
>JADGQF010000228.1 GCA_017882045.1 Anaerolineales bacterium
TCGCCACTGCGCCGGGCAGCAAGAAATCCTCGGCAACGCGCAACCCGGCCAGCCAGCCGGGCCAACCGGCAGCGCCCGGTTCCGCCAGGCCCGCAGGCCCGCCTGCAGCGGCTGTGCGATCGAACGCCAGCGCGGCCCCCGCATCCATGGCGCAGGCCAGCGCGTCGGCATGGGCCGCGCCGAGATCGGCGAGGGTCGTTCCGTCTTCCCCAGCCTTTTCAGTTGCCGCCAGGACCTCGCTGCAAATGAGCTGCTGCTGCTCGCCGACGATGGCCGCCGCGATGTATTCAGCCAACGGCACGTAGTCGCAGGCCGTGCCCAAGGCGCTATAGGGGAAGGCGCGACCGCCAACGACCTCGGCGGCCAGGCGTTCTTCAACCAGCTCGGCGCCCCCGGTGACCAGAAAGGCTTCCAGCGCATTGCCCACCAGGACGGCGAGCTCCTGGGGACTTTGCGCCAGGGCCTGGTTGTTCTTTTCGCGGTCTACGAGATACACCGCATCCAGAAGTGGGCCGGGGCCTGGCCGGTCCGCGTCTGGCCGGTCGCCAAGCGGCCGGTCGGCCGCCCCTACCAATTGCAGCAAGGCCGCCGCACCGGCGCCCGGCCGGGCCGGCCGGATCAAGGTCTCCAACTCCTGCAGCGCGACGTGCACGGCCGCTTCCTCGATGGCGCGACTGGCTCCGCCGGCGAAGGACCCGGTCTCGAAAAAACCGACCACCCGGGCGATGTGGCGGGGACCAAGCGCCGCCACCAACTCGGCGAGCACCGGCCACATAAGAGCGGTCGCGTGGGCCTCGGCCAGCGAGGCGACCACATAAATGGTCGTTTGCACGAAGGGATCATACGGTTGCGCCCCGTCCAGCCGGGTGGCATCGATCACCTCACGGACCAGTGCACCGGCAATCGCCGGCGCCAGATCCAGCCCGAGACAGCACATGGCGGAGCGCGCCGGCAGGACGGGACCGGTCAGGCTGGTACCGCTTGACACCGGGACCAGCGCTAGTGACTGCACGACGCCTGCTTCCTGCGCACACCGCAGCAGGCGCGACCCCTGCAGCTCGGACTCGGTCAGGCCCTGGGCTGCCGCGCCGGCGGGCCACTTCTGGAACGCTTCCAGCAGTCCTTCCAGGTAGCCGGGGGGCGGACAGTGATCGGGGGCCGGGCGCACAGCCTGTACCTCCAGGCGCACCTGCTCACCGGCCACCGCGTGCGCCCCGGGCACGATGGCTGCGAAGGCGGTGAGCCGGTCCAGATCAGGCAGCGACGCTGCTGTCTCGAGCGCCTGCCGTTCCTCCTGAATCAGGCCCAGGCGCGGCCAGACATGGAGCATCGTCTGGAGGCCCCAGCCACCAAAACAGACTACCGCGGCCCGGCTGTGGTTCGCGGCGAGCGTACCCGGCATTCCCCCCGGCCCGTGGATGCTCATGGACTGGGCTTGCGGCGGGGAGTGAGCGCTTTGGACCCTGCCGGCAGATCAGCAGGCACAGGCTGCCCGGCCGGCCTGGTGACAGGCGGGGTATATACTTCAGGGAAGTCGGCCCAGTCGGCCTGCAAATGCAATGCCCGGCGGTCAAAGATCCCACTCATATACTGGCCATATAGCTCGGCCATGCTGTCCAACTGCATGAGAGGCAGGCCGTGCACGATGTGGCAGGCATCGATCCGGTTGGCGTCGCCGGTGGGGACCCACTCGAAGTCATCGTAGCCACGTAGCGCCTGGCGGAAGGCGGGATTCTCCTCGTCTTCCACTGCCGACGGCGTCGCGACCAGCCGGATGTGCTCTTCATCGGCTTCTGAATAGGGATACGTGTCGCCATCGACGGCCAGGTGGGGGGCCATCCGATCAAACAGCTGGCGCAGTCGGTAGTTGGCCGGGCGCGTGGCATCGCTGAGCTGGGCCGCCACCACGTTGCGCACGTCAAAAGTCGCAGCGATGGCCGCGTGCAGGGCAGCCAGCTCCGTGTTCTGGACGAATTGCTCTTCGACCAACGTGTGCAGGCCAGCGGCGTTCAGGACGGCCGGCGTATCGCCGTCCTCGGGATTGAGATGGCGGAAAATGTAGTCGCGCAGCACGCCGAGCAGCGTATCCCAACGCGCAGGTGCGCCCTCGGCATCCGAGACGGGCTCTTCGAGCAGCGAATTCGCCGTTTCCAGGTATGCATCCAGGAGTTCCTGGTTGACGGCGCCCGTTTCGAGATCGTAGTAAGTGCTCGTGTCCAGGTCGCCATCGCGGCGCAGCGGATGGACCAGCCCGGCTGCTCCGGCAGCGTCGCGCCCGGCGCCTTGCCGCGCCGCGTGCATCTCCTGCCCGATGCGATCAATCTCGCGTTCCCACCCCCGGGCCAGAACCTGCAAGCGGTTGAGGACGATCTTCCAGGTATCGAGGCGTAGGCGGTACAGTTCCCAGCGCTGGCGCGCCTTCTCCCGCTCGGCAAGCTCACGAGGCGCGATCAGCAGCTGCCTGACCAACCCGGTCCGCCTGGCCTCCTCTGCCTCCTCAAACGGCCGTTGGCGGGGGTGGGCCAGATCATCGCGTACCAACTCGGCTGCATCCTCGGCCAGGGTCAGGCGGTGGACGAGGTATTGGGCGCCTTGCAGCCCATCGCTCGCCAGCACCCGCCGTACCGGATCGGCTACCGCTGCCGCGAAGCCCAGCCAGCGCCCATCGTTGTGGGCCACATCCTCCTGGAGCGCCCGCAGCTCCTCCTCCGTAAACTGATAGCGGGCGAACTCGGTCTTCAAGTCATCGCGCAGGGCCAGGTAAGACGACCATGCCCGGTCGTCGTCCGCTGTTTCGCCGGGACCGGTCTGCAACATCTCGATAGCCCAATAGGTTACGATTGAGAGGAAGTAGCGCCACAGCGCCGCCTGCGGCATCACCAGGGCCGACGTGCTAAAGGAGCTGTAGGAAAGGTACTGGCGCCGCTCGTCACCCAGCTTGCTGGTCCGCTCTTCGGTCACATTGACGTCAAGGCCCAGGATGCGCTTGTTCATGTGCGAGAGCGACATGAGGTGGATCAAGTGCGCGCTCATCTGCTCGGCTTGGCGCTTGCCGGAGAGCGTCCGGCCGTCGACGTTGGTGCGCTCGACGAGAAATACGCGCGTGAAGGCACGATACCTGGTTGCAGGCAGCGGACCTTGCTCGCCCGGATAGTAGGCGGCGAAGTCCTGGGTTTCGTGGAAGTAGTTGAGTTCTTTGAGAGCGGCGTACGCGTTGGCCTGGATGCGCCGGCGCTGCAGGTCGCTGCGGATCTCTTGCTCGAAGGTCGAGGGCATCAGGAAGATGCCGATGATGTCGGCGTTCGACCCGACTTCCGCGCGCACCCTGTGGGCGACGTCGAGAAACATGCCGGAGCCGGTGCCGCCGCAGAGAGAGGTAACGATAAAGACAAGGCGGTGGTCGGCGGCGACCGGGAACCCGCGCTCCTCCGCCTCCTGGATGGCCGCCAACTGCCGCATGCCACGCAATTTGTCGACCATGAGCGTCTTAAAGGTTGTGTAGTTGCGGAAAAAGGCCAGGCGACCGATCGGCCGGAGCTGCCGGGCGCCATTGTGAATGTAACCCAGCGGAATATCGGCGTCATCCCACTGCCACCAATCGAGATAGGGGGCGTGGCTGCGGCGGTTCTGAACCAGGCGCGTGGCGTCGAAGCGGCCGAGAAAAGCGAACTCATGCGAGTAGAGCGGCTCTTCGTCTGTCAGGTTGACCAGAGGCTCCGTGTCGACGGCCAGCACCTGTATAACACCAGGCAACTCGCCGGCCTCGCCGGGCCCGCCGGCGTTCCACACGCGCCGGAACCGCCGTTTGGCGTAGCGCACGACCTCCGTGCCGGTGCCGCCGAGGCCAATCACGAGCGTCGGGTAGATAGTGGGTTTCAGTTCAGACATTGGCTCATAACCCCCATGGAATTCTCTTGGCAGAGCGACTGCCTATGGCTCACTTCTTCCAACGCGGCCCCGATCGGCGCAGAGGACGAGGCGGCAGGCTGGCCGGTGGCACAGAGGGCCGCACACCGGACCCCGCCTGGCCCGGCGACGCCGAGCCGGCCGAAGACGGCCCCCCCTGCGCCGGCTTCTCGGCCGGCCGCGGCGCCCGCTGTGGAACCTGGTGATTATTGGCCGAGGGACGGCCGTAGAGCATATAGGCCGGACCGGGCGCCTTGTGGCCAGGGGCTGCGTCGGCCGGTGACCCTGCAACGCGTGCGGGAGGCGTTGTGTTCGCACCTTCTGTCACAGGCGCCGAAGCTGTCGCGCGGTCGTGCGCGAGAATGCGCTCCACATCTGCATCCTTCTTGCGCAGCCAGACAAACCCGAGCAGCGCCAGCGGCAGCAGGATCGAAAGCGGGCACGTGAGCAACCCGGGCCACCACCATCTGTAGAAAGGCGCGATATAACGCTGGTAGTTGCCGGGATTGTGGAAACGGAAGTTGGCCTCGCGAGGGTTCGGGCTCGGCAGGCCGGCGATGTCCAGCCGCAACTGGCCGCTATAGTCCGTGCCCGCAAGCCAACCGGCCAACGACGTGGCGTGGGGCAAAGACCGGCGGACGACCAGTTCCACCGGCACACGGTATAGGCCCGGCGAGCCCGGCTGTGCTGCTACGCCCGCGGTGGCCAGCTCCACGTCCTGTGCGCCGACCTCAATGTTGCTGGTTCCAGCTTTGCCCTGGAGATCCAACAGGACAAGCGAAAAAGGTGGCTGCCCAGTGTACCGGACCAATAACGTCGCGCTGCTCCGCTCGCCCGGCCGGCCCAGGCTCCCGAAGTCCAGATCGCCGGCCGGTCCACCGGCACGTTCGACGCCAACCAGCTGCCAGTCCACCTGAGGGATCGTCACGCGCCAGGGTAATGCCGGGTTTCCCTGGACGGCATAGTCCTCGGACGGGCCGGCGAACGAGAGCGTGCCCGAGCAGGTTTGGGGTGAGATGGACCCGGAACTGGTCAAGGTCACTGGAACCCGGTAGCCGTTCGCCGCCTGTTCGGGCGCACCGGCGACCACCGACAGCGCCGGGCAGGTTGTCTCGACCATGGCCGGCACGATGGAGAAGGGCGCTTCGGCGAAGACGACCCCAATGGAGGCCACCTGGTTGATGCGGAAGTTGGGCGAGGTGTCGAAGAGCACGTTGCCGAAATCAATGCTGTGGTCTGACAGCTCGACGGCGGGCCGGGTCAGCGTCAGGCTCAAGGGCAAGGGCGCCGGCAGAGTCACTTGCTCGCCCGCGGGCGTTTTGTCAACCGCAAAGGCGATCTTGCCCTCATAATGGCCGGGGCGCAGTCCGGGTGGCGTGACCACCCGTAGAGCAGTCGCCTGCTCTCCGGCCGCGACCAGCCCGGCGGCGAAACTGACCTGCGCATCGGACACAGGGGTATTATCGTCGGTGCGCGTGAGAGCTATCGTGGCCCGCAACTGGCCCAGGTCCTCGGTGGTACCAACCGTGACGGTGACAGGCCAGCCGCCGGCGGGTTGCGTCTTCAAATTAAGCACGGCGGGCAAGCCGCGCAGCCCGACCGAGGACCCAACGGCCAGGGTTGTCTCGGCCCAGTCGCCATACAGCGCCCCAGCGGCGCGGGCCTGGACAAAGAAGCGTATGGTATAGCGGTGACCGTCGAGACGCTGGAAATTGTCGGCCGCGTCGGCACAGGTGCGCCCGGTGCAGACCATTGGCGTGGAGTAAGCCAGCTTGCCTCCGGCGGACTCATCGCTGACGTAGACCGCGCCTTGCGTTTCGGAGACTTCCAGCCCTGGGCCGAAAGCCACCTTCAGGGGACAGGGCTTATTGGAGCTGCATGGCGACGCGGCCGATGGTGAAATGATCAGGGCCGTGGGCAGGTCGGAGCGAGCCTGCAGACGGAAGCGGCGCACGATCTGCAAGGGCGCCTGATCGTCGCCGACCTGCAAAGTGAAGCCATCGTTGGCGCCCGGCAACACGGTCCAGAGCAGCCCATCGCCGGGCGAGTAGGGTTTGAGGGCCGTCCCATCCCCAAGCCGGACGGGAGTCCCGGCTCCCGGCCCGGCGACACGAGCGAGGATCGCGACCGGCTTGCCTGCCGGGACGTAGTAGGGTGCCGCCGAGCTGCCCGGCACCGAAGCCGGCGGGAAGGTCAGCTCGGGGTAGGTGTCAGTCTGCACTACGGCAAATGTGTCGTGCCCGTTGGTTTCAACAGTCCATTTGCCGGGCGCCAACGCCTTGTCCTGCACCACGTTCAGCAGGATATTATCATCCTGGTAAGCAGAAGAGACGGCTTCCGGGTTGTCGTCGCGCTTTACGGCCTGGAGGCCGCTCTTGTCCGCTACGATCACGAGTCGTCGCGCGCCATGCTCCGGACGGATGTTGAACTCCAGCGCGCCACTGTTCCCCTGATCGACGACGTGCAGGTCGGGCTCCATCTGGGCAAATATCGAGCTGAAGACTCGCAGGAGATCCCCGGCTGTCTTGGCCTTGTCCGGCACGCGGCCCATCGTCTGTGTAATGAAAGTGTCATCCGGACAGCCCGCCTTATCGTTGCACAGCTCGACGGGGAACACCTGCGTGCCCAGTTGCGTCAGGGCGGCCATCGTAGCCTGCACCGGCTTCTCCTGCCCCGGCACGTTGCCGGGTTGGGAGGGCACGCCATCGGTGAGGAGAAGCACGTAACTTGGCCTGCCCTGGTCTTTCGATGCAGTGAGCAGGTCTTTGGCATGGTTCAGGGCCAGATCGATGCGCGTATAGCCACCCGTCGTGACGTAGTCCGTGGGCGGACGCAGCGCATCGGTCAGCGCCTGGCGGGCGTCGGGGTTGCCGGCCTGCTGCAACTGCCCGATGACCCCCTCCGTGCCCGCGTTGAAACGCACGACGGCCACACGGTCCTTGCTGCCCGCCAATAACACCAGAAGACGGACCGCACTGTAGCGCAAATCATGGGGATCGCTGGGGGGATTCTGAGCGCCAAGACAGTTTGTGGCATGCGGGGGGCCGACCCAAGGCCAGCAGGTTGCCATGCTGCCCGAATCGTCGAGCAGTACCACGACATCAATGCCCTGTGGTGCCGGCGCGGCTGCCTGTGCCGGAAGGGCCCCTGTAGCAAACACGGGCGCGGCGATGACAAGCCACACGGCCAGTCCCAACCACGCCAAACGATTTGCTTTTTTCATGTTGACTGGATTCCCCCGTGGCGCTGCTCGAGTAGCGCTCGCCAGATCAAACCGGCCAGGGGCTCCACCGACGCCTTTCTCCACATCCCGGTGCTACCGGGTGGGACATGATTGCCAAGGTGAGACGTAATGCCACGCGGCCCTTAGCGTACACCGCGCGCCAGTGAGTGTAACACCAGGCACGGAATCCTCCAAGCGCACAATCCCTCACGACGCTGCGGTAACATGCCAGACCTGGCTAGCAGTCTGTCGGAGAGGTGTGTTTCTTTTTATTGCCCTGCACCCAGTGTCAGCAACAACGCCACTGCTGCGACGCTCATTGCAATCGTCGTGATCCAGCCCAACGTGTTGCTCACGCGTCCGTTGACCTTGCTCTTCATGATCGAGCGATTGTTGCCGATCAGCATGATCATCACGAGCAGTGGCGGCGCGACGATTCCGTTCAATACGGCGGTGTAGTACAGCGC
>JADGQF010000229.1 GCA_017882045.1 Anaerolineales bacterium
CCGCACTGTTACCATCTTTTCCATCTTGCCTTCACACACTGTGTCCACTCATCACCACCGCCTCACTCTTCAAGCTATGAGCCGCCGCTCTGCCCTGCTGGGAGTCATGGCCTTGCTGGCACTGCCCGCGACACGCCTTGCCGCAGCCCCTGCGCCTCAGCCGTCCGATGTCTGGCCGCACACCTCGCAGGTGCCGGGTGGCATCGCCCGGCTGTCGCTTGGCCCGGCGGCGGTGCGGCCAGTCGCGCACGCGGCCGATGTGCCCTTGCTGGTGCTGGGTGATGTGGTCGAGTGGACGGCGCTGGTCGGCATTGCGCTCGCCGCCGCGCCCGGCGAGGCGAGCATCACGGTGCAAGCCACCCAGGGCGGCGGCCAGCGTCAAATCGCCTACACCGTGGCGCCCAAGCAGTACCGCGAGCAGCGCCTGAAGGTGGCGCCGCGCACGGTCGATTTGTCGCCCGAAGACGAGGCGCGCTACGAGCGCGAGCGCGCGCACCTGGCGACGGTGATGGCCACCTTCAGCGAGCCCTTGCCGCAGGCTTCAAGCTTGCGCATGCGCGTGCCGGTACCGGGGCGGCGCTCCAGCTCGTTCGGGCTCAAACGCGTATTCAACGGGCAGTCGCGCAATCCGCACAGCGGCATGGACATCGCAGCAAGCACGGGCACGAAGGTAGCAGCGCCGTTGCCGGGGCGGGTGATCGACACCGGCGACTATTTTTTCAACGGCAACACGGTGTGGCTGGACCACGGCGGCGGGCTGCTGAGCATGGTTTGCCACCTGAGCGCCATCGACGTGAAGCCAGGCGACGTGCTGAAGACCGGCGAGCGCGTGGGCGCGGTGGGTGCCACCGGCCGCGCAACCGGGCCGCACCTGCATTGGGGCGTGATGCTGAACCGCGCGATGGTGGACCCGGCGCTGTTTCTAGCCGCCTGAGGTGAAGCGGCAGTCAGTGAACGTGGCAAGGCCACTTGGCCTGACGCATTAGGATGGAGGCCTTTTCAATTGTCATCACCCATGGCTACGTCCAACTCCACAAATTGCCCATCCTGCCGCGCTGCCATGGAGGCACGCCCGCTATCGAGCGTCAACGGGGGCACCGTCGATCTGGACGTTTGCTACCCATGCCAGGGCATCTGGTTTGATCCGCAGGAGAACCTGAAGCTCGCCCCGGCTGCGGTGGCAGAGCTGTTTCGGCTGCTGCATGAACACCGTGACGACGCGCGCCAACCCCTGGCGCTGCAGATCCATTGCCCGCGCTGCAGCAGTTCGTTGACGCGGGGCTTTGACGTGGTGCGCAGCGGGCGTTACGTCACCTACCGCTGCGCGACGAGAAAGCCCGGCGCGGCTCGCTGTTCACGACCGAGGTCGGGCCCGAAGTGGATCTGTGGGCACTGGGTCTGTCCATGGTCCGGAAGATGCTGGACTGACACAACGCAGCGGGCGACGTGGTACCCGGTGGCGGACCGCTCACCGACCGGCACAACACCCCGTTTGCAGAGCCTGATGCGGTTGAAGTCAGCGCCAGATTGGGCTACATTGTTTAGTTGGTAATGCAGCGCGTATCCTCCTCCACTTGCAAGCAAAGGAACCCACCATGAAGAAACTCAACGTCACCATCAAGCTGGAGATGTCCGTCCCGGATGACTGGGAACTTGTCCAGACCTCTGAAGGGGGGCAAGTGGTGAAGCTACCCAACAGTCAATTTCTGGACATTGCCATTGAGCCCATGTTTGCCAGCAATCCCGAGGAAACATGGAGCAGCAGCGAGGACGATGATGTCCTGAACGACTTTCTGGACATGGTCGAGAGCGAGGATGTCGCCTACGAGTTCGTCAAGCACTAGGCTGGGCATGAAGGTGCTGCGCCCGGGGACTACAGCGTTGGGGGATCACTTCAGGCACGATGGGCGCCTGAAGTGTTGTCTATGTTATCCGCGGCGTTCGTTGCGGATCATCCGTTCCACCTCGTCGCTCAACCGCGTCAGTTCATTTCGCAGTTGACTGCGTTCCTGCGGGGTCACGACGCCGTCACGCTTGAAGCGGACCTCCAGGCGTGCAATGTCACGCTCCCGGCTATGCAACCGGACTGCTTCGCGCTGGGTGATGCGACCAGAGCGGACGCCCTCGTCAATGCGCTGGCTGATATTGAACTCACGATTGTCGATACCGTTTGTATTGCCAGGTTGCGCAACGACGCTGCGGTTGGCGATCATGCGTTCAACTTCGGCGCTCAGGCCATCCAGGTCCGCCCGCAACTGCTGGCGCTCCTGGGGTGTGACATTGCCACTCGATTTCAAGCGGTTTTCGCGCATTTCAATTTCGCGGTCACGCCGATAGAGCGCTCGCGCCTCGGAAGGTGTGATGTGGCCGGAGGCCATGCCTTGCTGGATGCGGGCACCGATGGCTTGCTGCGCACTGTCAATGGCGGGCGTGTTGGTGCCTTGCGCCATGGCCGGGGCAAGCCCGAAGCCAACGAACAAGGCTGATACCAATAAAGAAGTAGTTAAGAGTTTCGATTTCATGAGGTTTCCCGACTATGTGATTCAGAGAGTTCATTGTTGCCCCGCACTGCTTGACGCGGTGTAGGACAAACACAGATTCACCCGGTAATTAGGTCGCGACTGCAGGGCTAGTGCCGGTCTTCGTATCGGCCGTCATGCCCCCTGTCGTTGCGGCCTTCTGGCTGGTAATACGCCTGTGACACGGACGCATAACCCGGGCCGTAATAACCGGCGCCGTAGCCCGGGCGTGCTGCCTGCACGTATTGCCCGCCGTGGCGCCTGTTCCAGCCATAGGGACGACCGTAGTAAACCGGCTCCGACTGCACATAGACCGGCGCAGGCCTTACATACACAGGGCGCGGCTGATAGTAGACCGGCTCTGGCTGGACATAGACAGGCTGCGACTGCATATACACCGGTCCGGCATTGCCCACGTTCAGCGACACGCCTGGCGCGCCCATGCCCACGGACCAGAATACATTGTCCCTGGCGTGGGCAGAACCGGCAAAACTCATGGCGGCAAGCGCCAGAGTTGCGGTAGCCCCCGCCAGAAAGACGGAGCGGTTGACCATGATGGCTGTCTTCATACGTTTCTCCTTAACAGGGCAGGAAATGCCCATGTGCTTATTTAACGCCTGCCATTGGTAACCGACTACCGCATGCACAGTGAAAAGCGTAGCCAAACGTAACCCGCCATCACACGCAGCGGCGGGCAGCGCCCGCACCCCGACCCGGACCAGCCAGGCCTTCTGCCTATCAATTGATATTTCGCAATCCGGCCCTTCCCTGCATGGATATTATTCTGTCCCCGACCTCAGGTCTGGCATAGAGGCAGTATGAAAACATTGATCCGATTTGGTCTGAACGGCCGGCCAACCACCCTCGACACTGACGACGAGCGTATGCTTCTCTGGGTCCTGCGCACCGACCTCGAACTGACCGGCACCAAGTACGGCTGCGGTACCGGCCTGTGCGGCGCCTGCACCGTGATGGTCGGCGGCAAGGCGGTTCGCTCCTGCCTGACCCCGCTCAGACAGGTGAAGAACCAGGAAGTGCTCACCATCGAGGGCCTCGCCCGCGAGGGACGGCTGCACCCGCTGCAGCAGGCATTTATTGACCATGGCGGCGTCCAGTGCGGTTACTGCACGTCGGGGATGCTCATGAACGCCCACGCCCTCCTCCTCAAGGACCAGAAGCCATCGCACGCAGCGATCGTTGCCGGCATGGAGCACCACCTGTGCCGCTGCGGAGCGCACCAGAGGATCGTCGAGGCGATCGAGTCGGCTTCGCGCCAGATGGCGGATAGCCCTGGAGCGCGGCCATGAGCGCTTGCCACGGCCTGGACCGCCGTAGTTTCTTCAAGCTCGCCGGCGGCGGCATCGTCGTCTTTGTCGGCCTCGACCCCTCGGCGCTCTTTTCGCAGGACCGCCAGCGCATCTACCCGGAGGATTTCAACGCCTATCTATTGATTGGCGAGAACGGCCGGGTCACCGTCTATTCCGGAAAAATCGAGATGGGCCAGGGCGTCATGACCTCGCAGGCGCAAATGGCGGCCGAAGAGCTGGGGGTTGCGTTCGAGGCTATCGACATGGTTCTGGGCGACACCGACAAATGTCCGTGGGACATGGGAACGTTCGGGTCGCTCACCACCCGCATGTTCGGGCCGGCGCTGCGCGCGGCTGCGGCGCAAGCGCGCGCCGTGCTGATGCAGCTCGCCTCAGCCAAGCTCGGCGTGCCGAAAGCTGATCTCGTCGTGAAGGACGGCGTGGTCTGGGTCGCCGCAGACCCTGCGCGCCGGGTCAGCTACGGCGAGCTCTCAAAAGGTGCAAAGATTGCGCGCGTGGTGGACGAGAAAGCGGTGCTGCGCGCCGCCTCCGAATTCCAGCAGATGGGCCGCTCACCGAAACGGGTCGATGCGCCAGCAAAGGTGACTGGAGGCGCAAAATACACAGCCGACATCCGCCTCCCCGGGATGCTCTACGCACGCATCCTGCGCCCGCCCGCGCATGGTGCGACGCTGTCCCAACTCGACACGTCCGCCGTCGGAACGCTGCCAGGGGTCACGCTGGTCAAGCGCGACGACCTGGTCGCCGTGCTGCATGCCGATCCCGAGGCTGCCGCAGCTGCGCTGGGACGCATCAAGGCGGACTGGCGCATGCCAGAGGCGCAGCCCGATGGCGAGAGCATTTTTGACCACCTCGTGCGGTCGGCGGCGGCGCCGAAAGAGATTTCGCCGCGCGGTGATCTCGCAGCGGCGCGCGCAAACGCGGCGCGCGTGTTCGAAACCACCTACCGCAAGGGCTACGTCGCGCACGCGCCGATCGAGCCGCACGTGGCGCTGGCCGAGGTCAGGGACGGCAAGGCGACGGTCTGGGCATCGACGCAGACGCCTTTTCCTGCGCGCGATCAGATCGCACAGGCCCTGCGTTTCGAACCCGACAAGGTGCGCGTCATCACGCCGTTCGTCGGTGGCGGCTTCGGTGGCAAGAGCTCGAACCGCCAGGCGGTCGAAGCGGCGCAGCTGGCGCAGATCGCGGGCCAGCCGGTGCAGGTCGCCTGGACCCGCGCCGAAGAATTTTTCTACGATGCGTTCGATCCCGCCGCCGTGGTGAAGATCGCCTCGGGCCTCGACCCTGCAGGCAGAATCTCACTCTGGGACTATTCGGTCTACGCGGCAGGAGAGCGCGGGGCGAGCCTCTTCTACGACATCCCGAATGCCCGGGTCAGATCCTTCGGCGGATCCTTGTACGGCCCCGCGGATGCGAGGAAAAGCATTCATCCGTTTGCCGTCGGGCCGTGGCGGGCGCCGGGCGCCAATATGAACGTCTTCGCCGTGGAATCGCAAATCGACATCATGGCGTCCGCGGCGGGAGCAGATCCGCTCGAGTTCCGTTTGCGCCACCTCACGGACCGGAGAATGCGAAGCGTCCTCCTGGCGGCGGCCGATGCCTTCGGCTGGAAGGCGGCCGCCGCGCCAAGCGGAAGAGGTTTCGGGCTGGCGTGCAGCATCGACGCCGGCACCTACGTCGCGACGATGGCCGAGGTCAAGGTCGATCCAGCGACTGGAAAGGTGAAAGTGCTGAGGGTCGTTTGCGCACAGGACATGGGGATCGTCGTGAATCCGGACGGGGCGAAGATGCAGATGGAGGGCGCGATCACCATGGGGCTCGGCTACACCTTCACCGAGGAGCTTCGTTTCCGCGGCGGCGAGATCCTCGACCGCAACTTCGAGACCTACGACATTCCGCGCTTCTCCTGGGTTCCCCGAATCGAGACCGTCCTCGTCAAGAACGACGAGGTCGCACCGCAGGGCGGCGGGGAACCCGCGATCACGCCGACGGGAGCAGTGATTGCCAACGCGGTGTTCGATGCCACCGGAACGCGCATATTGCGGCTGCCGCTGACTCTCGAGCGGCTGCGTCAGGCAATCGCCGCAAAGAACGCGAAAAGCGACGCCGGTGCGATGTACTGGCCCAATGGACTAGAAATTTCTCCTGCCCGTTTCCATGAACTGAGCATCGTTTCTGCTACGGCATGACCCAGGCGACGTTTTCGCGCGGCAAATCCCGCTTGCCGGTGGCGACTGGCACCCGATGCAAAAAACTGTACGCCACACGCCACTGACCTTTTTCACATTGCAGCGTCACCGTCTTGTCGTTCAGGAGGATGATTTGACCCGTGCGCTGTTGTTGATCGCGATCAACTCGTGGCCGAATCAAACATGGACTGCACCGCCATTGAGCGGACAATACGAGTTCATGGCGGCGCTGGACTTGGCACTGAAATTTTCAGCAGGAGAATTGGACGACGCACTTGTGTCAGTAGACCTATGACGATCAGTAACGACGATATTTTTGATGCCAGTATTCTGATTGTTGACGATCAGAAGGCCAATGTGCAGCTGCTGGAACAAATGCTGCGTAAAGTCGGCTATCGGCGCATGACGTCCACGATGGATCCGCATACCGTCTGCACCCTGCATCGCGCCAATCACTACGACCTGATTCTGCTCGATCTGGAGATGCCCGGCATGGATGGTTTCCAGGTGATGGAAGGCCTGAAGGACATCGAAACCGAAGGTTATACGCCAATCCTCGTGATCACGGCCCAGCCGGGCCACAAGTTGCGGGCGCTGGGCTCCGGCGCGAAAGATTTCGTAACCAAACCGTTTGACCAGGTGGAAGTCAAGACGCGCATCCACAACATGCTGGAAGTGCGGTTGTTGTATAAGCAACTTGAACACCACAACCGTGCGCTGGAATCCTTGGCGCTGCATGACGCGCTGACCGGGCTGCCAAATAGACGGCTTTTGATGGACCGACTTTCGTTGGCCATTGCCCATGCGCGCAGGAACAAGGGCACTATGGCGGTGATGTATCTGGATTTGGACGGCTTTAAGCAGATCAACGACACCTTGGGCCACGATGCGGGCGACGCGCTACTGTGCATGGTTGCCGCTCGCCTGCTGGGCGCAGTGCGCCAAGAGGACACGGTGGCGCGCGTGGGGGGCGATGAATTCGTGATCGCGTTGCCGGAATTAAGTCATGCCGAAGATATGGCTGAGCTGGTGTCAAAAGTGATACAGGTCGTGTCGCAACCCTGGAGCTTTCAAGGCCGCGGCGCGCGCGTGACCGCCAGCGTCGGCGTCAGTATTTATCCCACGCATGGCGAAGACGTGGAGACGCTGATGAAGAGCGCGGATCTGGCCTTGTATGAGGCTAAGCACTCAGGAAAGAATGCCTATCGCATCTCAGGGTACGCCGACCTGTAGACGATCCAGCAAGGCCTGCCAAAGCTGAAAAGTCAAATCCTGGCTTTCTCCTGATGCTTTTTGCTATTCGTTATATAGCTGTCTGCGCATATTCAACGGGGTCCACGGGCCATTTTGATACCCCTGGCAGCGCTCTCAGACGCTGGCCGCCGGGTAGTCGGTGTAACCCTTGGCACCTGGCGTGAAAAAGGTGTTGGCATCCGGCGCGGTCAGTGGCAAGTTGTTCTTGAAGCGTTCCACCAGATCCGGGTTGGCCAGAAAAGCACGGCCGATACCGACCAGGTCGGTCAAGCCCTCGTTCATGGCCTGTTGGCCC
>JADGQF010000230.1 GCA_017882045.1 Anaerolineales bacterium
TTATCGAACAGAACGCTGCTGCCAACGGCAGCAGCACGTTAAATGTCTCCAATTGGTCGGTGCAGGGTAACGCCGGCGCGGTGAGCGGCTGGCTTCATGATCCGGTGAATGGCGTGAACTTGTGGTTGGACCCGCCGAACCCGACCGTGGGCGCTGAGCAGGTGTTCTCGATGGCAATCCGGGCGGCGGCCGGCAGCCGGCTGGTGGATGCGGTGGATACCATGATCACCTTCGATGCGGCCAAGCTGCGGGTGGTGGATGCGAGCGGAAATGACACCAATCAGATCGTGCCTGGGCCCGCGTTGACGACGGTGCTGGCCAATAGTGCGAACAACAGCACGGGCGCCATCAGCTATAGAGCGGGGATGGTCCTGGACGGCACACCGGCCACCGGCAACTTCCTGGTGGCGACGATTTGGTTCAAGGTGGTGGCGAGCAGCGACGCGCTGACGCCGGTTCAGTACGTCAGCGGGACGGATGTCTCCTATCAAGCGAACTCGGCCTTGGGAAGCGTCACCGGCAGCACCGTCACGATCCGGGCCATCTATCTGCCGGGGCAGGTGGGCTTGCAGGGGCGAGGCATGCCGCCGGCGAGTAGCTGGTTGAACTTTCCGTTGACGGTGGGGCTGCATTCGGGCAATTGCAGCAACCCGGTAGGCAGCCCTTATTCGGTTTCAACGGATGCCTCGGGCAATTTCAATATCAGCCGGGCTCCGGCCGGCACGTACTATGTGCGGGTGAAGAACGCCCACACGCTGAGCAACTGCCGGGCAAACGTGACGTTGCCGGCGGCTGACCCGGTCGAGTTCGGGACCTTGCCGGAGGGAGATGCGAACAACGACGACTGCGTGAACAAGGCTGACTTCTCGCTGCTGGCGACAGCCTACTATAAGTGCGAGGGGCAGGCTGGCTGGGATGCCCGGGCGGATTTCAACGGCGACCTCTGCGTCAAGGGGGCGGACTTCTCGCTACTGGCGAGCAACTACGACAAATGCGGGCCGACGACGGTCACCGGCGCTGCCATGTCAGCCATGGCGCCCCAGCCAGCAGGGGATCTGGCAGTAGCGCCGGCCGCCCGGTTGGTCAGCGCGGGGCAGGTCTTCACAGTAGCGCTGAGCGTGGCGGCCAATGGGCAACCGGTGCAGGCAGTAGATGCGCAAGTAGCATTCGATCCTCAGTACCTGCGGGTAGTCGATGCCAGTGGCAACGAGACAAGTAGCGTCGAGCCGGGGACGGCTCTCGGCACCGGGTTGTTGAATTCGGTAGACAACAGGCAGGGAAGGATCAACTACAGCGCCGGGCAATTGACTGGAACGGCACCTGACGGCGAGTTCGTGCTGGCCACTCTGCGCCTCAAGCTGCTGGCTGAGCCGCCCAGCGGGACGGAGATAAGCTACATGAGCGGCACCGACGTCTTCTATCAAGGCGCGTCGATCAAGGGTGCGCTACATGCCGGAGGGGTGTTTACTCTAAAGGAGAAGACGTACTTGCCACTGTTACAAAGGTAACAGAGCGTTCGGGTTCAAACCATCCATGTCCCACATCGGGTCTGCGCAGGCAGACCTCGCGATGGTAGCCGCAGGTTCAACTGCCAGGCTACTACTGCCCGGCTACTATCTCACGCCGGCCCGCGGGCGGCCTCGACGATCCGATCCAGCTCGCGCGCCAGGCCTTCCTCCAGGGGCGTGGGCCGGTGCTCGGCGAGCAGCTTGTGCCTTGGCGGCCAGGCAGCGCTCGTACATGTCAGTCGCGCCGCGCTCGAGCCAATCGGCCCAGAAGCGGCGGTCGAGCAACTGCGGGAACCAGAGCTCCTGTTTGAAGTGGCGCACGGTATGCCCTTCGGCCAGGAAGCTGCCGTCGTGGCCGACCGCCCGGATGACGTCCAGTCCCAGGGTCTCATCGTCGACGGTGAAGCCGCGCAGCACGCGTTCCACGTAGCCTATTAATTCGTGCTGCAGCATGAGCATCACCAGCGAGGTGCCCTGGTCGGCGCCGCAGATGCCGAGGTGACCGAAGATGTCGGCCCCGGCCAGGGCACCACACAGCAGTGAGATGCCCGCCTCCATCCCGGCCTGTCCATCCGGCAGCTTGCTATCGGTCAGCCCCACATTGACATAAACCGGCAGCCCGTAGTGCTTGCCCATCTGGGTCATGGCGATGGCCATGAGCGCCTGCTCGGGCCTGCCGAAGATCGTGTGGGTGGTTCGCATGTCAAAGGCGTGCGGGATGAGGGGATGCGGGAAGCGTCCGCTACTTCAGCACCCCCGCCAAGTTGGCCTGCTGGATCTGGCGATGGAAAACGACGTACATGGCGAACATTGGCAGCATGGCGATCACCGCGGCGGCGGCGAGGCCGGTGTAAAAGGTGGAATAGCGCCCGACGAAGAACGTCAGGCCCAGTGGGATGGTGCGCATGTTGGGGTCCTGCACCATTACCAGGCCGATCAGGTACTGGTTCCAGCTCCAGAGGAACTGGAACACGCTCAGCGCGATCAGGGCGGGGCGGGCCGGCGGAATGACGACCGAGAGGAACTGGCGCCACAACCCGGCCCCGTCGATCTCGGCGGCGTCGAACAGCTCCTGGGGCAGGTCGGCGATGAAGCCGCGCACCAGCAGGATACCGAAAGGCAGCGCCAGCCCCACCTGGGGCAGGATCATGGCCCAATAGGTATTCAGGGCGTGCAGCGTCTTGAACGTGTAAAAGAGGGGGATCATCAAGGTCTCGAAGGGCAGCACCAGCCCGCCGGTGAGCAAGATGGGCAGGAGGCGCTTGCCGGGGAACTCCAGCCGGGCCAGGGCAAAGGCGCCCATGGCCGAGAGAAGGACGGAGCCGAGCACGACGCCGACGCTGATCATGACGCTATTGAGGAACAGCTTGGACATGCCGGCATCGCGCCAGGCGCTGTCGAAGTTGACGAGTGTGACGTGCTGCGGGATGCCCAGCGGGTTGCGGGCCAGCTCGGCATCCGTCTTCAGGGCGGTGCAGAGCACCATCAGCACCGGGTAGAGGATCGCGAAGCCGATGACGCACATCAGCAGGAACACGAGGGCCTGGGTGAGCGCCTTGCGCTAACGCAAGGGGGGGCGGCGGGGCCGTTCCGCCGGACGTTTCGGAGCGGTTTGCGCCGGCGTGGCGGCGGTCATGCGGCCTCCTTGCCCTGGCGTCGCATCATCAGCGCGGCCAGCCCCATGATGATGAGCATCAGCACCATGGCCCAGGCCGCGCCCACCCCGACCCGCCGGGCTGTGAAGGTGTTGTTGTAGATGCCGATCGCGAGCACGTAGGTCGCGTCGCCTGTCCCGCCCTTGGTGGTGAGGTAAAACAAGTCGAAGATCTGGAACGACCAGACGGCGCTGACGATCAGCACGGTGCTCAGCGCCTGGCGGATGTTGGGCAGCAAGATATAGCGCGTCTCATGCCACCAATTGGCGCCGTCCATCTGCGCCGCCTCGAACAGGTTCTCGTCGATCGAGCTGATGGCGGCCTGGAAGATCAGCATGCTGAAGCCGTTCGCCACCCAGCAGGAAGCGATGAAGATGGCCAGCAGGGCCAGGTTGCGGTCGGCGAACCACTCCGGCGAGCCGGAGTAACCGAGGAAGTGCAGGAGCGCGTTGGCCGTGCCGCCTTGCGGCCAGTAGATCCAGCGCCAGATCACCGCGGTGACCGCCGACGAGATCATCTGTGGCAGGAAGTAGATCACCTGGAAGAAGCTCCGCCCGCGCAGCTTCGTGCGGGTTAGCAGAATGGCCAGCCCCAGGCCGATCATGGGTGGGAAGATGAGCGAGCCTACCGACCAGAGCGCGTTATGGCGCAGCGCCAACACGAAGCGATCGTCGCTGAAGATGCGGGCGTAGTTGGCGAACCCGACGAACGTGCGCGCTCCCAGGCCGTCCCATTTGAGCAGCGATAGGTAGGCCAGGTAGACCGCCGGCCAGACCACGAAGAACAGCAACAGCCCGAACGGCGGCACGACAAAGGTCCAGACCGCCTAGTTGCCATAACGCGCCCGCCGCAGCGCCGACACCCCAGCGGGCGCCGGGATACCGGCGCGGGCCGGCACATGCACGCGCGTTGTGCGTCCTCGTCGGGTCGCTGCCGTCTCGCTCTTTTCGACCGTATCGACCGTATTGGTCATATCGACCATGTCACGTCTCGACGGGGGTACTTGGGTCGTGTACCAGGTGCCGCTGACGGGCCTCGCGCAGTTCCTCGAACTTCAACGGCTCGAACGTGCTCTGCAGCGTCTTGGTCTGCCCGTCCCGTCCCGACTCCTTGGCCTTGAGCATGATCTACAGCACATTGAGCGCCTGTTCCGGCTGGATCACAGGCTTGACGCCGCGCTGGATGCAATCTACCAGGTGGTCGATGCCCACCGCCCAGTGCCAGTGCGGGTCGCTCTCCTCGAAGTAGCGCCAGCACTCTTCCCGGTTCTGCCAGAGCTCGTAGCCGGCCGGCGCCCAGAACTGGCCCAGCATCTGCACCACGCCGTCGCTGCCGTAGATCTCGAAGGCCGGCGAGCGCATGCGCTGCATGGTGAAGCCGGTAGTCATGCTGGCGAACACCGAGTTGCCGAAGTCCAGCAGGATCTGAATGTTATCTTCGGCCTCCACTTGCATCATCTCGCCGTCCACCACCCGCTGGGGGATGGCGATGCCGGTGAAGGCGGAGACGCGTTTGGCGGGGCCCAGCAACCCGGTCAGCGAGGTGAGGTTGTAGAGGCCCAGGTCGAACAGGGCGCCGCCGCCCTCCTTGTAGAACCACTGCCCCCACCACGGTCCCGCCCAGCCGTAACGCGCGCGCGCCGTCAGCGGACGCCCGATGTCGCCGGATTGGAGGTGGCGGGCGATGTTCTGGAAAGTCGGGCTGAGGATGACGTAGGTCGCGCAGAGCAGGTAGCCCGCGCTCGTCCTGGCCAGCTCGACTAGTTCGCGCGCCTGCTCGAGGTCGACCGCCATCGGTTTCTCGACCAGCACGTGCTTGCCGGCCAGCAGCGCGGCCCGGCTGACCGGCCCATGGGTCGCCATCGACGAGAGCACCAGCACCAGGTCCACGTCGTCCCGCGCCACCAACTGCCGGTAGTCGGCCGTAAAAAACGGGATACCGAACTAGTCGCGCATCTGCGCGCGTTTGTCGACGATGTCGCAGGCTGCCGTCAATTGCACCTTGCCGCGCGCTTCCAGCCGCTTGATGAGCGTCATGTACGGCTTGGACATCGCCTCGCCGCAACCCACAAACCCGATCCGCACCGGTTTCAGCATGTTTCTCCTTCCCGTTTGATTGAGCCAGGCTCCAGCCAGCTTTTGAGCATCTCCAGGCTCGCGCGGCAATCGTCGCGCGGGTCGTGGTCTTCGGGCTCGTGCTCCACGCTGATGGCGCCCGCGTAGCCGGCGCGGCGCAGCGCGGCGACGCAGCCCGGCAAGGGGACGCAGCCCTGCCCGAAGCGCACGGACTCATCGCTGCCCGTGGGGACGACATCCCGGAAATGGACGTGCAGCACGCGCGCGCCGAGCGTCTCGATGGCCCGGGCCGCGTCACAGCCGCGCGTGGCGAACGAGCCGGTATCGACGCAGGCGCCCACCAACTCGGCCGGGCCTTCACCGATCTCCGCCAGCAACTGCCCCGCGCTCGTGTGCTGGTGGTTTTCGATCGCCAGAACGAGGCCGTAGGCGCGCAGCAGGGCCACGACCTCCGCACGCTGTCGCCCGAGCATGGGCGCGACGCCGCCCAGGATGGGCGCCCCCAGGCCCGCCGCCAGCCGGCAGACCGCTTCGAGCTCGGGCAGGGTCGAGCCGAAGTAGCCGGCCACGCTGACCGGCTGCAGTCCTTGGCGCTCCAGGCAGCGCCGGGCCGCGCTCATCTGGCCGGGGGTGGCCCAGGCAGGGCTGAGATGCCCCGTCCAGATATCCACCGCCGCGAAGCTCAGCGCACGCACTTCGGCCAGCAAGGCGTCGAAGCGCGCCTCGAAGGTCTCGGGCGGCCGGAAGTAAGCCTCGATGGCTGGCTGTCCGGCCTCCCATCCGCCGTCCAGGTGATAGCCGCACTCGCGCGCAATGAAGTTGGCAGTGACAAAAGAGAGCAGGTTGCTCATGCGCGTCCTTCTTTCAGTCTAACAGCGCGCCCAGGCTGCCCAGGGCGGCGTAGGCGCCGCCCATGATCAGGGCATCGCTGCCCAGCTCGGAAGGGGCCAGGTGGACCGGGCGCAGCAAGGCGGAGCCGATCTGGGCCTGGATGGCGGCGATCAAATTCGTCCAGTTCCAGTGGTCGGGGCCGCCGACGATCACCATCTCGGGGTCCAGCACCAGCGAGGCGTTACAGATGACGATAGTCAGGATGTTGACCAGCTCGCGGTAGACAATCTGCGCCGCGGGATCGCCGTTTTCAGCCAGCGCCAGGATGGAGGCAGTATCCACGTAATCCTCGCTGCGGTTGAGCATGGCCGAAAGCTGCGAGGCGGGATAGCGGTGCGCGACCAGCTGGGCCAGGCGGACGAGGCCGGCGCGGCCGATGCGGTTTTTGAGGTTGCCGACCTGGCCCATGTTATCGCGCAGCACGTTCACGTCGGTGATGAAATAGGCGATTTCGCCGGCGGCGTTGGTCGCGCCCCGGTACAACTCGCCGTTCAGGATGATGCCGGCGCCGACACCGGAGCCGACGCTGATGAAGACCAGGTTGTGGCGCACAGTGCGCCCGGCGCCCTTCCAATATTCGCCGGCCGCGGCCAGGTTCACGTCATTCTCGACCAGCACGTCCAGCCCAAACTCGCCGGCCAGCAGTTGCTGCAGAGCAACCCCTCGCCAACCCAGGCTCGGCGCCCATTCGACAACCCCCATCTCGGCGTCAACGATCGAGGGCGCGCCGACGACGATGCTGGTCACGGCGGGGCCGGAGCGCGGAGCCGCCAACAGGTCGCGCACCAGGTCCAGCAGCTCGGCCAGCGAGCGCGCCGTGTCGCCGCCGGTGAGCGGGCGAGCGAGGCGGACCAGCACCCGGCCGTCGAAGTCGGTGATGGCCGCGCGCACATCCGTCTCGCGCAGGTCGATGGTCAGGACGGAACCGATATAGGGGTTGAACTGCAGAAGCTTGGACGGACGACCGGCCACACCGGTGGCTGCGGCCGCACCCGTGGCTGCGGCCGCAGCCTTAGCGGGCCGCGGGCCGATCTCGCGCAGCACGCCCGCGCTCAGCAGACGGTCGGCGACGCGGCCCACGGTAGCCGGGCTCACGTCCAGGTAGCGCGCGATCTCGGCGCGTGAGGCGGTCTCGTGATCGCGCACGGCCTGGGCAACCCGGAAGCCGAGGGTCTTGTGCCGGGAGAGGTCCATTCGTCTCCTGAGCGGCTGAATTGCATTTGAAACTAATCTGCGCGCAGTCTACACCCGAGGTGGGCCAAAGTCAAGGGGTAAGCGCCGGCAAAGTGGGCAGGAAGCGGGCTTTGCCGGCCGGCAGGGGCGCAGGCGATGGGGAATAGTTGCATATGAGATAAATGGCACAGGCGGCGGGTGGGGATTGGGTTGGGCGGCCAGGCAATCCGCCCCGGGTTTGATGCAGGCATTTGTGGTTCGGGCGCATTTCTCT
>JADGQF010000005.1 GCA_017882045.1 Anaerolineales bacterium
CCTCACCCACCAGCGCATGAGCGCCCAGTCTAGCAACAGAACCAGTGAGCTGGTGGCGAACAGCCGGCCGTAACCGGCTTCAGCCAGGGCGGCGCCAAGGAGGGGCGCCACGATCCCAACCAACCCAACCCCGGTGTTGGCGATCCCGATGTAAGTCGGCCGGCGCGCGGGCTCGCAGAACTCCAGCACGGGTAGTCGCGCTCTACCCGGCCTCGATCTCCGCTTCGCTACGCTTGGGGACGGAGAGGTTCAGTCGCAAGAGCCAGGCCAGCGGCCCGCGCACGGGACGCGTAGCTACGGCCGCAGAGGTGTCAGTGGTTGAATTCATGTTCAAGGGTCAAAGAAACCAGGTTTCGCTCTCCGGATAGCCTCTCCGGGAAACCTGGTTCCTCGCTCGCGTATAGCGCCAGCCTCAGGACGATTCTGGTAAGCCATTCTATCACAGGCCGGCCGGCCGCGTCTAATGTTTGGCGCGGTTTTCCCACGCTGGGCTTCCGGAGGCATGACGCGTTGCGTCAATCGTCTGATTTTTATTCGCGTAATTCCGTGTTAAGTATGTATTTACTTTCTTGTGATGCTAGATACAATCCAATTAGCGTAAATGATAGTAATCCAGGATGGGAGATAATGATGCTGGATCGTGACGGTCACAATCTGCTAGATTGCCCGGTCTGTGAAGGGCGGGGCTCCTACTGTCTACGGGCTAACGATCAAGCCTGGTCCGAGTTGATCGTCGGTGAATCGCACTGCTACTTCTGCAACGGCACCGGAAGGGTCTGTCAGCCCGACGCGGCCGAGTACGACCCATACATGGTGCGGCCCGCCATTCCCTATCGTGATGCCTGATAGCCACCGGTAAGTACTGGTCCCGGCCGGTGAGCGCCGGCCGTTTCGGCTCCTGCCGCAACGGCGTGTCTTCGTGTTGCTATCGTCTTGCCATCGCCCGGACGTTTCTTTTCTGCCCAACCCAATCTTTGTTCGTCATCCCGTTCAGCATGGGTCCGCTGGGCTCGCCCATCGCCCACATCGGCGTCCAGATCACCAATTCGCCGTATGTCGTTGCCAACATGCGGATCATGACCAGGATGGGGCGGCGGGTGCTCGATGTGCTCGGCGACGGGGAGTTCGTGGCTTGCCTGCACTCTGTCGGCATGCCACTGGCAGAGGGCCAGCAAGACGTTGCCTGGCCCTGCAACCGGGAGCAAAAGTATATCGTCCACTTTCCCGAAGACCGGTCCATCTGGTCTTACGGCAGTGGCTACGGCCGCAACGCCTTGCTGGGCAAGAAGTGCTTTGCGCTGCGCATTGCCTCGGTCATTGCCCGTGACGATGACTGGCTGGCCGAACACATGCTGATTCTCGGCCTCAAGTCTCCGGACGGCGACAAGACCTACGTCGCGGCGGCCTTTCCGAGCGCCAGCGGCAAGACGAACTTCGCCATGCTGATTCCTCCGGCCGCCTTTGCCGGTTGGAAGGTCACTACCGTGGGCGATGACATTGCCTGGATCAAGCGTGCGCCCGACGGACGGATCTACGCTATCAACCCCGAAGCGGGCTTCTTCGGCGTCGCCCCGGGCACCTCGACCAGCTCGAACGGCAACGCCATGGCAACCATCTCCCGCAACACGATCTTCACCAATGTCGCGCTCACGCCCGATGGCGACGTCTGGTGGGAGGGCATGACCAAAACGCCGCCCCCTGAGCTGATCGACTGGCGGGGCCAGCCCTGGACGCCGGATGCCGGACGCCTGGCGGCGCACTCCAACGCGCGCTTCACCGCCCCGGCCTCGCAGTGCCCTTCGATTGATCCCGACTGGGAAAACCCGCGCGGCGTTCCGATCAGCGCCTTTATCTTCGGCGGGCGGCGGAGCAGCGTGGTCCCGCTGGTGTATCAGGCCTTCAACTGGAGCTATGGGGTGTATACTGCGGCCACGATGGGCGCCGAGACGACAGCCGCGGCCGCGGGCCAGGTCGGCGAGGTGCGGCGCGACCCGATGGCCATGCTGCCGTTCTGCGGTTACCACATGGGCGACTACATCAACCACTGGCTGCAGTTCGGCCGCACGCTCAGAAACCCGCCGCCCATCTTCAACGTCAACTGGTTCCGCAAGGATGGGGACGGCAATTTCCTCTGGCCCGGCTTCGGCCAGAACATGCGCATCTTGAAATGGATCGTGGAAAGGGCGCACGGGCAGGCCAGCGGCGTCGAAAGCCCGATTGGCTGGATGCCGCGCTACGAGGATATCGACTGGCGCGGCCTGGAGGAGTTCTCGGCCAGGCAGTTTCAGGAGATCATGGCGGTGGACCGGGATCAGTGGAAGCAGGAGATCCTCTCCCACGACGCGCTCTTCGTCAAGATCTATGACCGGTTGCCAAAGGAGATGATCTTCATTCGCGAGCTGATGCTCTCGGCGCTCTGGCGCTCACCGGAGCGCTGGGACCTTGTGCCCGACGACGAAGCCGGCGCAGCCGCCACGGCCGCCGGGCACGTCTCTGCGGATGGCCAGTCAGGCGCGTCGAACGGCAAATCCCGGGCCGGTGCTGAGCCTGCAGAGCAGGCAACGCGGGCACGGATTGCAGGTTGATAAGCAGAGCAGACCAGGATAAACCTAGGAGGTGCTGAGATGCCTAGTTTCGAGGTCAAGATCGACGACAAGACGTACCATGTGGACATCCCCTGGCTGGGCGCCAAACCGCTGCCGGTGATTGTGGCTGGGCACCCGCTCGAGCTCGTTATCGGTGGCCCGCAGGGCGTGACAGCGCAGGAAACGAAAGAGGCCGAGATGCGGGTCGGGCCACGGGTCATAACGCCCGTGAACGGCAAACCCGTTGTCGCGGAGTGGCATGCGAGTATCCAAGAGGAATGAGGATCCAGCGATCCTCAGCCAGCCATGGAGGCATTACGAGATGACTGCGGTTGATGTTTTTCGTCCGTCGGTGCGACGCTACAGCCTGGCTTATGATTCCACCTGCGTGGTTGCCGGTAGCCTGCTGGTAGCTCTAAGCGCCCAGGTAGCGATCCCGCTGCCGTTCAGTCCCGTTCCTATCACCGGCCAGACCCTGGCTGCTCTGCTGATCGGCGCGTTGCTCGGCAGGCGGCTGGGCGCGTACGCGCTGCTCCTCTACCTCGCGGAAGGGGCGATCGGCCTGCCGGTCTTTGCCGGCGGTGGTATCGGCCTCGCACGTTTGGCCGGTCCTACCGGCGGTTTCCTGGCCGGCCTGGTGGTCGCTGCCTACCTGGTAGGGCTGCTGGCCGAGCGCGGCTGGGACCGGCGCCCAGCCACGACGGTCCTGGCGATGCTGTTCGGCAACGTCGTCATCTACGCTTTCGGCCTGACCTGGTTGGCCCGTTTCCTGGGCGCCGACCACGTGCTTGCAGCCGGGTTGTTGCCTTTCATCCCCGGCGACCTGCTCAAGCTCGCGCTGGCAGCCGCGCTCTTGCCTTCAGGCTGGGCGCTGCTGGGCCGGGCCCAGAAGTAAAGTAAGGAGCAACTCTCCCTATCTGGCGGCGGGGTTATCATACGATGATAACCCCGCTCTGTTTGTGCCGCACTCCGGCGCATCGATTCGCGCCCTACAGTGTTCAGCCATATAATGCATTCTTGCTGCCCAGGTCCCCTTCCCGCCCTGAGCAAACCGCCACGCTTCAATTCAGCCGCAGCATCGGCGGCACTATCGGCGTCAGCGTCATGGGAGCGGTGCTCAGTTGGCGCCTGGCGCCTGGCGCCCGCGAGAGCGGCCGCCGGCATTGACCCGGCCACGGCGCCGCTCGGCCAGTTGGTCGATCCACTGACCGGCCCTGCCGACGGCGTCGCCGTCGATGGCGCCCTCAAGATCGCCCTGGCGGGCGGTATTCGCGCCATCTTTGTCGTCGCCCTGCTGGCTGCTGCCGCGGGTCTCGTCGCGACCGCCTTCGCCCCGCACGAACGGATCATAAGTCGTAAGGAAGGAGTACCAAGTTGAAAGTCCTGCTGGTCTACCCCGAGTTTCCCGATACGTTTTGGGGCTTCAAGCACGCTCTCCGCTTCATCCGCAAAAAGGCCGGTGCGCCGCCATTGGGCTTGCTGACCGTTGCCGCGATGCTGCCCGCCGATTGGGAACTGCGCCTGGTGGATCTGAATATTCAGGCGATGAGTGACGAAGATCTGGCATGGGCGGACATGGCCTTCGTCAGCGCGATGGTCGTCCAACGCGAGGGAACCTTCAAAGCCATCCACCAGTGCAAGGAGGCCGGGTTGAAGGTAGTGGCCGGCGGGCCACTTTTTACCGGCGAACATGAGAGTTTTGACGAGGTGGACCACTTCGTGCTGAACGAGTCGGAACTGACGCTGGCGCCCTTCCTGGCCGACCTGGCCGCCGGGTGCGCGCAGCGCGTCTACTCCACCACCGAGCACCCGGACATCCGCGCTACGCCGGCCCCCCGCTGGGAGTTGGCCGAGCTCAAGCAATACGACAGTGTCTCCATCCAGTTCTCGCGTGGTTGCCCCTTCAACTGCGATTTCTGCAACATCACCGCCTTGCTCGGCCGCAAAGTGCGCACCAAGACCACGCAGCAGATCATCGGCGAGCTGGAAAGTCTCTACCGGACAGGCTGGCGCAAGAACGTCTTCTTCGTCGACGACAATTTTATCGGTAACAAGAAGTTGCTCAAGGCCGAGGTCCTGCCGGCGCTGATCGAATGGCGCAAGGGCAAGAAGGGCATGGCCTTCAATACCGAGGTCTCGATCAACCTGGCCGATGACGACGAGTTGCTGCGCTTGATGGCCGAAGCCGGTTTCAATACTGTCTTTGTCGGCATCGAGACGCCCAGCGAAGCGAGCCTGCTGGAGTGCAGCAAGTACCAGAACCGAAACCGCGACCTGATCGATAGCGTCAAGACGATCCAGCGCGCCGGGCTGCAGGTTCAGGGCGGCTTTATCGTCGGCTTCGACAGCGATACCAGCTCAATCTTCCAGCAGCAGATCGACTTCATCCAGCGCAGCGGCATCGTCACCGCCATGGTTGGCTTGCTGCAGGCGCCCTATGGCACACGGCTCTACGAACGCATGAAGAGCGAGGGCCGGTTGTCGGAGGAGATGACCGGAGACAACGCCGACGGCTCGACCAACATCGTGCCCAAGATGGGGCTGGAGCAGTTGCGTCAGGGTTACCGCCGGCTGCTGGATCAGATCTACGCGCCGCGGCCGTATTATGCACGCGTCAGGACCTTCCTGCGCGAGTACAAAGCCCCCACGGTTAGCCTGCACCTGGAGCCCCAATACGTCCTGGCCTTTTTCCGCTCGGCCTACCAACTGGGTCTCAAGGGCAAAGCGCGTGCCGAGTACTGGGGCCTCCTGGGCTGGACACTCTTCCGCCGTCCGAAGCTCTTCCCCCTGGCCGTTACCTTCGCCATCTACGGTTTCCACTTCCGCCAGGTGGCCGAGTTGCACGTGCAGTGAGCGCTCCCGACGGCATCGGACCCATTGCCGGTTGGATCCGATGCCGTCGGGCTGCTTCCGCAGGAGAATTTATGTTTGAGGAACACCTTGCCCAACTGATGGCCGCTCACGAAGCCCTGTTGAGCCGGCCGAATGAGATCGACCCTACCTGAGTCGGGCTTGCATGGAGATGTTGCGCCGCCTCGTTTAGCCAAAAGGGGGAGAGCATGGAAGCCACACAAAAGGCCGGTGCGCAGATCAGCACCAAGGCGTTCGTTCAGTCTGTGCTGATCCTCATGGCTGCCAGCATCAAATATATCGTGGCCGCCGGCGGAATCATGGACACCATCCTGCATAGCGCCTCGCTGCGCTTTGCCGGGGCCAGTCCGCTGGCATCCGTCCTCATGATGTACGTCCTGGCCCTGGTCATCGAGTTCTTTGTGGCCAGCGGCTCGGCCAAAGCCTTCTTGCTCATCCCGATCCTGATGCCGTTGGGCGACCTGGTCGGCGTCACCCGCCAGGCCGGCGTCACCGCCTACTGCTTCGGTGACGGCTTCTCCAACCTGGCCTATCCTACCAACCCGGTCCTGCTGATCTGCCTGGGCCTGACGGCTGTCGGCTACTCCGCCTGGCTCAAATGGACCGCCAAGTTGTGGGCGGGCGTGTTGGTCGTCACGGTCATTTTCCTGGCCGTGGCCGTTGCCATCGGTTACGGCCCGTTCTAGCCCGTTCGCAGTTCTCGCGGCAGGCCGCCTCGATTCTAATATAGGAGTTGTCTCGATGCCCGATCGATCAAATGCTCGCAAGCCAAAAGGAGCGGATTCAGCGTTGGGGAAAGCGAAGCGCGCAGGAGCAGCTAAACAACCCGGACCGGCGACGCGCCGGCGCTTTCCGCTCATCCCGGCCATCGGCGGGCTGGTTCTGCTGGGTGTGCTCCTGGCGGCAGGCGGCTTCGCTTTTGCTGCCAGCCAGGAGCAACATGATGCCTTCTGCGCTTCCTGCCACAGCCAGCCGGAATCTACCTACTTTCAGCGGTCGCTGGCTGCGCAACCCGTTGACCTGGCCTCGGCGCACACGCCCAAGAACGTGACCTGCATCAACTGCCATTCGGGGGTGGGCGTGACCGGCCGGATGTCCGCCGAGCTGATCGGCGCGCGCAACGCCGCTCTCTGGTATACCGGGCGCGCCACGCAGCCGGCGCCGCTGATCTTTCCTATCGGCGACGCGAACTGCCTGAAGTGTCACCAGGACGTGACCGGAAGCCGTTCACAGAATAATCACTTCCACTATTTTCTGGCCCGTTGGCAAGCCCTGGACCCGAAGGCCGCCACCTGCGTGACCTGCCATGGAGGGCATACGACGGACGGCACGGCGGATATCAGGTTCCTGAACCAGGCGACTACCGACGCCGTCTGCCAGGCATGCCACAACCAGTTACGAACCGGGGACTGATCGGGGGCGACTATAGGGAGGCGTATGGCAATGACTTCGGGTGGTGCATCTGGGGCCGGAGTGGCGATTGTCACCGGCGCCTCGAGCGGTATCGGCGAGGCCACGGCGTTGAGGCTGGCGAAAGACGGCATGCGGGTAACGCTGGCGGCGCGCCGGGCTGACGCGCTAGCGCGCGTTGCCGGGCAAATCGCTGCGGGGGGTGGGCAGGCGCTCGCCGTCCCCACCGACGTGCGCGATCGGGCGGCCATCCAGCATATGCTCGATGCGACCCTCGAGCGCTGGGGGCGTGTCGACCTGCTGATCAACAACGCCGGGTTGAGCTACGACACCTTGCTGGCGCGTTTTGACCCCGACCGTCTGCGCGATGAAGTGAGTACCAACCTGGTAGGCGTGATCGAATGTGCGCGCGCCGTCTTGCCGCCCATGATCGCGCAGGCTTCCGGCCATATCATCAACGTCGCCTCCATCGCCGGGCTGATCGGTTTGCCGACCGGCAGCGTTTATTCTGCCACCAAGTTCGGCGTGGTAGGTTTCTCCGAGGCGCTGGGGCGCGAGGTGCGGCGCAAAGGCATCTACGTCACCGCCTTCTGCCCCGGCTTCGTCGCCACCAATTTCAGCCCTGACCTGCAAGCCATCGCCGAGGGCAAACAACCGGCGCACGCCCGTCCTGGCGCCATGCCCGTCCAGTATGTCGCCGGTCGTATCGCCTGGCTGGCCCACCACCCGCGCCGTCTTGACATCATCCCTCCTTCGTGGCGCATCCTGGTCGTCGTAGCCCGCGCCTGGCCGTGGCTGGTCGACTTCGCGCTGGCCCGGTTCAGGTGAGTTTGCAACGCATAGCGGAAGGGGTTGCGTCATGCGTCGTCCTGCCTCGATCAACCTGGCCATCGCCATCCAACTCTTGGTTGGCATCGCCGTCATCGCCTACTGGGCCGCCTGGTTCGCGGCTCCGGAGCTGGTGCGCGCACGCGCGCCTGGGGCTGCGGACTATTCGATCTATGTGGCTTTCGAGGGGGCGTTTCTTCTGCCAGACGGCTGGGTAGCCGTGGCCTCACTGGCCGGCGCCGCCGGGCTGTGGCTGATGCGTGATTGGGGTCTGCTGTTCACGCTGCTCGGGGCAGGCGCAGGGGTGTTCCTTGGCCTGATCGACCTGCTCTACGATCTCGAGCACGGCATGTACGTTCCCTTGTCCGGCAATGCCGCGCTCAAGCTGGCCATCATCGCCGGTCTGCTCATTCTCTGCCCCCTGTCCGCTTACCTCGCCTGGCAACAAAGTCATGCGCTGCGGGCTCGCTCTTCCGGGCGGGCCAGCCGGAAGGCGCCTTCACGCCGCCGGCCTCGCAGGGGCGCGCTGAGGGCAAAAGAGAATCGAAGCGCCGCCCAGCCGCGCCGCTGAGCCGCGAGACGCAGGACTCTGGCTTACTGCGCGGCCGGCAAAGTCACGGTCAACGTGGTGCCCCGCTCCAACTCGCTTTCAGCACCCACCGTGCCACCGTGATCTTCGATGATGCCACGCACGATCGCCAGGCCCAGCCCCGCCCCGCTGCCTGCCAGCGCGCTGCCGTTCCGTTGTTGGGCCATGCGCCGGCTGCGTGACTTATCCGCCCGGTAAAAGCGTTCGAAGATGTGCGGCAGGTCCTCCGGCGCGATGCCGGCCCCGCTGTCGCTGACCTGCAGGATCACGTTCTGTCTCTCTTCGTCACCACAGGCCCGGACAGTGATCGCGCCGCCCGGCGGCGTGTACTGTAAGGCATTGTCAAGCAGGTTCAGCAAAACCGTTTGCATGCCCGCCGGATCGGCGCTGACCAGGGGCAGGTCGGGTGCAATCTCCTGGTTGAGCGTTACTCCAGCCTTGGCCGCCCGAAGGCTCATCTCCGAGGTCACCTCGGCGATCAGGTTGGCCAGGTTTAGCTTCTCGCGCGCCTGCGACGCGATCGCGTCCTGGCGCGTCAGGGTGAGCAGATCACTGGCCATGCGCGCCAGCCGGTTTGTCTCGCTCTCGATCTCACGTGCGAACTTGCGTGCGACGACCGGATCGTCCAGCGCGCCGTTGTTCAGCGCCTCGGCCCGCAGCTTCACATTGGTAAGCGGCGTGCGCAGTTCGTGCGAGGCATTCGCCACAAACGCGCGTTGGCTCGTGATCATACTTTCGACGCGTTCCGCCATATCGTTGAATGCTTCGCCCAACTCGGCGATCTCGGTCACCCCGCCGGTGCTGTCTGTCGGCACGCGTTCCGCCAGGTTTCCCGCGGCCAAGCGGGCCGCCGCGGTGCGCAGCCGGGCAACAGGTCGCACCAGTTGGTCGGCCAACAGCCAGCCGGCCAGGGCCGCCGCCGCGGCCGCAAACAGCGCCGTCAGGCCGAGCCGGAACCAGAAGTCCCGCGTTTTAGCGACTACATCCGACAGCGGAACTGCCATTTGCACGACGCCGATTGTGTGCCCGCCTCGTTCTACGGCCGACGCTGAGTAGATCATCTGCTTGTGGGTGACCGGATCCGTGCGCACGTTTGTTTGCACCCCGCCGGTGAGCGCCGCGTTCACCTCGGGCTCGTTACTTTGGTTGCCCGGAGCAGTGTCGGCCGAAAACAGCAGCGGTTCGCCACGCGGGTCGAGCAGGGTCAACTGTCCGCCGGCGCTCTGCGCGAAGCGGCCGGTCAGAGTTTGAAACTGAGGAATCGTGAACGGTGACTCGCTTTCAAGAACTGACCATGGGCGCTCGAGCGTAGAGGCCATCAAATAGGTTTGCAATTCAAGATCATGTTCGGCGGTCTGCGTTGCCATCGCAGCAAATAGCACGCCGGCTCGTCCGGCCATAATGGCCGCACTGACCAGAAAAATGACCAGGTAAGTCACGATCACTCGCGCTTTGAGACCCGCCAGGCGCCGTTTGATCATGTGTCTCTACACCTCATCCGGCCTGGCAAACCGGTAGCCGAGACCACGCACGGTCAGTAGATAGCGCGGGGTTGCCGGGTCGTCCTCAACCTTCTGGCGCAACCAGCGCATGTGCACATCCAGCGTGCGCGGATCCCCGATCCAATCATTGCCCCATACCGCGTCCAACAATTCCCCGCGTTCGAACGCATGCCCCGGCTGGGCGATGAGCACTGCCAGGAGATCGAATTCTTTCGGACGCAGGTCTACGATGCGTCCAGTCTTTGTTACCACATGCCGGTCGTTGTCCAGGGTGATCTCACCGACAGTCATCGGCCAAACGCCGGCCCCCGTGCGTGGTTGCATGTCAACCCGGCGCAATTGCGCGCGGATGCGGGCCACCAGCTCGCGCATGCTGAACGGCTTGACCACATAGTCGTCGGCGCCAAGCTCCAGGCCGATGACCCGGTCCAGTTCCTCGCCGCGCGCCGTCAGCATGATGATCGTCACTGTGGATTCGGAGCGTAGAGTGCGACAGGCCTGCAGACCGTCCATGACCGGCATCATCACGTCCATCAGCACCAGGTCGGGGCCTTCGGCGCGCGCTAACGCCAACCCGGCTGCGCCGTCGTAAGCGGCCAGCACGCGGTATCCCTCGCGCTCGAGCCCATAGCGCACCGAATCCACGATCAGGTCATCATCTTCCACTATCAGGATTGTCTGGGGCATGGCCATACTACCTCTCAGACGAATTATACCACCGTGCCGGAAACGCTGCTTAACGTAATATTACGTGTGTGTTATGGCATTGTTAACGCCGCCATCGCGGCCCAGCTGATGCCTCTATGGCCTCCCGCTATCTCCGCTCCTCGCCTTAGCGCGTTCTTTATCTCCTACCCTTCTTCCTGCCGATCGTCGTTAACCCTTTGTTAAGCTATCGGTAACGGCAGCTTAACCACACCGGGCCGCCCTTCAGGTATTCTAAGGACGTCACAAGGGACTGGGTCTCCTTGTTGACGTGCTGACCGGGACCGGGGTGTAGAGGGGAGGCTCCCCCGGCCCTGGCAGCATGGGGGGAAGGACGAGGTTTCGGACGATACTCTCCGGCGCTGGCGAGGTTGTGCGTGCCGGTAAGCGATCTGACGAAAACTGGTCTCTTCCCTCTGTTAATTTAGCGAATAGTCATTTACCGAAGGCAGATGTGCCGGGAGGCAGATGTGAAGCGCAATTCAGCGCTGTTTTTATCAGGCATCGTGACGGCCTTGGTGATGGTGGTGGTCGTCGGTCTGGTTCTCCTGTCCGGGCGGGCCGCACAGGTAGCTCAGGCGGCCGCGGCCGATGTCCCGTCGGTCCAGGCGCCCGACCCTAACACCACCATCGACGTGCCGACGTTGCAGGCCGAGGTGCAGGCCTATAAGCAGGCTTTGCAGAAGGCAGACACCGATCTTCAGACCGCCTACGGTCAGATTCAAACGCTGAATGGTCAGCTCAATCAGTTGACCCAGAGCGTACAGCAGTTGCAGAGCGGTCAGGGTAGCATCAGCGGCGGCCGGCGCTTACGCGGCGGCGGTTCCAATACCGCACCGGCGCCTTTATCTGGAGGGGGCGATGACTGAAAATACCGTATCTAGGAGGGGTAACCCGGCCGCGACCCGGCCGGCTGCTGCCAACGCAAGGCGCCGCGGCCGGCCCAGCAAGGCGGCCCTGGCCCGTCTGAAAGTGACTGCCATCGTCGTCGCGGTCGCCGCGTTTACGGGGACACTGGGCGGCATCGTGGCCCTGAATCCGGGCATCAAGCAGACATCGTCGACGCAGACGTCGACGACGACGTCTGCGTCGACTGGTGGCCAGGTAGCGGCGGTCAAGATCGTCGTGCCGGCTGAACCGGCGGCGCCGCAGATCAACTCGGCTCCGTTGCAGTTGCCGCAGCCCTCACAGTCGCAGTTGTTCCTGCCCCGCACTCGGACGCGCGGGTCGTGACGGTCGGGTTGGAAGCTTGAGGGTCGGCGATCATGCTTGTGACATGCTCCTTTCAGTGTATGACGACCGGTATCGAGTTGTTCCTGGATGCCGAGGATGCCGGGGCGGCTGAGAAGGCGCTGGCGGAAGCAGAGCGCTTCTTCTTCCAGGTGGAGGCTCGCTTCAGCCGCTTCCGGGTCGATTCTGAGCTTTCGCAGCTCAATGCGGCGTCCGGGAAAACGTCTGAAGTCTCGCCGGACCTGGCGGAACTGGTCGGATCGGCGCTGGCTGCCGCACGACTGAGCGGCGGGATCTTCGATCCCACCATCATCGATAAGCTCGAGACGGCAGGTTACGATCAGAGTATCGAGCTGGTGCGGGCCAGGGAGACGGCCCGGCCGGCGGGCGGCGCGCAGAGCGCGCACGGGAACGCAGTTTCCGGAGCGCAGCCGATTTCTGGAAAAAACGGCGCTTTCGGCTGGGATTCGCCCCGCTGGGCCGCTATCCGGCTCGACCCGCAACGGCGGACGGTCTCGCTTCCCGAGGGCGTGCGGCTCGACCTGGGCGGCGTCGGCAAAGGCTGGGCCGCCGACCGGGCCGCCGAGCTGCTTCGCCCCCTGGGGGCTGGGTTGGTGAATGCCGGTGGCGACTTGCGGGCCTGGGGCGATGAGCCCTGCGCCGGGCCGGCGCAGGGCTGGCTAGTGGCGGTGGATGATCCTACCCGGCCGGGAACCGATGTGGTGTGGTTGCGAGTGCAAGAGCGAGCCGCGGCGACTTCGAGTGTCACCGGCCGGCGCTGGTCCGGTGGTCATCATCTGATTGACCCGCGTACAGGCCGCCCGGCGGACACCGATCTGCTCAGCGTCACGGCATTGGCGCCGACGACAACCGGGGCGGAGGTGGCAGCGAAGGTCGCCTTGATCCTGGGGCGTGACCGAGGCCTCGCCTGGCTGGCCGATCGACCGGGGGTCGAAGCCCTGATGGTGGGCGCCGACGGTAACTACTATGGGACGCGTGGCATCTCTGGAGTGTGGTTATGAATGGCAAAACGAATGATTTGACGTGGCCTGAGATTGGAATGTTCTCTGTCGGCAGCGTGGCCGGCGCCGTTCTGGGAGTTTTGGCCCTGGTGTGGCTGGGCAGCGCGATGGCTGCCAAGGCGCCGGGCTTCTGGTTTGTCAGCCGAGCATCGGCGGTCGTCGCCTTTTTGGCGCTCTGGATGAGCACGGCCTGGGGCGTCACCATTAGCAGCAAGGGGATAGGCGGCCTGGTATCCGGACCGGTAGCCGTCACCGTACATAATGTGACTTCGTGGCTAGCGCTGGGCTTCGGCGTGGTGCACGGGCTCTCATTGTTGGGCGACCAGGTCGTTAGCTTCACCCTGTCTGCCCTGGCCGTGCCCTTCGCGTCGGCCTACCAACCATTTCTGACCGGCCTCGGCACCCTGAGCCTGTACGTAGGTGTGATCGTCACGGCGGCCTTCTACGTCAAGAAGCGGCTGGGCTTCAAGACCTGGCGTGCGATTCATGGACTATCGTATCTGATGTTTGCCGCCGTCACTGTTCATAGCGCCCTGTTGGGCACGGATAGCAGCCTGCCGGTAATGAAGGCGATTTACCTGGTGGCGGGAGGCTCTGTCTTGTTTCTGACCCTCTTCCGGGTTCTGACGGCGGGAGTTGGCCGCCCCTCGGCCGGTGAAAGCCGTCCGGCGGCGTAGTAGTCGGGGTGCTTGATAAGGAGTTTGAGAGTATGAAATCCAAGGCATTGTTGTTTCTGGTCGCGTTGGTCATCGTTGGGATCGTGCTGGCGGGCATGGGCGCGGGGGCAGTCACTGTTCTGGCATTACGCGCTGGCGGGCCGCAGGCGCTGGTCGCGCAGGTGGTGGGCAACGTAACCGGCAATAGCGTTTCGAACAGCACGGCCGAGCAGGTGGGATTCGCCCAGCAAAACGCGACACCCACCGCGACCCCGGCCCCCGCTGCCTCAGCGCCTTCCGCCTCAGTGCAGGCGCCGGTGACCATAAACGTTCAGCCGGGGGCGGATGCCGAGAGCCAGATCATGGAAGCCGTCTATCAGAAGGTGAACCCTTCTGTAGTGACGGTCTTTAACCTGGCGGCTCAGACCTCCCGCTTTGGCGGCAGCTCAGGCACCGACGTGCCGCAGGGTGAAGGCTCCGGCTTCGTGTGGGATACCCAGGGCCACATCGTGACCAACGATCATGTCGTCAGTGGCGCGGATAAGCTGCAGGTGACCTTCGCCGACGGCACCCAGGTGGATGCTACGCTGGTGGGCACCGATCCGAACGGTGACATCGCCGTAATCCAGGTCGATCCCAAGGTTACGACGCTGGTGCCGGTCTCGCAGGGTGATTCGGCGGCTTTGAAGGTCGGCCAGACGGCGATCGCCATCGGCAATCCGTTCGGCCTGAACGGCACGATGACGCGTGGCATCGTCAGCGCCCTGGGACGGACCATCCCGTCGCAGACCGCTTTCAGCATCCCCGAGGCCATCCAGACCGACGCGGCCATCAATCCCGGCAACTCGGGGGGCCCACTGCTCGATATCCAAGGCAATGTGATCGGCGTCAACGACCAGATCCAGTCTTCTTCAGGCAGCAACAGCGGGGTCGGCTTCGCCATCCCGATGAACATCGTCAAGCGCATCGTCCCGGCGATCATCCAAACCGGGCACTACCAGCATGCCTACCTGGGCATCGAGGGCTCGACCTACACCAAGGCCTGGTCGCAGGCGTTGGGCTTCCCGGCCGATGCCAAGGGTGCGTACGTGATGAACGTGACCGCCGGCGGGCCGGCCGAGAAGGCGGGCATGCGCGGCGGCACGCAGGATACTACCCTGGTGTTGGGCCAGAGCCAGACCGGCACGGTGTACCTCCAGAGCGGTGGCGATCTGATCTCCGCAGTGGATGGCCACCAGATCACAAACATGGATGATCTGCTGATCTATCTGGAGGAGAATACCGCGCCCGGCCAGACTGTGAAGTTCACACTGTTGCGCAGCGGCGGCCAGCAGGCTACGCTGTCGGTGACGCTGGGCGTGCGGCCCGAGCAGACGCAGCCAAACCTCGGCGGATAAGATTGCACATGTTTTTTTCCAACCTGATCCTCGCCACGTCGTGGAGGATCATCTGGAGGCAAGAGTGAAACGGAGACTGTCAGCACCTTCTTCTGTCAAGGTATCCCTGGCCCTGGCCCTGTTCGCGGCCATGATTCTATCGGCTTGCGTTGCCCCGGCGCCCGGTCCGACAGGCGGCACGGGCTCGGCCACGGCGGCTCCGCAGGCCGCAGCCCCGGCGACCGCGGTCGCGGCGACCGCCGATCCGAGCGCGGCCGGCGCGGCTACGGTCGCCCCGGTCGCGACCTCATCGGACGCGGCCACGGCCACGGCCGGCGTGGGCACGGCGACTGATGCGCCGGCCCCGACTGCCCCCGCGGCGGCCGCCGCCGTTCAAGCCACGGCGCAGTCTTCCGGCGCCGCCGCGCAGCCGGCTTCGAACACTCCATCTGCCGCGGCGTCCGGCGGAACGCTTCACTTGGTTCTGGTTGCCGGCGGTACGCAAGCGCGCTTCAAGGTGCGCGAGCAGCTGGCCGGTCGCAACCTGCCTAACGACGCGGTCGGCGCCACGAATGCCGTCTCGGGTAACATTGACATCGGAGCGGATGGCGTTCTTGTGCCCGGCGCGTCAAAGATCACCGTCGACATGACGAGCCTCAAGACCGACGAGAGCCGGCGCGATAACTTCATCAGGCGCAACACCCTGGATACTGCCCAGTACCCGACCGCCGTCTTAGTGCCTACGGCTATCAAGGGTCTGCCTTCGCCGCTGCCCAGCGCGGGCGATGTGAGCTTCGAGCTTACCGGCGATTTGACCATCCACGGCGTTACGAAGCCGATCACCTGGCAGGCGACGGGCAAGATTGCGGGCCAGGACCTGACCGGCACGGCTTCCACCAAGACGACTTTCGAAGTATTCGGCATGACTCCGCCGCGCGCGGCCGTCGTGCTGAGCGTCGAGGATAACATCACACTGGAGATCGATTTCCACCTCACGCGCCAGTAAGAGGAGACATGCATATGTCACGAGTGTTGCGAGCCTGGACGTGGCTGACTGTTTCGGCCTTTCTGCTGACGGCATGCGGTGGCGCCCAGCGTCCATCGCCTGCCGCCGGCAGCGGGGTCACGAGCGGCCTCCGCGCAACCGCCGCAGTGGCGCTCGCGTCGTTGGGCGCCGCGACGCCCAGCGCCACTGCGGCCGAATCGTCCTCCCCATCCGGTGCGCCGGATGGGTCTTCGTCTGGTGCGTCGGATGGGACCCCATCCGGCTCGTCGTCGGATGGGACCCTTGCCGCGGCGTCGCCGCAGGCGCCCACCGCCACTTCGACCGCCGCTCCTACCGATACGCCGGCGTTGGCAAACACGCCTCTCCCGACGCCTACGCCTACGCTCGCCGTCAGCCCTACGCCCGAGCCCAATCCGCTGCAGATCCCGTACGAGCGCGCCCAGTCCTATCCGGGCAGCGATGTCACCATCGAGCAGACGCTGGCGCCGGGCGCCAACTATAACCAGTATATCGCTTCCTACCGCTCCGAGGGTCTGAAGATCTATGCTTTGCTGACTGTGCCTAAGGGGCCGAAGCCGCCCACCGGCTGGCCCGTGATCGTTTTTAACCACGGTTATATCTCGCCGGTGATTTACCGCACCACCGAACGCTATGTGGCGTACGTCGCCGCAATTGCCAACAGCGGCTATATCGTCTTCAAGTCGGATTACCGCGGCCACGGGAATTCGGAGGGCAAGGCCGTCGGCGGTTACGGTTCGACCGCTTACACCACCGACGTTCTGAACGCGGTGGCCTCGCTCAAGAAGTTCCCGGATGCCGACCCCAACCGCATCGGCATGTGGGGTCATTCGATGGGCGGCCAACTCACCCTGCGGGCGATGGTTATCTCCAAAGACATCAAGGCCGGCGTCATCTGGGGCGGCGTGGTCGGTACTTACCAGGACCTGATCGAGAACTGGCATCACGCTCCCTTGCCACCATCCGAGATCCCGCCGCTCAGCCAACGTCGCTGGCGCGAGGAACTGATCGCCAAGTATGGGACGTCCGAGCAAAACCCGAGCTTCTGGGCTTCTATTAGCCCCAATGCCTATCTCAATGACCTCTCGGGCCCGCTTCAACTGGACCATAGCGTGACGGATGAAGAGGTGCCGGTGCAGTTCTCGCAGAAGCTGTACGAGCAACTTAAGGCCGCCGGCGAGACGACCGAGCTGTACACCTATCCGGGCGACAACCACAATATCGCCGCCAACTTCAATCTGGCCATGCAGCGCTCGATCGCGTGGTTCGATAAATACGTGAAAGGCTCTTGAACGAGGCGGTTGAGCGGATTTAACACCCTGTTAATCATGCGGTAACTGCCGGTTAACCACTGAATCTTCCTTCTGTAGTACATTACAGATGACCGCGAAGGAAGTGGCTGGCTGATCCGGCCAACCAACGGCGGGCCGGGCGCTAGGCTCGCCGAACATGGGAGGTTTTGGCGGGACCCTGGGTGGCTACTGCTCCTGTCCCCAGGGTAGGGGTCCATCGGACAGCACCGTTCGGACCAAGGGGGGTCAGTGGGGACTGACCCCCCATTCTTATGCCTTGTGCCTTGATTCCTTCAGGTTCAAACAGGTTCAAAGTAAGGTAGAGTGAAGAGAGAAATTGATAGAGAGGGACCAACTATGAAGAGAGCGATTACTGTTCTTGTCGTAATCATCGTTCTGGCCGGCGTGGCCGTGGCCGTATACTTGCGGTTTGGCTCTCAAGGTGCGAGGGCCGCTACCCCCACCAGCGGCCAGACCGCCACCGTTACCCTAGGTAACCTGGCTGCGACCGTGGCCGGCGCTGGCAATATTACCTCACATTCAGCGGTGAATCTCAGCTTCGGCGCCACCGGTGTGCTGACAAAGGTGAATGTCCAGGTAGGCGACCGGGTTATTGCCGGGCAGGTCCTGGCTCAGCTCGATACATCTAATCTTCAGTTGCAGCTACAGAATGCCCAGGTTAACCTGAAGGTTGCCCAGGACAACCTGGCGAAGGCCCAGAACCCGAACAGCGCTCAGGACGTAGCAACTGCCCGTTCCCAGGTCGATGCTGCGCAGGCCAATTACAACACGTTGGTGGCCGGCGCCAGTCGGGCCGACCTGGCCGCCGCGCAGGGGGCGGTTGTCAGCGCCCAGGCGGCCTATAACGCGGCCGTGCAGTCGGCGGGCACCTCGAATAGCCAGCTCGAAGCGGCTGCCGCAGCCGTTCAAAAGGCCCAGGTGGCTGTTCAAGTGGCCCAGGCAGCTTACGATAAGATAGCCAATAATCCGCAAATCGCCATGACGTCGCAAGCGGCCACGCTGCAAGGCGCCACCATAGATTACAACACTGCTAAGGCCAATTATGACTCACTGGCGGCTACCACCGGCAGCAGCGCCACTTCCCAGGTGCAAGCCGCCCGGTCTCAGGTGGATCAGGCCCAAGCAAGCCTGGCCAAACTGCAGAACCAGGTTACGCCGGACGCCATCACGGCTGCGAAGGCTACGGTGGACCAGGCCAAAAACAACCTGGAAAAATTGTTGGCCGGTTCGGATGCCAATACCCTGGATATTGCCCAGAACGGCGTCGATCAAGCAGACATCGCGGTCAAGCAGGCCCAACTGGCGCTACAGCAAGCCGAAATAGTGGCGCCCTTCAACGGCGTCGTGACGGTACTGAACCTGACCGTCGGCCAGAACGCGTCCTCGAGTGGCAGCACCACTCAGGTGCAGGTCGCCGATCTTGACCACCTGGAAATCGTCGTCAACATGGCCGAGGTGGACATTCCCACGATCAAGGTCGGTCAGCCCATCCAGATCACCCTTGACGCGTTGCCGAACCTCACTCTCCAGGGCAAAGTGATCGAAATGGCGCCGGCCGGTACGCTTACCCAGGGTGTTGTCAACTACCCGGTGACCGTCTCCATCGATAATCCGCCTGACACCGTCAAGGCGGGTATGACCGCCAGCTTGAACGTCATCACTCAGCAGAAAAACAACGTGCTTCTCGTTCCCAACCGGGCCATTCGCACCCAGGGGCAGCAGAAGGTCGCGACCGTTCTGTTCGAGGGGCAGCAGATCCAGGTCTCGGTGACGACCGGGATGAACAACGACACCATGACCGAGGTTACGAGCGGCTTGAAAGAAGGCGACACGGTCCTCATTTCCGGCACCACGACGGCTCAACCGCGCGGCGGCGGGGTAGGCGTTCCTGGCGTCGGTGGCTTGGGGCGCGGCGGCGGCGGATGAGGCGGCCGGGAAGTATGAGGCAGGCCGGGAGGTATTGAATGATAGTGATCAAAGACATCACCAAAGTCTACACGATGGGCGATGTTGAGGTGCGGGCTCTCAACGGGGTGAGCCTGACGGTCGAAAAAGGCGAGTGGGTGGCCATCATGGGGCCGTCGGGTTCAGGCAAGTCGACCCTGATGAACGTCATTGGCTGCCTGGACCAACCGACCGGCGGCACGTACAGCCTGGACGGGCTGGAAGTGGCACACATGAACGACAAGCAACTGGCAGGCGTGCGCAATCTCAAGATTGGCTTCGTCTTTCAGACTTTCAACCTGCTGGCGCGCACGAGTGCGTTAGCTAATGTCGAGCTGCCGCTGATCTATGCCGGCGCCAAAGACCGTCGCGCGCGCGCCCTGGCGGCCCTGGAGAGGGTCGGTTTGGCGGACCGGGTGAAGCATAATCCGAATGAGCTATCCGGTGGCCAACAGCAACGCGTCGCCATCGCCCGTGCGCTCGTCACCGATCCCGCCATCATCCTGGCCGATGAACCCACCGGCAACCTCGACTCGAAGGTGGGCGCCGAGATCATGGACATTTTCCACGAGCTACATGCACGCCAGGGCATGACCCTCGTCATGGTCACCCACGATCCGGACGTCGCCAGCCAGTGCGAGCGGGTGGTGCACATCCACGATGGCGTTATCGTCGCCGATGAGCAACTGCGCGGCGAGCGCCGCGGTAGCTCGGCGGTGGTCGACGGCGCACCGGTGGCGCTGGTTGGTGCGCCGGCCAACGCTGCTCACCTGACCCAGCTCCCTGCCGGCCCCGCCGAGCTGGCAGCCCAGCATAACGGCGCCGGCCAGCAGGAACAGGAGGCAAAAGCATGAACTTGCTCGAGAGCGCGCGTATTGCTCTGCGCAGCCTGTCGGCCAACAAACTGCGCTCGACTCTGACGATGCTCGGCATCATCATCGGCGTGGCCGCGGTGATTGCCCTGATGGGGATTGGCCGTGGCGCCCAGGCAGCGATCGATTCGCAGATCAACAGCATGGGCACCAACCTGCTCTTTGTCTCGCCGGGCAGTACCAGCCAGGCCGGCGTGCGCACGGCGCAGGGCTCAGCGGAAACGCTGACCTACGAGGATGCCTTGGCGCTGGCCGATCCTCAGCAGGCGCCCGCCGTCGCAGCCGTGGCGCCGCAGGTGCAGGCTTTCGGCCAGGTGGTCTACCAGGGCAACAACGTCAACACGCAGATTGTGGGCGTGACCGCCGACTATGGGCCGGTGCGTAACTACGCCGTGCAGGAAGGCGATTTCATCACTCAGGCCAACGTTCAGGCGAAGTCGGCCGTGGCGGTCATCGGCTCCAACGTGGCCTCTGAACTGTTCACCGGCGGCCAGGACCCGGTCGGCCAGTCCGTTCGGATCAACAACATTCCCTTCCGCGTAGCCGGCGTGCTCGTCACCAAAGGCGGGGGTGGTTTCGGTAACCAGGATGACCAGATCCTCGTGCCATTGACCACGGCCATGGCTCGCCTGCAGCGCGGGCGGGCGGGTGCGGGCAGCACTGTCTCGCAGATCAGCGTTCAGGTGACCAGCCCGTCGCAGATGGACGCTGCCATCCAGCAGATCAGCGATATCCTGCGCCAGCGCCACCACGTCCTGTACCAGGACGATTTCACCGTTCGCAGCCAGGCCGATCTGTTGTCCAGTGCCAACCAGATCACCGGCGTGCTCACGCTATTCCTGGGTGGTGTGGCCGGCATCTCGCTGTTGGTCGGCGGCATCGGCATCATGAATATCATGTTGGTCTCCGTTACCGAACGCACGCGTGAGATCGGCATCCGTAAGGCAGTCGGTGCTACTCGCCAGAATGTGCTCTCCCAGTTCCTGACCGAGGCAACTATCCTGAGTGTGCTGGGCGGGCTGATAGGAGTGGCCCTGGGAGCCGGTATCGCCCACCTCGTCTCGGGTCTTAACCTGGGCTCGACGCCCATCACGGCCGTGGTCGCTCCCGATTCGATCCTGTTGGCGACGTTGTTCTCGCTCGCCGTGGGGCTGTTCTTCGGCATTTACCCGGCCTACCGGGCTGCTGGCCTGAACCCGATCGATGCGTTACACTACGAGTGATGGAGTTTTTGGCCCGTGTTAGCACGTCACGTGGCGCCTGTCACCGCAGATCATCAGGGGGGAAGGAAATGAAGACTGTTAGCAACACTCTTATTCGTTTCACGGCCGTGATGGCTGTGTTGGCTTTGCTTGTGACCGCGTCGCCGGCCGCTGCCCTGGCTCAAAGCGCGCCCGGCCTCAGCCTGACCGTGACGATCAGCGCGTTGAACGTACGCCAGGGACCGGGCACCAACTACCCGATCCTTGGCGCGCTGCACCAGGGCGACCAACGGATTGTGAGTGGCCGCGACGCCGGCGGCGCCTGGTATCAGGCGCCGGTCCTTGCCGGTGGCGCTCAACTGGGCTGGGTCTTCGCGACGTACGTGCATTTGACCGGTGATGCGACGACTCTGCCGATAGTCACCGCTCCCGCCCCTGTCTCCTTGGGGGCGACAGCGGCGCCCACCACTGGCTCTGCGGGCAAGGGCGGCACGATAGTTTTCCAGTCATCGAGCGGAGGCCCCATTTATGTCATGAACGCCGATGGCACCAACTTGCGCCACCTCACCACCGGTATGGACCCGGCCATATCGCCGGATGGTCGTTGGGTGGCATTCACCCGCTGGGATGGGTCGAGCAACGGGGTCAGCGGCTCCCTATGGGTTATCGGCATCGACGGCAGCGGCGAACGGCAGGTGCTCGGCAACGTGGCCCAGCCCAAGGCGCCGACCTGGTCATCCGATAGCACCAAGGTAGTGATCAACTATCAGGATGGCGGCCCGCTGGGCCCGTACCTGGCATGCACTACCCACGGGGCCAGGCAGTTCTGTATGCCCCGGCCGGCTGATCCGCATTGGGGCTTGCGGGTGGTCAACATGGCCGACGGTACTTTCGAGGACTTGAATCACGACTTTCATGCCTTCGCGCCGACCTGGGATCCGGCCAACGCCTGGCACGTGGTTTATCAGGCCACGCATGGCCTGATGGCCCTGGACCTGACGAAAAACACGACCTGGAACATCGGAACCGACACAGCCGACCGCGCGCCCGTCTTTTCGCCCGACGGCAGCAAGATTGCCGAGAGCTTCTGGCAGACAGGCAACTGGGAGGTCCATGTACTGAACGCCGACGGCACCGGTGCGGTGCGTTTGACACAGACGTCGGACACGGTGCTCGTGCAGCAGCTACTGCAGGGTCAGACGCCGCATTCCTGGAACAACGCCGCTCCGACCTGGTCGCCGGATGGATCGCGCATCGCGTTCTTGACTGATCGGAACGGGCCTTGGGAGATCTGGATCATGAATGCCGATGGCAGCAACCAGCATCCATTGTTCCCTAACGGCCTGCCCAACGGCATCACGATCGACTATGGCGGTCTGAGTGAGCGCGTGATATCCTGGCGTTAGAGATGTAACAGCGTATCAAGACACGATAGACATGTATTGTCAGGAGGTTCGCATGAACGTAAAGTGGGCAGCCATTGTGGTTGCGATTGTAGTGGTAGTCGCCGCAGCAGCCGGCTTCGGCGGCTATACGATGGGCAAGAACGCCGGGGTGGCGCAGGCTCTAGCCGCGCGTAATCAGTTCCTCACGGCGCGTGGCGCGGGTGGTACCGGCGGCGGGACGGGTGGTACGGGTGGCACGGGTGGCGGACGGAACTTCGATCCCAACACCTTCGCTTCCGGCCAGGTGAAGTCGGTCTCTGGCGACGCCATCCAGTTGAGCACGGCCAACGAGGTGCTGACGGTCAAGCTGGGCAGCCAGACGCAGATCCAGAAGCAGGCCACCGGCGCTATCAGCGATATTCAGCCGGGCGAGCGCCTGACCATCCAGGGCACGCGTGCCGCTGATGGGACCTTCACGGCCCAAACTGTCCAGATTGGCCGCTCCGCGACCGTCGCGGCAAACGGAAGTAGGACCCCCACGCCCTGAGCAAGGCGCAAATCGGCAGCATAGAAGGATGGGGGGACACGAGCCCTTCATCCTTCTTGTTTTACCCTTCCTACGCGGTGTATAATCTAGCACAAGGCACCGGTGAAATCTGCCACCGAGCAACGCCCTTTCCGCTCAGCCGCTGCCAAAGCACGTCTCCCTCGGTGACAAACATGCCGGAGCGGCTGTTGGTTTGCCCGGAGGAGTTGCGATGGCCTCGCTCATCACTACGCTCGGCCTCAAATCCCAAGCGGACGTCGGCCTCATCTTGCCCCATGAGCATGTGTTTGTCGACCTGCGTACCCCCGACCAACCCGACCAGGGGCAGGCGGAGGTTGACCAGGTCGTCGCGCTCATGGCTCCCCAGATCGCACAAGCCCAGGCAGCCGGGGTCACTGCCATCGTGGAATGCAGCCCGGTCGGGGTCGGCCGGCGCGTCGACATTCTCAAGGCGGTGTCCGAGGCGACCGGTCTGCCATTGGTCGTGCCCACGGGTGTTTACCGCGAGCCGTGGATACCCCATTGGGCGCAAGTGGCCGGCGAGGACGAGCTGCGTGCCTGGATGGTCGCCGAGCTGACCGGCGACATCGAGGGCACGGGCGTACAGGCCGGTTTCATCAAGCTCAGTGCGGGCGACGACGGCCTGACCGCCTGCGAGACGAAGATTTTGCGTGCGGCGGCGCGCGCCGCCGCATCCGTGGGGGCGACTATCGCCAGCCACACGATCCGGGGCAGCGTCGTGCGTGACCAGCTCGATATCATCGAGCGTTGCGGCTACACTGTCGAGCGCTTTGTGTGGGTTCACGCCAGCGCTGAGCAGGACATCGCGCTGAACCTCGAGATTGCCCGTCGCGGCGCCTGGGTCGAGTATGACTGGATAGGGGGTGAGCCGGAGAGCGTGTCGCTCGAGCGCGTGTTGAGCATGCTCGACGCCGGGTTGGTCGACCGAGTATTGCTCAGCCAGGACCGGGGCTTCTACGACCCGGCCCAGCCGGGCGGCGGCGTCCCGCGCCCGTACACCTACCTCTGTGACGTGTTCATCCCCGTGCTGCGGGCTGCCGGCGTAGATGAGAGTGCTATCAATCAGTTGACGTGCGTCAATCCTTTTCGGGCGTTTGCCCGCTGATTGTTAGCAAAGGAGAGGAAGAACTATGTCCGATCTGCAGGAGAAGTTCGCCGTTGCGGCCGGTGAGGGTGGTTAGAGCAAAAAACTGTTACTCTTGTCCCGTCACCAGCGCCAGCAGCGCCATGCGCACCGGCACGCCATTGGCAGCCTGGCGGAAATAGGCGGCCCCTTCATAGGCATCCACCTCGCGCGCGATCTCGTCGACACGCGGCAGTGGGTGCAGGATTGTGATGCCCGGCTTCGCGCCTGCCAGCAGCGCCGAATCCAGCACGTAGGAGTTCTTCAGCCGCTCGTATTCGGCCGGATCGCTGAAGCGCTCTTTCTGGATGCGCGTCATGTAGAGCACGTCACTGTGGGCCACAGCCTCGGCCAGATCCATGGTTTCGACCATCTCCACCCGGCGCCTGGCTAACTGGGAGACGATGTCGGGCGGCATGGACAGCGCCGCGGGCGATACCAGGTAGAACTTGACCCCGAAGTTGGCCAGCAATGCCGAGAGGGAGTGCACCGTGCGCCCGTTCTTCAGATCCCCGGCCAACGCCACCGTCAGCCCGTCGACGCGCCCCTTCTCCTTGATCAGCGTGTACAGGTCCAGCAGCGCCTGGGTCGGGTGCTGCCCCGCGCCGTCGCCGCCGTTGATGATCGGGATCCCTGCCCCTTCGGCCAGTTCTTGAGCGCTGCCGAGCAGCGGGTGCCGGATGACGGCTACGTCGGCGTAGCCCTCGATCATCTTGCCGGTGTCATACAGTGTTTCTCCCTTGGCGGCTGAGCTGGAGGTTTTCGCTTCTGCCACCGATAGCACCTGGCCGCCCAGCCGCAGCATCGCCGTCTCAAATGACAGGCGCGTGCGCGTGGACGGCTCATAGAATAGCGTCGCCAGCAGTTTGCCGGCCATGTTGGCCGGCCTCTCGCCGGCCCGCAGCGCCGCTTCAAAGCGTACGGCCGTTTCCAGGATCAATCCCAGTTCAGCCGGCGTAAACTGGTCCGCCCGCAGTATGTCCTTACCTTTAAGCGTTGTTGCCATTGAGCTTCCCTTTCGGTCCTTGCTGAAGAGGTTATCTGTATAGATGGCCCGTCTCGGTCGCCAGGAACCTGGCTCGGCCGGGCCGGGCGACGACCTGCCCCTGCTCCACAATCACCTCGCCCCGTTGCATCGTCAGCACCGGCGCCCCGATCACCGCGCGCCCTTCATAAAGCGTGTAATCGGCCGCTGAATGTTGCGTGGCCGCCTCCAGCGTATGGCGCCAGCGTGGATCGAAGACCACCAGGTCCGCGTCGGACCCAACCTGTAAAGTGCCCGTGCGCGGGTATAGGCCCACCAGGCGGGCCGGATTCTCGCTCATCAGTTGCACAGGCGCGACACCGGCATCTTTCGGCCGGCCATTGCGGCATCGTACATGACCGGCAGCATAGTTTCGATCTGCGGCGAGCCGTAGGGCGCGTTGAAGAAATCGTCGCCGGACTTCTTGGCTTTGGGCGCATGGTCGCTGCCTACGGTCTGCAGTGTACCGTCGAGCAGTCCTTCCCAGAGCGCCTGGTTGTCGGCGGCCGTGCGCAGCGGCGGACCGATCTTAGCCAGGGCGCCCAGCTTCAGCGTCGTTTCTTCGGTGAGCGTCAGGTACTGCGGGCAGGTCTCAGCATAAACCTGCCAGCCGCGCGCCCGCGCCCGCCTCAGCGGTTCCAGGCAGGTGGCTGCGCTATTGTGCACGATGTAGAGCGCGCACCCCGCCACCTGCGCCAGCGCGATTGCCCGGTTGACGGCCTCGGCCTCCAACGTGTCCGGCCGCATCGCCGTAAAGCATTCCACCGCCGAACGGCCCTCGCGCAGGAACTTGTCCTCCAGGTAATCGGTGGCCAGGCCGTTCTCGGCATGCACCGCGACCATCCCCTGCTCGCGGCCCACCACGTCCAGCAGCGCCGCGAGCCAGTAGTCGTCCGTCACCCAGCCGAGCTTAGCGTAGGTCATGAAAACCTTGAACGAAGTGACGCCGAACTTGAACGCGTCCGGTACCTCGGCCAGTTGGTGCTCCACGTCGAACAGACCGCCGTGCAAGGCGAAGTCCAGCAGCGAGCCCGCCTGCCCTTCCTGGCAGAACTGCTCCAACGTATCCATGAGCTTCATGCCGGGTTTGGCATAAGCATAGTGGACCATGGTCGTCACGCCGCCGCAAGCTGCGGTGATCGAGATGCCGTGTAGATCGTCCAGGTAAACTGGGTGCGTATGCAAGTCGACTGCACCAGGCAGTATCAGGCAGCCCCCCGCGTCAATCACCCGCTGCGCCCGGCGCGGGCTGACGCCCGGCGTCGCCAGCGCGGCGATCTATCCCGCGCGGATGCACACGTCGGCCGGCCAGCATCCGCCGCCGGTTACAACCTGGCCACCTTTGATAAGCACGTCGTAATCTTGTGTCACGGATTCACTTCCCTCTTCCCGGCCGAGTATACACTGCCCCCCGGCGCGCCGCAATTTGACACCACCTGCCTGCGGTGCTCTAATGGCTCGCAATTGGCCTGGGAGAAGCGCGTGCCGGTCTGTTAGTTGGCCGGTGGATAGGAGGAGCGGATGGCCGACCATCGCTGGATGATCTATGGCGCTTACGGTTACACGGGACGGCTCGTCGCCCTGGAGGCGGTCCGGCGGGGGCAGCGGCCTCTGTTGGCCGGGCGGTCGGCCGAGAAGTTGGCGCCCCTGGCCGAGCGCCTGGGGTTAGACTGGATCGCCGTCGACCTGGCGGATCAGGCCGCCCTGCAGAAGGCCATTGGCCGGGTGGAACTGGTCTACCACGCCGCCGGGCCATTCGTGCGCACCTCCGCGCCGATGATCGACGCGTGCCTGGCCACCGGCGCCCACTACCTGGACCTGACCGGTGAGATCCCGGTTTTCCAGGCCACATTTGCTCGCGATGAAGCGGCCCGCCGGGCCGGGGTGGCCCTCATCTCCGGCGTGGGCTTCGACGTGGTACCCAGCGACTGCCTGGCCGTCTACGTTGCCGCGCAGGTTCCCGGCGCCCTGCAACTCGACATCGCCATGACCTACCTGACCCGCCCCAGCGCGGGCACCGCGCGCTCGATGCTCGAATTGTTGCCGCAGGGTGGGTGGGTGCGGCGTGCCGGGCGGCTGTTACCCTGGCCTTTGGGTGCGGGCGCGACGCGCGTTCACTTTCCAATCGGCGATCGCACAGTTTTGCCCGTCCCGCTGGCCGATCTGGAAACGGCCTACCGCTCGACGGGTATCCCCAATATCACCACTTACCTGGCCCTGTCGTCGCTGGCGCGCCCGTTGGCGTCGCTGGTCGCGCCCCTGGCTGGGCGTCTGCTATCGATCGGCGCTCTGCGCAACGGGACGGGTTGGTTGATTGACCGCACGATGCGCGGGCCGGATGTCGGGATGCGCGCGCGGGAGCGCACCTACGTCTGGGCGCGCGCCCGCCACCCGCAGGGCGCCTCCGCCGAGTGCTGGTTGATCACGCCCGAACCGTATCAGTTCACGGCGCTGGTGGCCCTTAATTGCGTGGAGCGCGTCCTGAACGACCGGCCGTCCGGCGCTTTGACCCCCGCGCAAGCTTTTGGCGCGGACTTCGTGTTGGGAGTACCCGGAGTCCTACGCGGGGCAGATGATCACCGCACCCGATGAATCAGTGGGCGCGGCCGGTACTTGATTCGGCGGTCCGACGACCACGGCGCGTAGGGGGCCATGGTCAGGTCGGCCAGGGTGAGCAAGACGGTGTCGTAGTTGACGCGCCAGCCCTGAAAATCGCGCCAGGCCTGGTCTCGGTCCGCTTTGAGAGGGATTCCTTTGCTGGCCAGTTCGTCCAGCACCGCCTCGAATTCCGCGCGCTGGATGCTGATGGGATCGCTGGGGCGCGGATTCATGTCGTAGGCGATGCCGAAGAAGTCCGCGATCCGGCACAGCGCGAGGAAGCCCGAGCGGATACACAGGTCGGCCTGCGGGTCGTGCGGGATGTCCAGCGCCGCGTTGATCAGCGACGCGGTGTCGAGCACCGCCCCAGATGCCGTCACCCAGGAGCGGTCGGGCTCCGGCGAGCGGAAGAGGGCCAGCGCCGCCAACGACGTGTGGCTTTCCTCGATGTCCGAGAACCAGATCTCCCAGTTGCGCCAGACCTCGTTCAGGCGGTCCAGCCCGTGGATGCGGTGATAGCGCTCGATCATCTCGACGCACGAGGGCGGCGTTCCCGCGCGCACTTCCAGCATGGCGACCGCGGCCTCACGCCGCGAGAAGGCTGAATAGATCGTCGGCAGGTAAGCGATCAACAGCGCGACCAGGATCAGGCCGAGCGCGGCTTCCGAGAACCCCAGTGCCGCCTGCAGCGTGCTGTCCAGCGAAGTCAGTCCCAACGTCAGCAGCGAAGAGCCGCTGAAATCGAACGCCGTGCGCCACGACGCCGCACCCACTCCCCAGTACATCGCCGTGTAGCCGAGCAATATGAGGATCAGCCAGGCCGGCAACAGCGACAACAGGGCCACCGGCGCATAGAAAGCCATGATCCGGTCGCGCCGTTTGTACAGCCGTTCGCCGCGCAGGCGCAAGTCGAACAGCCGCCGCACCCCGATGAACACAACGCCACTGATGAAATCCGGCGCGCCGCGTGGCAGCACGAACGTCCGCACCGCCGACGCCGCCGTGGCCCAGACCAACCCGGCCCCCAGCACGAAAAGGACAATCCGCGCAACCACCACCGCTCCCCACTCCTTCGTTCCTTACCGGCTCTGCTGCAGCGCCGTCCCGATCATTCCCTGCTTGAGATCCCATAACCGCTGCGTCAACGATACGTGATACACGTGCGGGTTGACCAGGCGCCGCACGCCCGGGTCTAACCGGCTCACATCCGCCTTACGCTGCTCGCGCATCGCGTCGAGCGACGGCAGATCGTAGACCAGCTTGCCCTCGCGCAGCACGTCGACCAGCAGCGGCTCGATCTCTGAAACTTCGTTGTCCGCCAGCAACCGGTACTTGGTATGGTCTGATGGATGCCGCAGCATCACTCGCTTCATCTGGCGCGGGTCCTCGTCCTCCAGGCTCAGCAGGTCAGCCGTGGCCTTGCCGCGCCGGTCGTAGATCCGCCAGGCTTTCTTATTGGCCGGATTCGGCGTTTTCTCGGGCGATTCCGAGATTTTGATCGCCGGCACCCAACTCCCGTCCGCCTGCACTGCGACCAGCTTGTACACGCCGCCCAGCGCCGGATCGCCTGCCGAGGTAATCAGCCGGGTCCCCACCCCGTAGACCAGGCGGCAGATCAGCTTGTCGGCGTCTACCCCGTAGCGCGGCGCCTCTTCCCTGATCTGGGTGATGATCTGCCAGATGATCAGCTCATCCAGGTCGTTAGACAGCACGATCGAGGCCAGCGGGAAGCCGGCTTCGTCGAGCATCTTCGCCACCTGGATGCTCAGGTACGCCAGATCGCCCGAGTCCAGCCGTACGCCGATGGCTTCGTGGCCCTTCCGCCGCAGTTCTTCGAAGATGCGGATGGCATTCGGCACGCCGCTATGCAGCGTATCGATCGTGTCGACCAGTAACGTGCAGTCATCCGGGTACATGTCGGCGTACGCGCGGAAAGCCTCCAGTTCGCCGAGGCCGAGGCTCGTGAATATCTGCACCAGGCTGTGGGCATGCGTGCCCTTGGGCGGGTAGCCCAGCACCTGAGACACACCCACGTTTGAGCTGAAATCGGCCCCGCCGATCAGGGCGGCCCGCGTCCCGGCGTTGCCCCCCTTGCCCTGGGCACGGCGCAGCCCGAATTCCAACACCGGCCGCCCGCGTCCGCTCTCGTGGATACGGGCCGCCTTGGTCGCCACCAGGGTCTGGAAGTTGACGTGATTGAGCAATGCCGTCTCCAGGATCTGGGCCATGGCCAACGGGCCCTGGACGCTGGTTAATGGCACGTTGGGATGCACCACGCGACCCTCCGGGATCGCACGCAGGCTGATGCCCTCAAAGCTGCCGTTGGCGCGCAACCAGGTCAGGAAATCGTCCTCAAACATTCGCCTCCCGGTCCGCCCTGTCAGGCTGCGCAGATAGGCGATGTCCTCATCTCGAAAGTGGGCGTTTCGCATCCAGTTCAGCAGCCACTCTAGCCCGGCGCTGATGCAGTAACCGGCCTGGTGCGCGCCATAATTGGGATAGTCGCGAAAAAAGTGCTCGAAGTGCGCCCCACGCTCGTGCTGCCCGGCCCGGAAATAGACCTGGGCCATCGTCAGCTGGTACATATCGGTGAAGAGAATTCCCTCCATCGTGTCGTGCTCGAATGTTTGCATACTATCTCCTCGCGTTCCGCTTTTCTCCCGTACCTTTTCGTTGGCGTTCGCCGCGGGAGCCTTCGGCCATCGAGCGTTATTATAGCCCAAGGAAGTTTTGCCCGGCAATGCCTGGTGTGGACCTGCGACCTTGCCCGCCGGCGAGGATCACCCTCGGCCGTTGCCGTCCGTCTGCCGAGCGTCGCGTAGACCCAGTTCGGAGTGTAGCTGGAGGTAGCGCATGAGATCCTGGCGACGCAGCACGCCCACCATGCTGCCGTCCTGCATGACCGGCATCTGCCGTACGTCGCGCTGCATGAACTTCTGGAAAACTTCGCTGACATCCTCGCGTGGGTTCAGGGTGACCACTTGCTCACCTGGAGTCATGATATCCCCCACGGTCTTCGTTTCCCATTGCTCGCGCGACACCCGTTTGACGTCCTCCAGCGACACCCAGCCTATCAGTTTGCCGTCCTTTACTACCGGGAACGAGCGCTCGTTGCCCTCGCTGGTCATAATGCGCTGGTGAACCAGGTCGCTCACGGTCATGCCGGGCTCGACTGTCGCGACGTCCGTACGCATGAGGCGCGAGACGGGTATGCCCTCCAGGACGTCTTCGATCACTACCTGTTGGTGGGTCTGCGTGGCCGCTCCGTTCAAGAACCAGCCGATGAATGCCAGCCACAATCCGTTGAACAGCCCCGCGCCAAAGAACGGGATCGAGGCGCCCAGCGCCATCGCGATGCCCCCCAAAATAAACAACCAGGCGATCGCGTGGCTGATCCAGGTGGACCAGAGCGTCGCCCGCCGCAAGTTGTTGCTGAAAGCCCACAATAGGGAGCGCAATACGCGGCCGCCGTCCAACGGGAAGGCCGGGATCATATTGAAGATACCGATCAGTATGTTAGCCGAGCCCAGCCAGAGGAGCAGCGTGCCCAGGGCGTCGACCTGTGCCAGGCCGGCGAGGGGCGTGGGCATGGCCTGGGCCAGTTTTCCCAGGTGCGTCCGGCCGAGGAAGAGGAAAATGATGCCCAGGACAACGCTGGTCAGGGGTCCCACCAGGGCCATCACAAACTCCGTCGCCGCCGAGGGAGGCTCACGCTCGATGTTCGATACCCCGCCCAGCAAGTAGAGCACGATCCGCTTTACCGGCAGGCCACGCGCCCGAGCTACCACTGAATGGGCCAACTCATGCAACAGGACTGAGGCGAAGAAGAGCAGGGCCGCGGCGATGGCCAGTCCCCAGTCCAGCACCAGGCTCCATTGGGGATGCAAGCGTGCGAAAAGCGACAGCGCCAGGTCCGATGCGATCAACACGAAGATGACCAGCCAACTCCAGTCGATGTAGATATCGATCCCAAACAACCGCCCCACGCGCAAATCACCACGCATAGCTCACCTCAGTACAGCTTGCCGCACAGCTTACAGCTACATCATCATCATCCCTTGTAGGTGACAACGCGCCCCCACAGGCTCTTGGTCCCCCAGATGCCCGCGCGCAGACATTCGAGCTGCACGATCTGGCTGTGGTCCACGAAAAGGTTGACCTCAGGGCCATAGTTTTTTATGTACCAGCCGAACACGTCCGGGTCGGCCGCCTCGAACATCACCTTTTCGAGGCCCAGCCGGTTCACGATGCGCCCGGGCACGTCGGTGCGCCAGGTGCGCACGTTCTCGGTGATCCCTTCGGACTCGATCATGATCATGTAAGCCCCGGCGTCCAGGAAACGCTGGGCGCGGCTGATTGCCCACTCAGGGTCGCCGGTGCCTTCCGCCGCCAGCTCGTCGGCGGCGCTGGCGCCGCCTGCGCCGAACTGAATACCCACTTCCGGCTTGGCCTTTAGCCCGGCCGCCTGCACCTTCTCGATCAGGCGCAGCCAGTCATCGGTCGGGATCGTGATGAAGCCGCTGGACAGCTCGATTACGTCGAAACCCAGAGCGGCGCATTCCTTGATGTACTGCGTGACCGCATCCGGCCCCTGGGTGACCACGTGTTCGATGAAGCCTCCGGTGGAGACCAACACGTCGTGCTCATGTGCCAGGTCGTTCAACTCCTTGACGGCATAACGCGGCATCAACGAGAACGACCCGCCCGCGTACTTCAGCGAATCGATCCACGTGCCCATCGTTTCCAGCACATCCTGCAGATAGCGCTTGCCCATCGGCGTGTAGTAGGGGCCGCGGATCTCCGTCATACCGCGGTTGCGCGGCTTAGCCGGCCGTTCGTTCAGCCGGAGAAACGCGAAGGCCCGTCCCTCAAACTCGTCGTCAGCCATGTTTATCCCTCCGTAGCTTTCTGCTCCGCCCATCGCCCGTCGCCGCCGGCCCGCGACAGCAAGTTCGTCAGCTCGCTGACCTTCAGCCGTTCCAACCCGGCGATGGCCTGCTCGATTTCCTTCAGCAAGGACGGCGAGGCATAGCGCCCGGCCAGCCGTTCGAATTTCTGCACCACCCTGTCCCATGCCATCGGACGTGTGTAGAAGCCCTCATAGTCCGTTTTTTCTTTCTTCAGCACACGGCCATCCTGCAGGTGGATCGTCAGCCGGCACGGCATCTCGGACGGGAAACGCCGGCTTAGCTCTGCCGAGGGGTGCACCGTCACCTGGCGCAGCAACTTCTGGACCTCGGGTCGTAGGATGCTGCCTGGCTGGTACTGCTCGGGCATCACCTGGCCGTCCAGCAGCGCCGCCGCCACCATGTACTGCAGGCTGTGGTCGGCCTGCTCCTTGGTCTGCACGAAGGTCTTGTCGCCTTCCTCCCCGCCGCCGATGATCTTGAAGGCTACGTCGAAGATCTCAATGTCGACGCGTTCCACGTCGCTCGCGCGCAGACCGTACTCCTCTTTCAGTTCGAGGATGCCTTCCAGGGTGGATTGCGAATGAAGCTCAGCGTTGTATTTCTTGAGGAAGGTGCGCGTGACCCGTTCAAGGTCCTCGTGTGACCAGTCGATCTCGAACGGTCCGGCGATTGCGTCCATGAAGCCCTTGTTGCCTTCGAAGACTTCCAGCGGGCCGGTGATGCCGCGCATGGCCAGGAAGGTGGCGTGGACGCAACTGAAGGCAGTGTTGGGGTAGGCCAGTCCCTTCCAATTCGAGAGGATGCCGGTGCGCGTCACGCGCAGCGCGTTGAAGGCCGTGCCGCAGATCCCGATCGCGTTGGCTGTGCGCCGCGTGTCCATACCCAGTGCCCGGGAGACCCCCGCCGCCACGGCGAAAGACCCCTGCGTGGTGTGATCGAATCCACGGTCGCGCACGGGGGCCACGTCGCTCAGCCGGCACTGGACCTGGTAGGCCACGGCGAGGGCGGTCAGGAAGTCTCTCCCGTCCGCGTCCGCGTACTCAGCCGCGGCCAAAACCGGTGCGACGTTGTCACTGGGATGGCAGGTTTCGCCCTTCGCCAGGTAGCCGTCGTTGAAGTCGAGGTAGCGGACCAGCGCCCCGTTATAGAATGCTGCGCGGTCCGGCGCGGTTCGCCCGCCGCCGATCAATCCGCAGTGCGGCGCGCCGTCAAAATCGGTCACTTGCGCTCGCAGCAGGGGGCTCAGCTCGCCTTCTAGCGCACCCAGCGCGCAGCCCAGGCTGTCCAGCACGCGGATCTTCAGCGCCGTCCGGGCGCGCTCCGAGAGTTCGTCGTACGTAGACCAGACGACAAACGCGGCCATCTGCTCGGCCATGGTCGCGAGTGCGCCGCCCGGCGGTAGGCGATTTGCCTCCGCCCCGCTCACGGGTGACCCATCTTGGCCCGCGCGGGTCGCGGCCGCCCCTGAGAAGTCCCCTTGCTCAGCCATGACCATTCCTTCCACAACCATGCCTCTGGCAGGTGCGGACCTCAAGCAACTTTCAGCCTAATCCGGGCCGACGAGGACTTCTGTGATCTGTGGCACCGAATGGCGCTCTATAGTTTCAGGTTTAGCGTGGATTGTCCAGTCGCTCGTGCTTGTTGGCGTGCATGATCAGGACTCTACGCTGCATCTCTTCCAGGTGCCGGCCGCGCAACGGGAACCAGTGCAGGATTAGTGCGCCCAGCAACATCGCGAGGCCCGGAATCAGGCCGACGATTATCCGGATGCCAAGCAGGGCGCTGGCCGGCTGGTTAAGGAAGATCTGTCCGCCGTTCTGGTCGCGCGTGACGAAGTGCGTCAGCGCGAGGATGAAAGGCGAGAGCGCGATGGCGATGGATTGCGCAGGCTTGGTCACCAGGGCATTGATCCCGAAGAAAGCGCCCTCGTGCCGCACTCCCGACCGTATCTCGTTCTCGTCGATCACCTGTGCGAACAGCACGTTCGTCAGCGTTTGCGGGCCGGCCAGCCCCAGGCCGGCCAGGGCAAGGCAGACGGGGATCATCGGCGGAGGCGCGACCACGATCAGCAGAAGGCCCACCCCCGCTGTCAGCAAAAGCAATTGTTGTGCCCCGACCACGCCCAGCCGGGCGCGCAAGACTGTGGTCAGCGGTATGCCGATGAGCAGGGGCACGAAGATGCAGGCCAGCAAAACCATCGTCGGCACCGGCACAAGGTAGTCGGCCAGGTAGAAAACCGAGCCAACCACGAGCGAAGACACGAGGATAGACATAAAGTTCTGGGCGACGAGGATCTGGAAAGAGCGGCTGGGAAGACTGGTCTTGAGCGCCTTTCCCAGCGGCAGCGGCTTATCCCCCTCATAAAATTCGCGCCGTTCTTTGACAACATAAGTGGTGATGATGATGAAGACGGCACAGACCACTGCGACCACGATCATGGACATCTGCAGCGGCAGGAGCGAGGGCGACGTGCCGGCTTTGGGCCGGAACAGATCCGGGATGATGAAGCCGAGCAGCATGCCGAACATACCAAACAGCGAGGACGAGATCTGCAGGCTGTTACGCTCCTGGTCGGATTCGGTCACCTCCGGCAGCAGAGCAGAGTAGGCCAGGCCGATGATCGTGTAGCAGCCGTCGTACAGCACCATGCTGATCAACATCCACCAGAAGATGGTCAGTTGCCCGCCGGAGGGTGGGGCGAACCAGACCAGGATGAATGTCAGGGCCAGGAACGGGGCCGTGAAGCGCATGTAGGGGATGCGCCGTCCCAGCCGCGAGCGCGTGCTGTCGCTGATATAGCCGAACAGCGGGTCATTGATGGCATTCCAGACCGCGTAGATGCCCGACGCCAGCGCGATCCAGCCGGCGGCCAGGCCCAGGTAATCCTGGTAAAAGATGGGCAACAGCGCGCCGAAGATGCCCGAGATGAGCGAGGCGCCGAACCCGGCCATGCCCCAGACGACCTTGAAGCGCGTGCTCAGCCGGCCCGGTACTCCTACGCCACTGCTTTGTAGCGCGATCTGCGACAGGGTTGTTTCTCCTCCTGAATGGCTCAGCCAACAAATCAGCCCCCTTGCACGCGTTACCCTCTTCACGGCAACACGAGACTGACCCGGCTCACGTTTCCCATCCTGCGAGCGCCTGTACCTGTTCCTCGCGCGTCAGCCCGATGCGGCCGCGCCATCTACCTACAACGATCTTGCCGCCCCGGATATGCTGCTCGATGATGCGCGGCACGTCCGCCGGGGTGACATAGCCGTACCAGTCGCCGCCGGGGTAAAGCACGACGTTACCGGCGTACTCATGCCCGCCCAGGTGGCTGGTCCGGTGTACGGCGACCTGTCCGTCCAGCCCGCGCTCCGCCAGGTGTTGCAGGAAAAGGTCGGCCAGGGCGGGACCGCAGACGCCGCAACGTGGATCACGGTTCATATGCACGCAAATGAGTATGTGCTGCCCCTGCAGGGGGATATGCCGCAATTGCACGGCAGGCCGGTTGCCAATGAGGTGTTCTTCGATGAGGACGGGGATATCGGCTTCGGTCAACCCCGTATAGCGGATGCCGTCGGGAAACACCATGAGGTCGTAGCCGGGTCCGCTGCTCGGTTCGTCGCAGGCGTTGAGCTTTACCTCCAGGGCGAGTTCAGACGCGCGCCCGGCAACGGCCTGGCTCAAGGCCTGAATGAAGCCGCCGTCCGCGGCGATGTGGGACGGCCACTCGGCCTGGCCGGTGCAGATCAGCAGGTGACGCTGGTAGAAGGAAACAGTACCGGGCAGGGGCGCCGTCTTCGGTCGGTCAAAGCCCACGTTGGCAATTTCGAGCATGCTGCTCCTCTCAGTGATTGCCTATCGACTGCCCGGCATTATATCACACGGTGGACCACATGAGTTTGGTCTTGGGGATTCAGCGCGCGGCGCCTCGCGCCTCCCGCGGCAGCCAGGCCAGCGCTTCGTCCGTGTGGCCGTGCGGGATGTACTCCAACCCGACAAACCCCTCGTAACCCGTCTCCTCAATTGCCCGCAGCACGAATGGGGTGTTGATCTCCCCCGTGCCCGGCTGGTGCCGGCCGGGCACGTCGGCAATCTGCACGTGCCCGATCTCGGCGACGTGCGCCCGGAAGGTCTGGGTGAGATTCCCCTCGCTGATCTGCAGGTGATAGCAGTCGAACTGGAACTTGACGTTGGCCTGGCCCACTTCCTTGAGGATGGCGAAGGCCTCGGCCGAGTGACACAAGAAGAAGTACGGGAAGTCGCCGGCGTTCAACGCCTCAATGGTCAGCGTCACGCCGGCCTGCGCGGCGAGCGGCGACGCGTAGCGCAGATTCTCGACCAGGCTCGCACGCGCCGCATCGCGCGCCAGTCCTTCCGGCAAGTTTCCCACCATGGCGTGCACGCGTGGGCAATCCAGCGCATGGGCGTACTCCAAGGTGCGCCCCAGCGCGTTATGAAACTCGTCGCGCCGGCGAGGATCGACCAGCAGGCCCCGGTCACCGGCCGCGAAATCCCCCGGGTACATGTTGAACAGCTCCATACGCAGTCCCGCGCCGTCTAACTCCCCGCGTAAGAACTGCGCGCTCCAGCCGTAGGGGAACATGCACTCCACGTGCTTGAAGCCTGCGGCCGCGGCCGCCCCAATGCGCTTTTCAAACGGCACTTCGACAAACAGGAAAGTCAGGTTGGCAGAGTAACGCAGAGCCATTATCCCTCCTCCAGGACTTGTTTTAAGCCCAACATGCCCGGGCAGACGCATGTGTCATGCAGCTATTGTACAATGACTACGTTCTCGCTTGCGAATTTTACTATCTGCTCGATGCTCATCCCCTGGCCCGCGTTGATGGCCGCCTGGAAGGCTTCCTCGCCCAGTTGGCTGCGCGCGCCGCTCAGGATGGCCTCGCGCTCGGGCACATAACGGGGGGTGTGGATTATCCCCAGGGATTCATTTATCGCGCTGGCCGCACCGACCATGCGTGCGGCGCGTGCCCCGTGTCCGGCGCGACTCTCGATGCGGGCCAGCGCGAGCAAGCTGCGCCCCACGCTACGCCTGTCCCTCACGTGCTCGAACAGGGCCAGGCTCTCCACCAGCAACGCGCGCCCCTTCTCGACGTCGCCCCGCCGGCCCGCCAACCGCCCCAGTCCACTGAGCGCATAGGCGATCGTCCAGCGGTCATTGGCGGCGCGACCCAGTTCCAGTGCTTCTTCGAATAGCTTCTGGGCTTGTTCATCCTTGCGCTGGTACAGCGCGGCGCGCCCCAGGTTGCTTAAGGCCGTCGAGATCAGGACTCGATCGCCGACCTCGCGGTAAAGAGATAACCCCATCTCCAGGGTATATCCCGCGCTCCCACCTCGCTCAACTTGCGGAAGTAGATTTCCTCGTCGGCCTTCTCGTCCGCATGGTAGCGGTCCAGTGATACCAGGGGGAAAATCAGCCCCGGTGCGGTCGCGCCGCGTTGTGCGCGGTTGGGCATCGCCTGGAAAACCCTGGTTGAATTATAGACGACCAGGAAGGCGACAATCACATAGGCCAGAAAGAAGTCGTGGCCGCCGATTTTTAGCGCAGACTGCGCCGGCGCGGACGGCGTCACATCCATTGCCTTGGCGGCTACGATCCCCAGCGCGGTGGTAAGCAAGCTGACGGCTGAAAGCAAGTAACCCGCCTTCTGGTCCATCATGCGGCTGAGGTCTTGGGCGTTGCTGAAACACTTTTCGGCAAAATCTTGCTTGAGTTTGAGCGCGGTATCGGGTGACGGATGTTCGTCGAGCGATCCGCGGACCTCTGGGATGGCTGCTACCATGCTCTCTCTTATCCTTTGGCATCAAGGCTGTTAGCCGGACGTGAGGGACTACGATGAGACCGCCGCATAACGCCAAGCGCTACCATGCTAGCACGCAAGCTAACTGTGTATATGTGGCGTAAAATACACTATGTTTCTTGAATTGTTCCGCGATCCGAGTTATACTCGTCTCCGCCAATTGTACCACTATAGATTTATCCAGACCCACTGCCGGGAACTGCCTGCCAGTGGGCCTTTTTATGCATAAACGTTTGCCGTCCAGAGCTCACCGAACAGCGAGGAGGAGAGAAGCCATGATCGTCGAGATGCGGCGGGGCGCACCGCCCGAGCAAGTGGATGCTGTAGTGAACCGAGCGACAGGATTTGGGTTTCAGACCCAACTCAACCGGGGGACCGATAAAGTCGTAGTGGCCATCCTGGGCAGTGACACCGGACGCTGCCCGACCGAGGCGTTCGCCGTCCTCCCCGGCGTTGAAACGGTCACGCGGATCATGCGCCCGTACAAGCTGGCCGCACGCGAATTCAAGCCAGAACCGACGCTGGTGAGCATGGGCGATGTCGTCGTGGGCGGCCCGCGCATCGTGGTCATGGCGGGCCCCTGTTCGGTGGAGAACCCGGATTTGCTGATGTCCACCGCCCGTCACGTCACATCCTGTGGCGCGCGCGTCCTGCGCGGCGGCGCTTACAAGCCGCGCAGCTCGCCCTTCAGCTTTCAGGGCCTGGGTGTCAGCGGACTGCAGATTCTCGGGCAGGCCCGCTCCGAGCTGAGCGTCCCCGTGATCTCCGAGGTCACCGACCCGCATCTGCTGGACGGTATGCTGGACTATGTGGACGTGCTGCAGATCGGCGCCCGCAACATGCAGAACTACGCGCTGTTGCGGGCGGTCGGCGAAACCGGCCGGGCCTGCATTCTCAAGCGCGGTCTCGCGGCAACCGTGACCGAGTGGCTGCAGGCGGCCGATTACATCCTGGCCGCGGGCAACCCAAACGTGGTCCTGTGCGAGCGGGGCATCCGGACCTTTGAGGATAGCACCCGCTTCACGTTGGACATCTCAGCTGTCGGTGTGGTCAAACGCTTCTCGCATCTACCCATTATCGTCGATCCCAGCCATGCGGCCGGCCATTATGCCCTGGTGCCCACCCTGGCCCGCGCCGCAGTGGCCGCCGGCGCCGACGGCCTGCTGATTGAGGTCCATCCCGATCCAACCAACGCCCTCTCGGACGGTCTGCAAAGCCTGACCTTCAGCGACTTCCAGCGGCTGATGGCTGAGCTGCGCGCCCTGGCCGAGGCCATGGGACGCTCGATCTAGCCAGGCAACAAAAAGAAAGACCAGGTTCCAGCCAGAAACCTGGTCTCTGCGCGCCGGTGGCCCGCTCGGGAAAACCTATTTGCCCTGGGCGCTCGAGGCGCCGGACGTGCTGCTCTTGCCGATGCTCGGGCGGCCTGTATATGTCAGATGTGACGCGCCGCTCAGCTCGTAGTCCAGGTTGCTCTTGACACTGATGTCGGCGATGCTGGCCCCGCTCAGCGTCACGTTGGCCTTGTTGACCGCGAAGTTGATCAGGTCCGCCCTGCTCGCGCCGGACGCGTCCAGCCGCAGGCTGTCCGCCGCGCCGCTCAACCTGACGTTGCTCGCGCCCGACAGGCTGAAGTCGGCGGCGCCCGCCTGGGCATCCCCGGTCGCACGGCTGGCGCCTGAGAGATCCAGGTTCAGCCCGGACTCCGACTTGAAGCTGCTGATGTTCCCCTGGCTGGCGCCCGACAGCGAAAGCCTGTTCAGCGCCGGCATCGTTATCTCGGCGCTTATGTGCGTGTTGTTGTAGGCGCCCGGTTGCAGTCCCACTTGCAGGGTCTGGCCGCTCGTGCGCACTTGCAGCCGGTCCCACAGGTTGTCGTCGGCGCTCACCGACACGCTGAAAGCCTCGCCCTGCTTGACGTTCACGCGGATCGCGTTAGACACGTCCACGGCGCTGAAACCGGCCAGGTCCAGGCTCTTGGTCACCGAGCGACCTGACCCGCTGACAACCGGCCCGCCATAGTAGCACCCGGTCATTACCGGCGCAGCAACGAGCGCCAGGCATAGTATCGCCAGCAGTTTTGCCTTGTTCATGGAACGTCTCCTGTGATGGTGCTTCGTTATTGGCCCAGCATGCCGTTGAGCAGAGCCGCGACGCCGGCGAGGATCAGCAGCAGCGGCACGATCAGCCCCCAGCTCAGCCCAAAAAGGAAGGTCGCCGTGACGAGCACCAGGATCACGCCGGTGACCAGCGGACCGCGCGCGGCGGCGGTCCATTGGCTGCCGTTCGCCTGGTAGATGTTCCAGGCCGTCACCAGGCTCCCGACGGCGGGGATCAGGATAAAGAGCGCCCACCAGTTGTGGAACACGAATATGTTCAGGTTTTGCGCCAGGAAGATCAGCCCCAGCGCGATCAGCACCGCTCCGCCCAGCCATGGGCCGCCCCAGCCGTGAGCGCGCCGTTCCGCCCGCCAGCGATCCCGCTCGGCGTGTCGCTCCATGCGCATCTGCTGTCGCATATCATGATATGACATGCCCGAGTCAGACTGGCCGCCCGCGTCGCCGGGGGCAGCCGGTCCTCCCTGGCTGGGGGTATTGCCCGGTTCGCTCGAAGTAGGGGTGGGGGTAGGATCATCGTTCATCAAATGTCCCCTTTCTCTGGATGAGTCCCGAAAAGTTAAGCGCATTCGGCTGACCCGATCGGTGTTCTTGCTGCCTATGTGCGCGCCATTACCAGTAAATGCGGAGAGCGCGACCGAAAGTTGCACAACTGAGGTGATGGGGGGAGCAGTTTGTGGCTGAACCGCAGGCTGTGTTATAACGAAGCCGCTCCTCAAACCTTCATTAGGAGACCTTCAGTGTTTTCAGATATTCCCGTATCTTGCAACCGCGACTGTGGCGGGAGTTGTGCGCTGCTGGCGCGCGTCGAGGATGGCCGCGTTACCCGTGTAGTGGATAATCCCGCGGGCGGGCCGTATATGGAAGGCTGCGTGCGCGGCTACCAGATGGCGCGCGTTCTCTACGCGCCGGGGCGCCTGCTCAGGCCGCTCCTGCGTACCGGACCGCGTGGCTCCGGCCAGTTCCGCGAGGCCGGCTGGGATGAGGCTCTCGACCTGGTCGCGCGCCGGCTGGCGGCGATCCGCGACGACCACGGCGCCGAGTCCATTTTGCGTCTGGGTGGTTCCGGCTCTTGCCGGGGCGCCCTGCACCATACTGGCGAACTGACCGCACGCTTCCTGAGTATGTTCGGCGGCTACACCGAGACGGCCGGCAGCTACAGCTCGCAAGCGGTCTCTTTTGTCCTGCCTTACGTCCTGGGCACCCGGCATGCCGGCATAGATGCGGCTACCCTGCAAGACTCGCAACTGATCATCCTCTGGGGCGCCAACGTGGCCGACTGCCGCCTGGGCGGCGAAACCTATCGGCGCGTTCTTGAGGCGAAGGGGCGAGGTGCGGCGGTGGTTGCCATCGACCCACGTCGCACGGCCACCGTCACTCAGCTATCGACCTGCTGGCTTCCGGTCCGGCCGGGCACCGACAGCGCCCTCATGCTGGCAGTGCTCTACGTGCTCTTCACGCAAAACCTGGCCGATCTTGCCTTCCTGGCGCGCTATGCTGTGGGCGCGGCTGAGCTGGAGCGCTACGTGCTCGGTTTGGCCGACGGCCAGCCTAAGACGCCCGCCTGGGCTGCAGCGCTGTGTGGCACGCCGGTCGAGCAGATAGAAGACTTTGCCCTGCTCTACGGGCGGACGAAACCGGCGGCTCTGATACCCGGCCTTTCCATCCAGCGCACCCTGGGTGGTGAAGAAGCCTCCCGGCTGGCCATTGCGCTGCAGACGGTGGCCGGCAACCTTGGAGTGTGCGGTGGTTCTTCGGGTGCGAATGGGCTTGGTGCATTGCCCGGACCGAAGATGGGCAGCCTCCCCGTCCCGGCGCACCCCCAGCCGCCGTCAGTGCCCGTCTACCGCTGGCCCGACGCAATCCTGGACGGGACGCGCGGCGGCTATGCCCGCGACATCCGGGCCATTTACAACGTGGGTGGCAACTACCTGGTGCAGGGCAGCGACGTGCACAAGAACATACGCGCTTTCGAAGCCGTCGAGTTCGCCGTGACGCACGACCTGTTTCTTACTCCGACCGCGCGTTACTGCGACGTGGTCCTGCCCACCACGACCTTCCTCGAACGCCAGGACATCGTCTTCGCGGCCGACAACACCGTCTTTTTCTCAAACCAGGCCAGCGCGCCGCTCGGCCAGGCGCGCAATGATTACGATATCTTCTGTGGGCTGGCGGATCGGTTAGGCTTTGGGCCGCGCTACTCGGAGGGCAAAGACGAGGATGCCTGGCTGCGCAGCTTCGTGGCCGCTTCCGACGTGCCCGATTACGAAGAGTTCCGCCGCACGGGGATTCACTCTGGGGCCGATCAGCGGCGCACTGCCTTCGCCGATTTCATCTCCGACCCTGCTGCCCATCCCCTGGGCACGCCTTCAGGGCGGGTCGAACTCCTATCTTCCGCCTATGCGGTCGCGACCGGCTTTCCGGCCCTGCCCGAATGCCATATCCTGCAGACCGGCGACGACATCCCGCTGCGCCTGGTCACGCCCAAGTCGAAATACCGCGTGCATTCGCAGCACGCCAACATCGCCTGGTTCAACGAGCATGAGCCTGCGGCGCTATGGATACACCCGCAGGATGCGGCCGCACGCGGCATCGCCGGCGGCGAGGCAGTGCTCGTCACTAGCCCGCAAGGAGCAGTACGTATCCCGGCGCGCGTCACCGACGATATTACACCGGGTGTGGTTTGTCTTCTGGAGGGTGTCTGGCCGGTCTTCGCTGCCGATGGGGTCGATAGTGCCGGCAGCCCCAACGTGCTCACCTCCACCGAGCCTACGCTCCCCAGCCAGGGCTCGCGCACCCACTCGGTACTCGTGCAGGTTTCGCCTGCATAACCTTTGGCTTCAGGTGGCGGCCGCCAAAGCTTACCATAGGCAGGAGTAGTTGATGCTGACCGCTCGGCAATCGGCGCTTGCGGACCTTCCGCTAGAGCGGCGTGTCTTCCTCGAAGGACCGGCCGGATCGGGCAAGACGAGCGCGGCCGTTGGCCGCCTGCAGCGCCTGTTGGCCTCGGGCGTTTCCGGCCGGAACGTCCTGGTGATCGTCCCGCAGCGCACGCTCGCCGGCCCATTCGAGGCGGCGCTCGCCGGGCCGGAACCGGTCGCCGGCGGCGAGGTTACCGTCGTGACTTTTGGCGGCCTGGCGCAGCGCATGGTCGACCTTTTTTGGCCCCTGGCCGGCGAGGCGGCTTGCTTCGCCGCGCCCGACCTGGCGCCCACCTTCCTGACCCTCGAAACGGCGCAGTACTATATGGCCCGGCTCGTCAGGCCCCTTCTGGAGCAGGGCTACTTCGAAACCATCACCATCGAGCGCAACCGCATCTACAGCCAGATCCTGGACAATCTCAACAAGGCAGCCGTAGTCGGCTTTCCTCACACCGAGATGGCCGCCCGGCTGAAAGCCGCCTGGATCGGCGACAAGAGCCAGTTGCGCGTGTACGACGAGGCCCAGGACTGCGCAACCCGCTTCCGTGAATACTGCCTGGCGCACAACCTGCTGGACTTCTCGCTCCAGTATGAGGTTTTCGTGCGCCATCTCTGGCCGCGTCCTGAATGCCGTGACTATCTGCTGTCGCGTTACACCCACCTGATCGTGGACAACCTCGAAGAAGACACCGCCGTCGCGCACGACCTGCTGCGAGAATGGCTGCCTGCCTGCCGGTCGGCCCTGCTGGTCTATGATTGGGACGCGGGCTACCGGCGTTTCCTGGGCGCGGACCCCGGCAGCACGCACACCCTGGTCGATCTGTGCTCCCAGAAGGTGGCCTTCGAGGACCCTTTCGTCACCTCGGCCGAGTTACGCGCGCTCGGCGCCCAGCTGGCGCGCAGCTTCGGCCGGAAGCCGGCTTTCTTGCCGCCCGAAAGCCCGAAACCCGCTTCCCCCTTCGACGTTCGTTCCGCCATCTCTTTCGAATATCACCGCTACTATCCGCAGATGGTGGAGTGGGTCGCGGGCGAGATCGCCCGACTGGTAGACGAGGAAGGCGTCCTGCCCGGCCAGATAGCGATCCTCTCGCCCTTCCTCAGCGACGCCCTGCGCTTCTTGCTCACGAATGCCCTCGAGCGCCGCGGCGTCCCCGCCCGCTCCCATCGCCCCTCGCGCGCGCTGCGCGACGAACCCGCCGCGCAGTGTCTGCTGACCCTGGCTGCTCTGGGCCATCCGCAGTGGCGTGTTTGCCCGCGCGGCGCGGACGTCGCGCAAGCGCTGGGCTTTGCGATCGCCGGCCTGGACCCCGTGCGCGCCCAGTTGTTGGTCGTGGCCCTGTACCGGGGGCACGAGGGCGCCCCGCACCTCAACGCTTTCGAGAGTCTTCCTCCCGACGCGCAGGAGCGCGTGACCTATCTGCTGGGCGGGCGCTACGAACGGCTGCGCGGCTGGCTAGCCGGCTATGCCGGCGGCGAACCGGCAGAGCTCGATCATTATCTGTCACGGTTGTTCGGCGAGGTCCTTTCGCAGCCCGGCTTCGGCTACCATCACGGCTTTGACGCCGGTGAGGTGGCCGCCAACTTGATCGAGTCGGTGCGCAAGTTCCGCTGGGTGACGGCAGGCAGAGGCGGCGTCCGTGCGCGCTCTCAGGCCGGTGAAGGCCCCGCGTCGGGCCCAACCCTCCCCACCCTTGGCCAGGAATACGTGCAGATGGTCGATGACGGCGTTGTCGCCGCGCAGTACGTGCGGAGCTGGCAGTTGCAGCCGGCGGATGCCGTTCTGCTGGCGCCCGCTTACACCTTCCTGATGGCCAACCGCCCGGTCGACTACCAGTTCTGGCTCGACGTTGGCAGCCCTGGCTGGTGGGAGAGGCTGAATCAGCCGCTCACGCAGCCTTACGTGCTCAGCCGGGCCTGGCCGCCAGGCGCGCTGTGGGGCGACAGGCAAGAATTCGACGCCCGCCAGGAAGCCCTCTGCTCGCTTGTCCTCGGCCTCACCCGCCGCTGCCGCCGCAAGATCTACCTGGCTCTCTCCGAGCTTAGCCAGGATGGCAGTGAGCAGCAAGGGCCGTTATTGCGGGCGATCCAGCAGGTGCTGCGCCGCGCGCCGGAATGACCATGAATTTCCAACCCCGTCCCAAGCAACAGGCCGTACTCGACTACGTCCACGTGGGCGGCAAAATGGGTGTCTCGGCAGTGCCGGGCAGCGGCAAGACACAGGTGCTATCCTACCTGGCTGCCCAGCTCGTCGCGCGCGGCAGCGTGGCCGAGGACCAGGAAGTGCTGGTCGTGACCCTGGTCAATTCCGCCGTCGATAACTTCGCGGCACGCGTGGCCGGCTTCATGGGGAAACGCGGCCTTTTGCCGCACGTCGGTTACCGCGTGTGCACGCTCCACGCGCTGGCCCATGACATCGTGCGCGAGCGCCCTTCGCTGGTTGGCTTAGCGGACGACTTCCAGATCGTGGACGAGCGTGAGTCATCGAGTATCCTCCGTAGCGCGACCGATGCCTGGTTGGCGGGCCATCCGTCTGCTGCCGACGACTACCTGAGCCCCGATCTCGTCGACCATCAGCGCGACGACGCCCGCCGCAATCCCAAGTATTGGCCGGCCCTGGTCGCCGAGATCACCAGCAGCTTCGTCAAGCAAGCCAAGGACCTGGGCCATACGCCGGCCGGCCTGCGCGACAGCCTGGATAAGCATCCGGAGCCGTTGCCGCTCGTGGAAGTGGGATTAGCGATTTACCTGGACTATGAGCGGGCCCTTGCCTACCGCGGCGCAGTCGATTTTGACGATCTGATCCGCCTGGCGCTTCGTGCGCTGGAGCTGGACCCCGATTACCTGGCCCGTCTGCGCCATCGCTGGCCTTACATCCTTGAGGACGAGGCGCAGGACAGCAGCCGGTTACAGGAGAAGATCCTGCGGCTCCTGGCCGGCCCGGCCGGCAACTGGGTGCGCGTCGGCGATCCCAACCAGGCGATCTACGAAACGTTCACGACCGCCAGCCCGCTTTACCTGCGCAACTTCCTGGTCGAGCCGAGCGTCGTCCCACGTGACCTGCCCAACTCCGGCCGCTCCACGCGCAGCATCATCGACCTGGCTAACCAGCTTGTCGACTGGACACAGCACGAGCATCCGGTAGAAGCGGTGCGCGGCGCGCTCGTCGCGCCGCCCCAAATCCAACCCACACCCCCCGGCGATCCGCAGCCTAACCCCGAGGAGGATCCGCTGGGAATTCAGTTTTACCGGCGCGGTTTTCCGCCTGCGGACGAAGTGACCGAAGTGGCAGACTCGTTGGCAGGCTGGCTGCCCGACCACCCGGATTGGACGGTGGCAGTGCTTGCGGCGCGCCAGGATCGCGGCGTCGCTTTGGTGCGAGAGCTCAAGCGCCGCAAAATCGAATATGTCGAATTGCTGAAGAGCAGTGATGCGACACGCGCGGTGGCCGGTGCTCTCGGCAACATCGTCGCTTACCTGGCAGACCCGGTTTCGTCGCCCAAATTAGTGAGCGTTTTTCGCGTGTGGCGGCGGGCCGACCGGAACGACAACGCGGCCCAGCTTCGGCTGCAGCGCATGGCGAAGGCATTGGGCCAGTGCCAGAACGTCGAGGATTTCCTGTGGCCGCGCGTGGACCGAGACTGGCTGAC
>JADGQF010000047.1 GCA_017882045.1 Anaerolineales bacterium
GCAGACCGCTACAGCTGGTCTCCAAAGGAGGCAACACATTTTGCAGGTTTCGACCTGCTACGGACTTGCGCGACGTGGAGCAGAATCGCGAAGATCCGCGTGCCGTGAATTGTGCCGGGGCACACCTAAACGCTTGTCAGTTGTCAGCCGATCTAGCCTGGTCTTCGCGGCCGGTACTGGAGGGCTTCGGCGACGTGCGGCGTCCCGATCCGCTCTTCACCCACCAAGTCAGCGATCGTGAACGCCAGCTTGAGGATGCGGCGATGGGCGCGCGCACTCAGGTTCATCTGCCGCATCGCGCTGCCCAGCAATTGGCGCGCCGTCTCGTCCAGGTGGCAGAACTCGCGGATGTGCGTCGGCCCCATGTCGGCGTTTGACGTCAGTTTCGTGCCCGCCAGGCGCTGCGTCTGCCGCGCCCGCGCCGCCTCGACCCGCGCCCGGATCGCCGCCGACGGCTCGACCCGCCGCTCGTCGGTCGGCTTCTGACAAGGCACGCGCAGCACTTCGACGTGGATGTCGATGCGGATCAGCTCGGGCAGGGCATCGAATCCCTGCTCGGCGATTTGTTCCAGTAACTCGGCCGGTAGGGTAAAATCGGACTGCTGGTAGATCACGGTATGTCTCCTTCGGTTGGATTCCTTCTTGCCGAAAGGATACACCAGACCCACCGCTTCACAGCAGCGGCTAAACTTTTTTACAGAAACCACGATACACTATTCACCATTCTGCTACCACAGCATTTGTATATGAGCCACGCGCTACCATGGCCAGGTAGACAACCTCCACAGAATCTTGTGTCGGCCGTGTCTAAGAGTTTAGGTCGCTCGCCAAGAACCCTGATTGCTCTATCCTCTGGATAGCCTCTTGTTCATGCAGGCATACTTTCTCGTATTCAATCGGCGAAAGCCCAGCCGGCGCGTCGACAAACTCAATGGTTTGCGATGGGAAGATTTTCTGGAAAAGGAGTCGCGCTCGGGGCATGTGGAAGTCAGAGGTGATCACTGTCACTGATTCTACATCATACCGTTCAAGTATCCGTTTAGACAGTATAGCATCCTCAAGCGTGTTTGAACTCTCGGCAAACTCCAGGATGTCTGTTGGTGGCACGCCACGACTAATCAAGAACTCCGCCACGTAGTATGCATGTGGTCTACCGGTTGTATTGAAATGACTACCATATCCACCCGTGAGCAGGAGTTTGCAGCCTGAGCGCCTATGGTACTCGGTGAGAGCAGTCTCTGCCCGCGCCAGAGCAGTTGTTGAAAGCTGGCCACTCGCATCGTTTGGCGCACCAAGAACTATTATTACCTTCACGAGTCACCTGCCCGGTTTTGCGCGGAGCTCCTTGTCGAGGCGTGGGCTTACCCTGATGCTGGGTCAATTGGCCGTCTTATTGTGCTGTCCCATAGTAAAACTTGAGCGCTTGCGTGAGTCTTTCCGGTGGGAGTTTTGCATAGTATTCAACCGTGGCGCTCATCCCACTTTCTATCGGCGTTGTTGCTGCTGCCCCGTCCAAGAGATCTGCTGCCGTCGGGCCCGGCAACGGCTCGATGATCTTGCCGACGTCTTCCCCTGCTCGCATGGGTAGGTCCTTATACCCGCCTTAGATTTGGTCAGCCTGCGAATCATCCCGGCCATTTCGTTTACGCTCATCTGGATGCTGTTTCCCGTATCTCTAATGGTGGCGTCATATTTCTGGTCAAGCGTGTACAACGCGATGTTTCTGACGACATCGTCGACATAGGTGAGAAAAACCGGCTGTTCACCATTGCCGTACACCTCAATGTCCATGCTATAGAGGCCCTGTATGACCATTACCGGAACTGCCTTACGAACGGGATAAATCCTCTGACCGGGTCCGTACACGTTGAACAAACGCAATATGCGAGCATTAAGGCCATACAACCTGGCGTACATCTGGACAAATCCTTCTGCAGCCTTCTTGGTAATGGAATATGTATTCAACCACTCATTCGGCTTCGTCGGGTAGAAAAGAGCATGCACGCGGTGACAAAGGCAAGCGGCAAGTACGTTGACCGTGCTTTGATGTTGATATCAATGGCCTCAGCATTCCGTGACAAAAGTGCGGTCGTACCAAGAATGCCGGCCAGATGAAATACTAGGTCCACATTCTTGACGGCAGAGTCGACGGCTGCAGGATCTAGAACTGACTGAGGCGGTGATGCGTTGGCGTCCTGGTCATACGAACAGTCGAAGCGGTCGACAGCTAAGTGAGTGTCGCGCAAGAAGCGTGCAAGCGCGCCTCCTAAGAAACCAGCTGCTCCGGTCACAAGTGCTCTGGCCAAAGTGATATGCCCTTCGTTACGTTTGCCTTTGGATCGCTTCATCCGACCCGTGGTTGTCCGAATATTCACGCATGTCAACAAGGATAAAAATTATGCTACTTAACACTTGAGCAGACAAGGGCGCGAATTGCCTCACCCAAAATCTTACTTTGGGTGAGTCGTTGCGTCACGCAATGATCTTTCCCGACGCCCGCTGCCGTTAAGGTGGGCGTCGGGGAGAACGTGAGGCATGATGAGCCAGACAAGCAAGCGCGAGCTCGCCACAAGAGCACGGGTGGAGATCGTCCACCTTGGCTGGTGTTACTGGCCGCGCTCTTCGGCAGCCAAGTTCCCCGCCGGTAATCTCAGCCTATCGCCACCATCTAGTCCGGACCGCCATCCTCATCCTTCTCGTCCAGCAACTCTCGCACCTGCTCGAACACGTCGGGTGTCCGCTCTGCCAGGTGCTGTTGCACCTCGCGCTCTAACTCGATAGCTTTCAGCTTGCACCGCGGGCACTCGGCTACTTCGTTCACGACGAACCCGCAGATGCCACACGTGTAGGTCGGCGACCACGCGTCACCCACCGGCGCGATGATCAGCACCTGGCGCTTGCCCCGGCAGCGGTCAGGGTATTCGCCCAGGTCAAGGTCGCCTGCCTGCCAGCTACCTGTCTTGGAGGGGTACGACACGTCGCACCGAATGGCCGTAAGGCGATCGCTCTAGCGTCGATTGCAGGCAACCCATAGCCTTCCGATCGTTCAAAAGCTATGGTTGGCCCTGTGCTGGGCAAACTCGCACGCACGGTTCGGGAAGCAGCATGGGGGAAACACAGGTTATGCTGTGCGCCCCTGTGCTGACTTCACACAGCGAAACTCAAGATCGTGTTCCGCTGGAACTTCACACTGCCAGCAACAGGGTTCCGTCCCGCAAATCAGGTTGCAGAGTATGCCAAGACCTCGCGCATCGTAGACGTCGTCTGTCTCGGAATCGTCCGCCCCTTACATCGTTCTGTTTCGACCTTTTTCGGATATCCATTCATGTTGGGTAATGCGGCTGGCGGCCTGTCTTGGCCGACTACGCCGCTGCCATGCGCTCAATTCTGCTTGAAGGCGGCACAGCACCCTTTGCTCTCGCTGGCGTACGTGACTTTGACGACTTGCGTGCGCTAGCTGGCTTTCTGCAACGTTGCCGGCAAAAGGGGGGCACCGCCCGCTGGACCGTCTGATCCGGATCATGGATCTGCGCCTGCCTTTTGTCGCCCAGCGGGAACAACTGGTCCGTCAGCGACAATGGTTGATTGATCTGGATCGGCTGCTTGACGCTGAGCGTCAGGAACCACCCGCCAGCGGTGCTGCCATTGCTGAACGAGTCGACTGCTACTTGAGCGAGTTGTTGGCAAGCGTGGCTCACAGCGGTGATGCCTGGGACCAGCAGGTGGCAGCCCATATCAACCGCACGTTTCGTAACCGTTGGTGAGGCCTGTCCGCCTGCTACCAAGTCGCCGGGCTGCCGCGTACCAACAACGAGATGTAGACGTTCCTGCGGCGGCTCAAGACCGGGCAACGCCGCATCACTGGCCGCAAGAATGTGCATGACTTCATCGTGCAGTACGGACGATTTGCAGCCTTTCTCGATGACACCGAAAGCCAGGAGCGCCTCCTGGCACGGCTGCGCCAAGTCCCATCGGCCGACTTCGAGCGGGAGCATGAGCGCCTGGATAAGATTCAGGAAGTGGCGCAGAAGCGTCACCGCTTCCATCACCGGCAGGCTGTCTTCCTGACAGCCCTCGAAACGCGCTGGAAGGCAGCCTGCACACTGCCGGCCCTTTCGTGATCGGCTTCACAAAGTTGTATGCGGAATATGCCACGACTGTTTTTTCTAGCTTTCGCTCGCGAACTCCGCAATGCCCAGTGCGGCCAAGAGCGCCTGCGAAGGCAGGCGCTCTGGCGCATCCCAGCCTAGGCGTTCATAGTACAGCTCTTTGGCGTGCTCCCACTCCGTGCGATCTATGGCCACCCCGGCCGTGGGCCCACTGCCTTGCAGTGGACGGAAAAACTTGGCCGGCAGGGTATCGTCTTGGGGACCAAGGCCGGCGCGCGCGTTAAAGAGCCGCATCAAGTTTACGCGACGTTCGCCCACACGCAAGAGCTCCTGGATGTCAAAGTCGTCCCAGCCCGTCACTGCGCGCAGCAGATCCAGCGTCTCAGCCGGACCATACAGTTGCCAGGCAGGCCCCCACACGAACTGGCATAGGCAGGCGCTATCAAGGAATGAGTAGAAGAACTGCGTCTTCAGGGCGTAGTCGACCTTCTCTTCATCCAGAGAACCGGGAGCCAGGGTGTGGTCGAACCCCAACAGCCTGAGCCGTGCCAGGTCCATCTCGGCCGCGCCGGTCTCGATCGAGGGGTCGTGCTCGTGTGACTGGTGGTCGGCGCCAAAGGGGTTGACCGCATAAATCAGCGCCAGGCTACGCTTGGCCTGCGGCATGTGCGCGGGCGCCTCGGCGCCTTTGACCGTAATCAGGTAGTCGTGCCCCAATCCCAGCCGGTCGGCCGCCCGCGCGGAGCCGTCGGCCAGCACGGCGCCGAAGCCCTCGCCGCTGGCGATGTGGTCCACCATGCGGGTCATCGCCGCTGCGTCGCCGAAGCGCAGCGGGAAACCGATCTCGGCTTCGCTCAGCAGGCTGTTCGCGTAGCATTCCATGGCCCAAGCAATCGTGGCGCCGGTACCGATGGTGTCGAGCCCGTACTCGTTGCACACCATGTTGGCGTAGGCGATGGCGCTCAGGTCGTCCACTTCGCAATAGGAGCCGAAGGTGCCGATGGTCTCGTATTCGGGACCACCGGACTTGGGAGAGACTGCCCGTCCGGCCCATTCGGTCTCGACGACACGCTTGCAGCGCACTGCACAGGCGTAGCAGGTGTCGTTCTCCACCAGGATGGTGTCCTTCATCGCCTCGCCAGAGATCCGTTCGAAGTGCGCGAACTGTCCCTCATTGTAGTTGCGTGTGGGCAGCGTACCCATGAGATGCTGCCCGCTCACAACACTTGCCGTCCCATACTGCTGCAAGCTGTAGACGCCCAGATTATCCGGAATCTCCCTGGCCGCGCTGCGTGCCAGCGACTGCACGCGCTTGGGCGCAGCCAGGTTGATCTTCTTACTGCTGCCACGCACGGCCACGGCTTTCAGGTTCTTGCTGCCCATTACCGCGCCCAACCCCGTCCGGCCGTTGGCGCGGTTGCCCATATTGATGATTGCTGCCAGGCGGGAGCGGTTCTCGCCTGCCGGGCCGACCTGGGCCACTTCGACGCGCCTGTCGCCAAGCTCTTCCTTGATCAGACCCTCGGCCTGGGTCGTCGTCTTGCCCCACAGATGTCCTGCCGGCCGCAGTTCGGCCTGGCCATCATGTACCCATAGATAGGTAGGTTGGGCGGCCCGGCCCTGGATGACGATGCCGTCAAACCCGGCGAACTTTAGCTCGGCGGGGAAGAAGCCGCCGCACTGCGCATCCCCGATGCCGCCGGTCAGCGGTGAACGTGCGTTCGCGCACATGCGGCTCTGGCCCGGCACAGCGGCTCCCGTTGGTGCGGAAAGCATGAACGTCAGGACGTTCTCTGGACCGAGAGGGTCGCCTTCCGGCGCGGCGGTGCGCAGCAGGTAGACCAATCCCATCGCTGAGCCGCCCAGGTATTTACGATAGAATGCATCGGGCGGGGTCTCGATCTGCATGTGCCCGGTGCTCAGGTTGACGTGCAGAATGCGCCCACAATAGCCGGCTAACATGATGGTTGCCTCCTATTCGAGTTTGCCATTCGTCAGCATAGTCCGCAAACCAGCGGTCGATGCGCTCCTCAATGGACCTTGTCACGGGGTGATTCTCCATACTCCCGCGTCCATCAGTCAATAGCCAGGGCAACGCGCTGCAGGCTGACGCGCCAGCTTGCAGGCACATCGAGGCGCACAGGATACCCGCCCCACCGGAAATATTGCACTGTAAATCGCACGGAGGGTTTTTCGATTCGGATCGATTATGCACTGGAAGAGTTCTGGTTGTCAAAGCGCCGCAACTACCGTCCAGGTGATCCAACAACTCGCGCCACGTGAAGCGGTGATGGTCGCGGATTTGGCCCACCAGGACGGCTTCTAGCTCAGAAATCTTGTTACGCAAGGAACACTGGGGCTGTTACTGCTTGACTGACAAAACTACGTCTTGGCGTAGTTGACAAACTCAACCTTGAATGTAGGGCCCGGGTTTCGAAAATACTGATTGCGCGAAGCCCTGGCAGGGTCGGGATCCGGCTCTCCGTTGAGACTGAGTCTGGTTAGCAGCGCCCAACCGTGGCTGAGCGCCCGCTTGACCCAGTTCCAGCCGATCTTGAGATAGCTGTGACCCCGGAACCAGTGTGGGTCGACCAATCGGCGCTGATCCTGCTTGACGACTTCGGTGCCTTGGGCGACCAGGTACAGCGTTGTGATGGCCAAGACCAAGCCCAGCCGGGTCAAGGCCTCGGCTGAACGGATCAGGGATGACTCCAATTGGAAGCCGTTCGATTTATCGTCCAAGAAGTTCTCTTCGATATCGAACCGCAAGCCGTACTCGTCCAGGGTGGTCAGGCTGGTGGGTTCATCGCTGACCACCAACCACCGTTCACCATTTTCAGCCAGGTGCGCCAAGGCCAAATGCACCGGGCGATAGTGCTCATCCGTGATATGCACATGCTGCCAGAAGTGCGCTTGTCCAGGTTTGAGCTCGTAGTTGCTCAGTTTCAGCCGCCGCTGGCCCCGGCGATAGACCACAAAGCAACTCTTGATGCGTATGCGCCAGTGCCACCCCAGCCGCGTCGCATGGGCCATGAGCGCCGTATCGGCAAACCCGCGATCGGCCAGAAACACGACCTCACAGTTGAGCGGCAGTAACGTGGCGGCCTGGTCCAGAAGGGCCTGATACGTCTCATAGGCGATACTGCTGCTGGCATGTGCGATGACTTGCCAAACCAGCGGAATCGCCCGCCCGCGGTAGATCAGCGAGATGCGGATGACGCAGTACTGCTCCCAGAGCATGGACGTATCCAACGCGAGATACAGCGTATGGCGGCCCCAACAGCCCAAGGCTTGCTGAATCAATGGGCCGTACAGCTTATGCACGTCGATGCGCTCGTTGTCTAACCAGCGCGCAAACCGGCGCACGCTACTCTGAGCGAACACTGCACGCCCGTGCACGAAGGGCGCCCAACTGCTCAGGTTGATCAGACCGGTCTCAATCAGCCCGGCCATCATCCAGGCCAGCGTCTTCAGGTGCCGGACATCCAGCCACTGGCGGTGTTGGCTCAGCACCTGAACCAGAGTATCATACAGTCGCGGCGTGTTTTCCATGCTTCACTCTCCGAAGTTGTCAGCTTCCCGAAAGTATAGCGCATCGTGCGCGGTGTGGAAGACACGCCCTACCGAGCTTTGTCAGTCAACCAGTGGGCTGTTATCACTACCTACCTGGTCTTGGACGAACACTCTGGCAATCCCCCGGCCCTGCACATGGTGCAGCGGTGCGGCCTACACCTGATCTCCGAGCTGCGCTGTGATACGGCCTTGTATCTACCTTCCAACCGCTCTCTTGCCGCGCCACCAGGTCCATGCGGATGGTTACCTCGCTCACGCCGCACTGTTTATGGGTAACTTATGGGCAGGCGCATTTCGACTGGAACACTGGCATCACGAAGTCTGGTCGTGCCGGCGAACGAGCTGGTGGATGGCCAGGCAATTATCCACGGCATAGCCGGGCTCCAAGTGGAACCCGATGCTCAACGGGCCGCCGTCGTTCTCGGCCAGGGCCTGGCCTACCCACACGCTCACCCGGCTGCGGTCGACACCCTCCAGCAGCAGTTCGACGGGTGGCGCCAGGTCGATGGGAAAATCCTTGCCCAGCCGGGCCCGAATGGCTGCCACCGACGTGCCCGAGCCGGTGTCCAGCACGCCCAGGTTTGCAATGTCCCCTATGGCCGCAAGCAGCTGGTCTGACCGGCCGCACGAGTGCAGCCGCACCGGGCCTAGCGTGCGCCCGATCCGACTGGCATACGGCACAATAAAACGCTGGTAGTGACCGGGCCTGAGCATGGTGCCCGAGCACTCGCCGATATGGACCGAAGATACTGGCAGCGCCGCCAGGTCGGAATAGTGCTGGATGAGCGCCATGTAAGCGTCCGTGATCCACCCGTGCAACGCCTCAACGAACTCGGGCGCATCGTAAACGCGCAGGAAGATATCCTCCCCGTATAGTTTCAAAGTAGTCGTGATGAAGCCATGGATCGTCGCCCTGCCCGAGCAGTCCCAAAAGAACGGCGGGATGACACGCAGCTCGGGCTGCGCCGCTCGCACAGCGGCGATTTGCGCGTCGAACTGCCGGATCAGGGGGTGCGCCAGCAGGGATTCGGCAGGCGGCAGGTCATCGACCGTGGCCAGGCCCGCCAGGGGCCGGCGCGCAATGTCAGCGTCCTTATCCGGCGCAAAGACGAACCCCGCGCCCAGGCACACGCCCAGGATCAGGTTGGGCTGGATGCCGCCGATCAGGACCTGGTCTGGGCTGGCATAGGGAAGCTGTACCAGGTTCGACTCCATGTTGTGGAACTCGCCGCCCAGGAACCTGGCAGCCAGGAACCGGTTGATGGTGCGATCCTGTGCCCAACGATACAATGGATCGCAGTAATAGCGCTCATCGAAGATGAAGCCACCCGTGTCGTGCAGCCAACCCTTAGAAACGCTGGTTTGAACGGCGATCATGGCGGTGAGCCTCCTAAACACTGTGTCTGTCGATGCGCTGCCGAGAACCACTCGGACAGAATGAATGCCAACCTGGATTGCTGCCGGCTGACAACGGGGTGGGTGGTTCTTACGCGGACAAGCCACGGACACCGGTAGCAGCATCATACGCCAGAGGAATTAGACCTGCAAACTCGCCTTGAGAATCGGCGCAAGGTGAGTTAGACTCATCAATAGGCCATTGAGAGGAGACAGCCGATGAGAGATGCCTTCAAAGTCGCCTTGCTGCAAATGCGCGTGGCGGGGGGCGATAAGCCGCGCAATCTTCAACACGCCGCGGAGCTGGTCGCCGAAGCGGCGGCTAATGACGTTGACCTGGTCCTCTTGCCCGAAGCCATGAATCTGGGATGGACGCATCCCTCGAGCAGACAGCAAGCCGATCCGATTCCTGCGGGCGAGACTTGCCGGGCGCTCTGCGAAATGGCGCGGAGGCATGGCATCTTCGTCTGCGCCGGCCTGGTCGAGCAGGCAGAGGACAGGGTGTTTAATTCGGCTGTGATCGTTGACCGGCAAGGTAGGGTTATCTTGCTGCATAGGAAACTCAACGAGTTGACGGTCGGCCACGAGTATTACGCGCAGGGAGACCGGCTCAACGTGTGCGAGACGGAACTCGGGACGCTGGGGCTGATGATCTGCGCGGACGCCTTTGCTCAAGACCAGGTGCTGGCTCGCGCTCTGGGTTACATGGGCGCCGACGTCATCCTGTCGCCCAGCGCGTGGGCAGTGCCCGCCGATCACGATAACCGGCTGGAACCCTATGGGCAACTCTGGCGAGACTCGTACATGCCGGTGGCGAAAGCGTTCTCGGTATGGATCCTGGGGGCGAGCAATGTCGGCTGGATCGAGGCCGGGCCGTGGGCAGGCTACAAGTGCATCGGTTGTTCGCTGGTGGTCGGTCCCGATGGCCGGGAAATCCTGCATGGTCCCTATGGCGTGGACGCCGAGACCACCTTGTATGTCGATGTTGTTCCCGCCCGACGTCCCGCCCGCGGAGCTGAGTGGGCAGAATACTGGCAGCAGACATAACTGTCACCCTCCCCAGTGACCGCCCGGCGCATCCGTCGTGAGGACCGGGTACCTGATGCTCCCTCAGTAGTCGAGCTGCGCCTGGATCCAGTCTACGAGGTCGGCTACTGTAGCAAAGCCCGTGTACGCTGCAACGTCGGGAGCATTGCGCAGTGTTGAGGTGGCGGCCCATGTCGCGCCCAATGGCAGGACGCCCACCTCCCTGGCCGCATCCATGTCGGAGGGCGAATCACCCACGTAGGCCAGCTGATGGGGTGTCAGGTTCCAGGCTGCCAGTATTCTGCGCAGCGACCCCGGCTTGATAGGGCCGGCGGACGATCCGGTTTCGACGCGCTGGAAGTATGGGGCCAGGCCAAGATGGCGCAGAGAGATGTCGGCGCTCGCCGGTCCCTTACCGGTCACAATTGCTAATCTGATCCCGTGCTTGTGCAGCAGGCGCAGCATGTCTTCGATCCCCGCAAATGAGCAGTTGTGCTCGGCGTGCAGCCTTTCGTACTCCGCCAGGTAAGCAGCGAGCGCCGCCTGCCATTGGCCGGGCACCAGGCCTCGGATGATGCCTTCCTCGTTCGGCCCGAACAAGGCGCAGATTTGCTCGTCGGTGCGGTGTTGGCCCAACCATCTTCGCAGCACCAGGCGGTACGCGGCGAAGCAAACGGGTAGCGTATCGGCCAGGGTTCCGTCCAGATCGAAGATCATGCCCGCTAGATTCATGAGCACCCGTGCGTGAGTTGTGTTCTGGAATTGCATCCCAGTATACACCTGTTTCGGCTTCGGAGGCAGCAGCACAGGTTGCGATCCGCGCGCATTTCTTGACCTGGGACCTCGTCTGGTATAGTGTACATTATAGGTACCTACAGTTGGAGTGCCAGAGGAGGTCTTGCGATCAGTCCGCGCAACCTCCACCATGCGGTACGCGAAGGCTCACGGTTCGGGCTCAACCTCGACGAAAACATGCTGGTTTATGCCAACGGCTATATGATCGATCGAGTGCCCCTGGATAACCAGGGCGCCTTGCAGGGCTGAGCACGCTGGCCAGACGTGCGCGGCGCGTGCTCAGCGCCCATGGCCGGCATGTGGCGTTATTGTGTGCGCGCATGTTGCTGCTCAGCGATAATGTCCGCTAATTGCTCAGGGAAAACGTCCATTTTTGCCGTTGGCCGGGTGCTGGCGACGGCTATCTTGGCTCGACTCCCGGCTTTCTCCACGGCTGCTGGCATCCTTCGGCGAGCAAGGTGGGCCACGCAAGAGACGCCGAGCCGGTATCCTCAGCGAACGCCAGGAAGCCAGACAAGGAGGCGTGAGCCCTAACAGCACCCGCCGTAACCGACCGGATGGGTTTAGCGCTTTGGGGCCAGTGTAGCCGGTCAGAGGCCAGTGGCTGCGGGTGGGCAGGGACCAAAGCCTAGAGGCAGAGCGCGGCCGCCCTGCCTCCCCTACACCGGCCCTGCGTCGGCGCTCGAGGGCGCTCCCCAGCGTTGCCTCTATCCTCCGCGCAGGCGCTGACAGTTTAGCACAGGTCGCCGGATGGGTACAGGGTGCTGCGTTAGTGCTGGCCAAAGAGCCAAGCGCGTTGCCGGGTCCTGGGCTTGGGAGCGGCTGGTTGGGCTGGCTGTAAGGCCTCGCCGCTGGGCTGAGGGGGCGGGGCCTGGGGCGCTGCGACCGGTCGATGGCTGATACGCCGTTTGCCATGATAGACGTAGATGTCTCCTTCGGGTACGACGTGCACGGTGACGCTCTCGTCGACCAGGCTGGGGTCCTCGGGGCCGGGCTCAAGTTGCAGCCGCTGGCCGGCGAAGCGGATGCAGTGATCGGCGCGCACCTTGCGGGTCTCGCAGATGGCAAAGTAGTAGTTGCGGTCGAGGTCCGCGGGCAGCGGCACCCAGGCGCTTTGGGGGTCCTGCGGTTCCTTGGCGAAGCGGGTGTTGTAGCGCTCCATGAAGCCGGGCAGAAAGGCATTGGCGGCTTGCAGGGTGCTGATGCCGGCCAGGCGCAGCTCCTTGGTCAAGCGGTCCTGCAGGGTGCTCCACAGCCGCTCGATGCGCCCCTTGGCCTGGGGCGAGTGGGCCGGGATGGCCTCGATGCCCAGTTCCGCCATGACCCGCTGCAGCTGGCTCATCGGTGTTTGCCCGGCCAATTGCTCCTCCACAGTCGGCTGCTTGGGTGAGCGCAGGATCGTGTGGCGGTCGTGGTAGATACCCATGGGCAGCCCGTAGCACTGCGCGACGCTGCGCAGCAGCAACAGGTAGCCGACCTGATCCTCGCTCGGCCGGAAGAGCAGAAACACGATCTTGCCGGTGGCATCGTCGATGGCGCCGATCAGCGTGGCCTTGGGCCCCCGCCCTTCCAGCCAGTCAGCGGGGCTGCCGTCGATCTGCAGCAGCATACCCTCTGCTGAGCGGCGCTGCCGTCGCCGTCGGTGCACGGGCGGGGCCGTCTTGGCAGGCTTGCGCACCCCGGCCTGCTTGAGCAAGTGGTCGAGGGTGGAGCGGCCGATCGTGATCTGCTCCTCGTGCTCCAGCAGTTCCTGCAGGTGGCAGACGTTCAGATCGTGGTACTTGCCCTCAGGACCGGCCAAGGCCAGGATGCGTTCCACCAGGGCCGGATCGGTGCGATTGGCCCGGCTGCGACCGCTGTTGCCGTGGACGACGGCTGCCATGCCCTCCTGGCGAAAGCCGGCTCGCAGCCGGCGGACCTGCCGAGCGCTCACTCCCAGCAACTCTGCGCCCGTCTCAACATCGAGCACCCCTGCCTCCAGGCGGGTCAGAATCTCAGCTTCACGTTGCTGTTTCGGATTCAAAGTGATTGTCCTCATACCTCAAGTATGCGGACATTTTCCCCGAGCAGCAACAGTTATTGTGTGCGCGCATTGACAAAGCGCGGGAGCCATGCTATATCAACATACACACATTCCGCAGCAACGCAGGTGTCCTTCAAGGATGGAACACATGAGCGATCAACCCGTGATCGTCGTTGAGAAAGCCAGTAAGACTTTCAAGAGCGCACGCGGCCCCGTGCGTGCCCTGGAAAGCTTCGACATGTTCGTCAACCAGGGCCAATTCGTGTCAATTGTCGGGCCGAGCGGCTGCGGCAAGAGCACCCTCCTGTGGGCCATGGCCTCCCTTTGGCCGCTCAGCGGCGGTACCATTCAGATCATGGGACAGGAGGTGCGCAGCCCACGCCGCGAAGTCGGCATGGTTTTCCAAAGCGCCAATCTCCTGCCCTGGCGTAACCTGCTCGACAACATTCACTTCCCCTTCGAGATCATGCACGAGAACCCAAAGCGCTACGAAGACCGCATCAAAGAGCTGCTGCAGCTGACCTCACTGACCGGTTTCGAGGGCCATATGCCCCAGGAATTATCGGGTGGTATGCAGCAGCGGGCTTCCATTGTGCGCGCGCTCTCGTATGACCCTCAAGTGCTGCTGATGGATGAGCCTTTCGGGGCGCTGGACGCCTTCACACGTGACGAGATGAACCTGATGCTGCTCAACATCTGGGAAAAGTCGCAGAAGACGATCGTCTTCGTGACCCACCAGATCCCCGAGGCCGTCTACCTTTCCGATCGCGTTTATGTCATGACACCCCGCCCCGGGCGGAACTCCAGGGTTTTCGATATTCCCCTGCCTCGGCCGCGGCCGCTGGCCCTGACAACAGAGCGTGCCTTCTTCGATATCGTGGCCGAGATCAAACAGACAATCTATGATGACGTGCAGGCCGCGGCTGATGCGGGAAAGTACCAGATGGACACCTACGCGCACTGAAACTGAAAGACCCTGACTCATGACTACAGAGACTCCACAAGCCAAAGACAAGGTTACACTCCAGGGCGAGGGCTTCATCGACTGGTCTGCCCTGACCTCGATCAACTTCGCCGGCACCCAGATGCTGATCATTCTCGGGGTTGCCGCTCTCGTCATCGCCGGCATCGAATTGGCCGTGCACCTGTTTCGGATCCCAAGCTATGTTTTCCCGGCTCCCAGCGAGATCGCCTCGGCGCTCGTCGTCAGTTTCCCGAACCTTGTCCCACACATCCTGGTAACCCTCCAGGAGCTGGCCACCGGCTACCTGATCGGCGCCCTGATCGGCATTATCCTGGCCGCCGTTATTACGCAGTTCCCGTTCATCGAGAAGATCATCACACCCTACATTCTGCTGCTGGTCACGACGCCGATGGTTGCCCTGGTGCCCTTGCTAATCCTCAAGTTCGGCTTCGGCCAGACGCCCCGCATCATCGCCATCGCCCTGGCTTCCGGGCCCATGGTCATGATCAACTCGTCGACCGGTTTCAGGCGTACGGATGCGGCGAAGATCGCCTTGGCCCGCTCCTACGGCGCCACCACCCTGCAGATTTTCCAGAAAGTGCGCTTTCCATTGGCCTTGCCGATGATCATCGTCGGCTTGATGGTGGGCGGCATCTTTGGCCTGACGACCTGCGTGGGCGCCGAAATGGTGGGCGGGGGCATGGGTCTCGGCACTCGCCTGACCTACTACTCCTCGCTGGCGCGCATGGCGCCATTCTTCGCCGTCATCATCATCGTCGCCATCATCGGCATCAGCCTCTACGTGCTGTTCTACTTCATCGGCAAGAAGTGGGCCAGTTGGGAGGCGTGAGCGGTCGTCTTGCATGTCCCATTTAACCGGCAGCGAATCATGCCAGCCCTGCCCGGGCACAGAGAACGCTCGGCGCAAAACACGGGAAAGGAGGTGGTCACATCATCCTGTGACTTTCCTAGACATCTCCGCTCTGCCCTCCAAATCGGGGTGGGCACCAACCAGCCGTACAAATCCATTCTAAGGAGAAATATCATGGGGAACGAGAAGCACTCTCGCCGCAAATTGCTCATGAACATGGTAGTGTTGATGCTGGTGGCCGCTACGGTCCTGGCCGCCTGCGCTCCCGCAGCATCGCCCGCAGCGCCGGCAGCCCCTGCCGCCGCGCCGACTCAGGCCCCCGCTGCCGCGCCGACTGAAGCCCCAGCTGCCGCGCCGACTGAAGCCCCAGCCGCGGCGCCGACTGAAGCCCCAGCCGCGGCGACAGAAGCGCCCGCCGCCACCGTCGCCGCCACCGAGGCGCCTGCTGTCGCCGCGACAACCACCGTGACTACAACCGCCGGTTCGGCCGCGACAACTGGCAAGCTAGACAAGATCGTTTGGGTCTCCCCGCGCGGCACTCTTGAGGTCATGGACGATTTCAACCTCTGGGTGGCCGACAAGTTGGGCTACTTCAAGGCCAACGGCCTCCAGGTCGATCTGCAACCAGGCCCGTTGGAGGCCCTGGCCGTGACCAAGCTGGTGGCGGCCAACCAGGCAGATGTCGGCTATCCTTCGCCGGGCGTGCTGCTCTCCAGCATCGACGCCGGCATGCCCTTGATCCAGCCCTGGGACATGATGCTCGGGCAGACTTTCAACTTCGCCGTCCCCGAGGCCAGCTCGATCAAGTCTGTCAAGGACCTGGCGGGCAAGAAGATTTCGCTAGGATCCGAGGGCTGGAGCGTGATTGTCGATCCGATCCTGGTGGAAGCAGGGGTCGATCCCAAGAGTGTGACTTATCTCAACGCCGGCGGTCAATGGGCGCAGTCCGTCGCTTCTGGCCAGGCGGACGCAGCGCTCTCTTGGCGTGGGCTGACCTCCCAATGGACCGCCCAGGGCCTCAAGTTCCGCTACCTGATCGGCACGGATTTCTCGAAGCAGCCGTCGAACGGCTACGCGATCCGCAAGGCCGACCTGCAGGACCCGGCCAAGAAGGACATGTGGACCCGCTTCTTCAAGGCAAACGCCATGGCGTTCGAGTTTGCCAAGGATAACCCGCGCGCCGCGGCCCAGATCGTATACGAGCAATTCCCAGCCATTCGCGAGCAGATGAAGCCGCAGCTTGCCTTCGATTCCTTCCTCGAGCTGGCTGGGCTCTATCTGCAGAGCGGCCTACAGGGCAAAGGCTACGGCTACAACGACCTGACCAACTGGCAGAATTACATCGATACGGTCTTCAAGCTGGGCCAGATCAAGACCGACTACAAGGCCGACCAGGTAGTCACCGACGAGCTGATCGCGGCCGCCAACGATTTCGACAAGGCCGCTGTCAAGAAGGATGCCGATTCCTTCCAATTGAGCGCAGACTGGTCCGCAGTCGACACGAGCCAAGTGCCCTGGAAGTGAGTCGCCGGCAGGGCTTGCCTTGTGGGTAAGACCCTGGTTTCGACCGGCAGTTCGGTCGTCACCGCAGGCTTCCTCGGCACAGAGTAAGCCTGCGCCCTCGGGGCCGGCCAGGCCGGGCGTGGGGACGTAGCCCGGCCTGGCGCGGCCCGAGTCACTTGAAGAGAGGCGAGCCATGAACAACATTCTGGCGGGACACCAACAGTTATCCCACTCACAACCTGGACGAGGCCCTGGCGGGCATGGCCAACGCCGGTTTCACATCGTGGAGTTATCAGCCGTGACGGGTTGGACCGAGCACGTGCCGCTCCAGCCAACCGAGGCGCAGCTCGCCGAGATCAAGGCCAAATTGGCCCAATGGGGCCTGACACCCTCTGCGCCGACCGGCCACTCGGATTTAACCACCGTGGACGGGTGCGCGGGGTCTTTCAGCGTGGAGATCGAGTTCTCTGGTGAGCCATTCCCGCCGCTCGCCGAGGTGGACCGCTCCATGAAGGTTTCGGGTGAGAGCCCCAAAAAGCTTGGCATGTCCTGAGTAGGTGCGATGCCCATGCCGCCGCTGCTGCGGGCACGAGCACAGTCGCCGGCCATACTCACCTTCGACCTGACCATCACCCTCCTGGCCATGATTGTGTTGGGCGGCTGGGGCACCTTCTGGGGACCGATACTTGGTACCGCCCTCCTCACCGCACTGCCAGAAATCTTGCGCGACGTCGACATCTACCGCAACCTGGCCATGGGTATTGCCCTGGCCTTGATCGCCGTGCTGGCACCCGAAGGTCTGTTCCCGCTGATCACGAATTGGTACAAGAAGCGTTTCCGGAAGGCCTAGCAGGGAGCACCGGGCGTTTACCTTCTGACACAGTCCGGGCGACCCAGCGTCGCGGCGACGCAGGTGTCGCCCGGACTTTTCCGCTGCCGCGTATCAGGCTGCTATGGCAGGCAGATTAGAGAAGGAGCAACCTTAATGGACTTCCAGTATGACCTGTCTTCGTTCATTGCTTTCCGCGATCGCGCCGAATGTGAGCGGGTGCGTGCCATCAAGAAGGCTGACATCTGCAAGCATGCCAATCCTGATTTCAAGCTCAGCGTGATTGAAGACCCCGCTGAGCTCTTCGGCGCCTTTGCCGTCGACCTGGTCTGCAACATCAAACAGGCGCTTGAGGAAGGCCGCCAGTTCGTCTGCATCTTGCCGGTGGGACCGATGACGCAGTATCCCATCGCAGCCCGCATGATCAATCGGTTGCGCATCCCCATGCACCATGTGCATACCTTCAACATGGATGAATACGCCAACCAGGACGGCAAAACCGCGCCCGCCTCGTGGGCTGGTTCGTTCCAAAAAGCGATGATGGATGGATTCTTTGGCCTGATCGATGCCGAACTACGGCCGCCCGCTGAGCAGATTCATTTTCCGTCGTCTGAGAACATCGGCTATTACGGAAAACTGCTCGAGGACGCAGGCGATGCCGACGTCTGCTATGGCGGCATCGGTTGGTGCGGGCACATTGCCTTTTGGGAGGCGGATCTTGGCTACGAATTTGGAGATGATCTCGAGGCCTTTGCCAAAGCAGGGCCACGCATCGTCGCCCTGTCCCCTATGACGATCATGCAGAACGCCCTGCACTCCTTCGGCGGCGACTGGTCTTTGGTGCCGCCCAAGGCGGCGAGCATCGGCCCGGCCCAGGTCATGCGAGCCCGATACCGCAGCTTCTGGCTGCCTTACTACGATGGTAGCACGAGCTGGCAGAGCTTCATCGCTCGGCTGTGCGCCCATGGCCGGGTAAATACCCTGGTCCCGGGTTCCCTCCTTCAGACCGCGCCCGGTGACTACGTGATCCTGGGCCGGGTGGCGCAGGACATCGAGATTCACATGTCCTGATTGGATCAGGCCACGAGCTTGCCATCAGGCGCGTACCGGCCGTATTCATGAGCGGCATTGACCAGGGCGCGCAGGTTTTCGACCGGCGTATCGTACGGCAACGTGCAGCCAGGGCTGAGCACGTAGCGGCCAGCCTGGCCCAGGAGCCGGATGTCCTCGATGGCCGCCGCGCTGACCTCTTCCGCTGTACCGCGGGGCAATAACCAGCCGGGGTCGAGTGTGCCGAAGATGGTGACGCGGCCGGCGGTGGCCTGCCTGACCGCCATGCGGTCGATCTTGGCATCCAACTCGAAGTAAGGCGCTCCGCTCTGCACCATGTCTTTGATGATCCGGGTGGCATTCCCGCAGATGTGAATGCCCACCTCAACACCCGCAGGCCGGAGTATCTCTAGCAGGCGCTGCTCGTAGGGCAATGCGAAACGACGGTACACGGCCGGGGAGCACACATCGGGTCCCGCCGTGCTGTCGCCGATCAGCGTGTAGTGAGAGCCGGCAGCGATCTGCGCCCGGGCCAGTTTTGCCACCTGGGCCGTGGTGTAGCTCAACAGCCTGTGCAGGCCGTCTGCCTGCTCGGGGTCAACCAGCGCCATCAGGAACTTCTCTATGCCGAGAATCTGCGAGGCCAGGCTGAACGGGGCCAGGTCGGATTCGCCCCGGATGCAGACGTGGTCCCCCAGCCTGGCCGCCACAAGGCGAGTGGCCCTCAACAGTTCGGCCAGGCTCGGACACTTCTCCGGGTCGATATCCGGCAGGGAACCGACCTCGTCCAGGCTGTCGATCGCGGGCCGGGTGACCCAGGGCGGCGCGTCGTCGCGGTACTCTACCGCGCAGCCGATCGCCTCGGACGTGGCCGCGATGCCGCTCTCTATGTCAATGATGTCGTGCCGAAACGTATCCCAATAGGCCAGTTGCGCCGCTGCCATCTTTGCCCCGTCCCGGCAATACTCGCCTACAGTATAGCCGGCGAGATGGGCGGCATTCTGAAAGCTCAGCAGGCAGACAGGGACGCGATCTGGTATGCCGCCGGCCAGAACGGTCTTCACGCGCTGCAGGGAAGTCATCATTTGTGCCACGAGGTATCCCTCCTGAGAGGTCGGAGTTGCGATGTGCGGAGCCGACACTGGCTCAACTCTAGCATGTGCACGGTCGCGCGTCAAGCGTTCATCCCAGTTTTTTGTACTTCAGTATTTTCCCGGGTTTTCAGTTGAGGAGATCGCAATGAAAAGCAACCGTGGTCCCACTCCTGGCGCCGCCGGCCTGACTCTGCGCTTCGACGTACTCGCATTGGCAGACATTGAGCGTATCCACGAAGTATCTCTGAAGGTGCTGGCCGAGACCGGCATCCAACTGCACTATCCGCCGGCGCGCCAACTCCTGGCCCACCACGGCGCGAGCGTGGACGAGGCGCGCCAGCTGGTGCGCGTGCCGCGCCGCCTGGTGGAAGAGGCTCTGCGCTCGGCGCCGCGCCAGGTGAGCGTGTACGGCCAGAGTGAATCCTCCAGGGATTGCCTGCTGGTTCTTGACGGCCCACGTTACGCGCGCACCACGACCGGGCTGAACTGGATTCTGAACGCGGGCGCCACCCATCGCAGGCCTGTCAGCGAGACCGATGTGATCAACTGGACTCGCGTTATCCATGCCATGCCCAATCTTCACTTCGCCGGCTCGTTGAACGACCAGGAAGAGGCAGCGAAGTCCGAGGAGGTCCGCTGCCTGGCCCGCATGCTCCACTACACCGATAAGCCGTTCATGTTTTCGGCATTCAGCGGCGAGGGCATACGCTGGCTATGGCGTATGACTGAAGTGGTCCAAGGCGGTGGGCGCCTGCCGCGGCTCATGGTGCTTTCCTCGGTCAACAGTCCGCTGGTCTATGGTTGGGGTCAATGCGAAGCAGCCATGGCCTCTGCGGAGTTGGGCCTTCCCGTTTGCGTCAACTCCTCAGCCGTGGCCGGAGCGACCGCGCCGGTCACGCTGGCCGGCAACGTAGTGCAGATGAATGCCGAGATGCTGGCGGCGCTGACCATCCTGCAGTTGCACCGGCCGGGCAGCCCTGTGGTCTACGCCGCGCATCCCATGGCCATGGACATGAAGACCGGCATGGCATCCATCGGCACGGCTGAGGTGGGGTTGATGTCGGCCGCCTGTATCGAAGTCGGGCGTTTCTATGGGCTGCCTACCGCTTCCAACGGCATTTGCTCCGACGCGTGCACACCGGACTCCATGGCCACGCTCGAGAAGTGGGCCAATGGCTATCTGCCCTTCATGGCCGGCGCCAATGTCAACGGTGGGGCCGGCTCGCTGGCCTGCGTCAGCACCGTCAGCCTCGAGCAAATCGTGATTGACAACGACATTTACGGCCACTTTTTCCGGCACGGCCGCGGCATCCAGGTTGACGACGATTGCCTGGCCGGCGAAGTCATCGCCGGCGTTGGCCCGGGCAATGCCTATATCATGGAGGAGCATACCCTGAAGCATTTTCGCGGCGAGCATTACGTTTCGCCGCTGGCCAGTCGCTTGAGCGCGCCCACCTGGGAAGCGGCTGGCGCGCGAGACACGCTGGACCGGGCTGCCGGCGTGGTGCGCCAGATCCTCGCCGCTCCACCCCAGG
>JADGQF010000048.1 GCA_017882045.1 Anaerolineales bacterium
GGGGCGGCCGCGGACGGGGTTGGCGCGGACGGCATGGCCGCGGCCGGTGTACCGGACGGCGTTTCCGACGACGTAACCGCGGGCGGCGTGACCGAGGGAGCGGGTGTGGTGATGGTCGCCGTAGCAGTGATGGCCGGCTGTGGCAGCAGCACAGGGCCAGAGGAGACCGTCCCCGAGATCACTGTCGCGCAAATGGCAACCTCCGCCAGGCCGGTCGCGGTGGCCGCGGTCTGCTGACCGATATTCAGCCAGGCGACATACCAGGCGGTATCCGATATGTAGAAGGTGGTCGGAGTGGCGCTTTGCGCATTCCCGACAGTCGGCGCCCACAGCAGCGCCAGCACAACGATCAGGGGCAAAAAGACCAGGCGTTTGCGGCCCCTGCAGAACCTCCTTACTCATCAGCGGGCAACGCACCCGGCGTTTTGCGGCACGCCTGCAGGCGCGCAACAATCGTGGAATTAAGATAGCATTATTAATTGATATTGTCAACAGAAATACAAAGAAAACGCCGATGGAAATGCTGCCTGCCCTGGCGCCCTGTGGTACAATTAACCCAGTTTGTGTTTTGTCTGCGGGGTGGGGCAGGCTTGCTTCCCCACCCCGCAGCCCTGGAAAGGAACTGGCAATGCTGGATTTCTTTGAAAATAACCTGGAGGCAGTCGATCCTGACGTCGCAAAACTGATCGGCTACGAGACCGAACGCCAGGCGCGCAAGTTGATTCTGATCCCTTCCGAGAGCCAGGCCCCGGCCGCGGTGCGCGAGGCCATCGGCTCGGTTTTCCAGAATATCTACGCTGAGGGCTACCCCAACCCGAACACGCACGCGCTGACCGAGGCCGAGATCCTGAATTACGAGCAGGAGCTGGCGCATTACCGGCGCAACTCGGACCAGCGCTACTACAAGGGCACCGAATACGCCAACGTGGTCGAGACCCTCGCCAGGCGGCGCGCGGCGGTGGCTTTTGCGGCCAATGGCGTGCCGCCGGAAGGCATTTGGGCCAACGTGCAGCCGCTGTCGGGCGCGCCGGCCAACAACGCGGTGTATGCCGCCCTGGTCACGCCGGGCAGCACCGTGATGGGCATGGACCTGCTACACGGCGGCCATCTGACCCACGGCAGCCCGGCGAACCGTTCGGGCAAGCTCTATAACATCGTATCCTACGGCATCGACCCGCAGACCGAGCGCCTGAACTACGACGCGATCGAGGCCTTGGCGCGCGAGCACAAGCCGAAGATGATCATCGCCGGCTACACCTCGTATCCCTGGATGCCGGACTGGGCACGCTTCCGCCAGATCGCCGACGCGGTGGGCGCTTACCTCATGGCCGATATCGCTCACGTCGCCGGCATGGTCGCGGCAGGCGTGGCGCCCAGCCCGGTCGGCTTTGCCGACGTGATCAGCTTCACGACGCATAAATCGCTCTATGGCCCGCGCGGCGCCTGCATTCTGACGACCGACAAGAGCCTGGCGGCCAAGATCGACAGCGCGGTGTTCCCGGGCGAGCAGGGCGGGCCGCACATGAACGCGATCGCGGGGATGGCCGTCGCTTTCCGGCTGGCCAATACCGCCGAGTTCGCCCGGCTACAGCGGCAGGTGGTGGACAACGCCGCGCACCTGGCGGCCGAGCTCGAACGCCATGGGTTGCGCATTCCCTACGGCGGGACAGACACGCACATGCTGCTCGTGGACTGCAAGAGCGTGCGCGCCGAGACAGGCGTCAGCCCGGACGGCAAGCGCGGCGCCCCGCTGATGGGCGAGCCGGCCGCACGCATCCTTGACCTGGCCGGCATCGTCCTGAACCGCAACACCATCCCGGGCGACAAAAGCGCGCGCACTCCCAGCGGCATCCGCCTGGGGACACCCTGGATCACGCAGCGCGGTTTCCAGACGCCGCAGATCGAGCGGCTGGCCGAGATCATCGCGCGCGTGCTGCAAGCCTGCACGCCGCTGGCCTACGCCGGGCGGCACGGCCCGACCTATACGGCCAAGCTCGACTTCGACCTGCTGGAACAGGCCAAGTGGGATGTGGTGGACTTGGCATGCTGCGTGGACCTGGGGCCGGACTACCAGCCGAGCGGCTACCCGCACCATTTCTTCCTGCACAAACCGGGCGCCGATCGGGGCGGCGAATGGGACGTCGTCGAGATCGAGGGCACCCACGCGCGCGGCTTCCTCAACGTGGCCCTGACCAACGACGTTTACGCGCTGCAGCCCGGCGACGCGCAGCCGACCTGGGTGCTGGAGCCGGATGGCCGCCCGATGGGCGGGGCGGTGCTCAGGCGACCGGGCGCGGAAACGACGGTTTTCCAGCTGCTCGTCAAGAAGGTCAACGAACCGCGCATCGCCCACTGGCTGCGTGCGCTGTCGGACGGCTTCGTGAGCTTCGACGGAACGGACGTCTACGCCAAGGCGCCCGGCCCGGTCATCGTGCGCCGGCTGCCGCACGAACAGGCCGAGCAGTGGGCGGAGCGTCCGCCTGCCGAAGACAGCTTCGCGCAGGGCCAGGTGGGCTGGGCTTTCCACAAACCGTACTGGATCGGTCGGCAAAGCCCCGCGGCGGCGGGCGGCGCTGCGGAGCGCGAAGGGTTGCAGCCGCTGCCGGCTTTCGCCTGGAACCCGCCGGACGGCGCGCCACTCAAGCGCACCGGGCTCTTTGACACGCACCACAGCCTGGGCGCCAAGATCGTGCCCTTCGCCGGCTGGGAAATGCCGGTGCAGTATGGCTCGGTGCAGGAGGAGCACCTGGCGGTGCGCCAGAGGGCCGGCCTGTTCGACGTCAGCCATATGGGACTGTTCGAGTTCAGCGGCGAGAACGGGCGCCTGTTCCTCAATACCCTCTGCACCAACGACGTCTCGCTGCTCGAGCCGGGCGAGTCGCAGTACTCGTTCATGCTGGCGCCCGACGGGGGTGTGGTGGACGACGTGTGGATCTACCGGCTGGATGGCGCGCGCTACTGGATGGTGGTCAACGCGGCCAACACCGACAAGGACTGGGCCTGGATCAACGCCGTCTGCCAGGGCGGCGTGCAGATCGACGAGCGCCGGCCCGGGTCACGCGCGCTGGGCACCGAAACCGTCGTGGTGCGCGACCTGCATGACCCGGCCCTGGAGGGCGAGCGGCGGGTCCAGCTTGCGCTGCAGGGGCCGCGCTCGCTCGACGTGCTGCTCGCGCTGGCGGCGTGGGAGGGAGTTCAGGTTCCCGAAGCCGGCGGGGGCGCGGCGCCCGACGGCGCGAGGTCCGACGGCGGGGCAGCCCCCGCCGCGCCGGACGCGCGCCGGAAACTGAGCGAGTTGGCCCGCACGGCGATCATGCATGCGGACCTGGCCGGGTACGACCTGTGGCTCTCACGCACTGGCTACACCGGCGAACCGGTGGCTTTCGAGATCTTCGTGCATCCTGACCAGTTAGTAGGGCTGTGGCATGTACTGCTGGCGGCCGGCAAGCCGTTTGGGGTGCGGCCGATCGGCCTGGCCGCGCGTGATAGCCTGCGCATCGAGGCCGGGCTGCCCCTGTATGGGCACGAGCTGGACGGGCCGTTGGGGCTGAATCCGGCCGATGCCGGGTTCCCGGCTTATGTAAAGCTTTACAAGCCGTGCTTCATCGGCAAAGCCGCCTATGTGGCCCATGAGGTGGCGCGCAACGCGCGCCTGGTGCGCTTCCGGCTGGACGAGGAGCACGCGCCGGTGCCCGGCCCGGGGGACGTGATCGTCAACCAGAAGGGGCGGGTGGTGGGCTGGGTGACCAGCGCTTCGCTCGATAGCGATGGGCGGCTGACCGGCTTGGGTTACGTGCAGGATGGCAACAACGAGCGGGGCGCCCGTCTGGGCGTGTTCCGCGTGGCCGGGCGCAACTGGGAGACACGTCCCCTGGCCGACCTGAAGCCCGGCGACCGACTGCAGATGCCGGACGATATCACCGTGATCGAGCGGTTCCTGAACAAGAAATAGATCGCCTAAAAGACGAAGGCCCCCTGCTTCTCTGAGAAGACAGGGGGCCTTCGCGTGCAACGAGCCGTTTAATTCTCAAACCCAGAGCCGGTTCTACCAGCAATGCCAGGTGCACTTGGGGACGCAGGGCACCTTCAGCCACGTTCCCCAGTAGATCTTGTTAATGTTCCAGATATTGTTCATCCTGGCCAGCGTCCAGACGCTGGTGTGATGGCGGTAGGCGATGTTGGCGAGCGTATCGCCGCGCATCACGTGGTACCAGCAGCAGGACGGGGCACTGACGGTGGTGGCGGTGGCGCTGGCGGGCGCGGCAGCCGATGCCACACCGGGCGCCATCACGAGTAGAGCGAGAACGACGACGAGGACGACGTTGAGTAAGATCCGGTACTTTGTCATGCCGATCCCTCCATATCACGCGAGAGCCAGGCGGATAAGAAACCAGGACCCCAACCGGGGATCCGCGGAGGACGGCGCAACCGTTGCACAAGTACAGAAAAGCACAAGTTGGCCTAAAATTCAGGAATCCTGCTTACATAGCCAATGTTGGTCCGCTTGACCTGTGCAGGTGGGCCCGGCAAGCCGGGCGGACACGTGTCAGGAGCCGATTTTGAGCACAGGCAAGAATTGCCGCCGCTCCAGCCCCGCCCGGCGCGTGCGGAAATGCCAGACGGGGCCGGCGCTGCTCAGACCGGTCTGATCGGTCGCGACGACCCGCCAGGAGTAGGCCGTATCGTAGGCCAGGGCGGCCGGGAGCGCGCACGTGCCGGCAGTGGTCGTGCAGCGGAGAGTGGTCGGGACCGATCCGGCATCCAGATAGACCTGGTAGGTGAGGCTGTCGCCCGGATCGGGATCACGGCCCGACCAGCGCAGGGACAGGGTGACGGTCACGGCGTCGGCGCCGTCCGGCGGGTAGGGCCGAGCAGGCGGGTCGGGTGCGACGGGGACAATCGACACCAGGCCGTCCAGAACACTGCCGTCAATATTGAGGCTAACTCCGCCCCAGGTCTCGTCGTGGCCGCCGCTGTATTGGCGCAGGCGCTGGTGGTTCAGCCAGAGCGTATCGCCGAGACAGGTGACGCCCCAGACGGATGCGTCCGGAAGGTAGCCGAACGGCCGGAGCCACTGCGCGATCCAGACGCCCTCGAGGGGGTCGGGGATGGTGGCCAGCTCGCTCAGTGCCGAGGCGCAGGACGCGCCATACAGTGCGGCCGCGCTGCCGCACGCGTGGAGCCCTGCCGACCAGCCCCAGACGAACGAGCGCGCCGCAGCGCGGCACTCGGCATCGCCCGTGTCGTAGGCCTCCAGGTCGTAGTAGATGACCGCGCCGGAGCCGTCAGGCGCAGCCAGGCCGAGGCCGGCGGCGACCGCCGCGGCCTGCTGCGCTTCCGCCTGTCCCTCGCTGTAGGCGGTGGCCGGGTCGTAGCTCATGCTCGACGGGAAGCCGGAACAGGCGGCTTGCGGGCCGACCCAGGTGGGGATGAAGGTCCAACCCTGTCGCTGCACCTGGGCCACATACGCGGCCGTCAGCGCCGTATTGGCGCAGGCGCGCGCCGAGCCGCCGATGTAGAGGTTGACGGCCCGGTAGGGGCTGTTCGCAAACCAGCCGTCCAGCTGCGGGAGGGTGGGCGCCTCGCAGGCATCGAAGCCCTGCCCAGTGAAGAGCCCGGTGCGCGCAAAATGCGCGGCAGTGCCAGAGGCGGGCGGCGCCGGCAAGCCGGGCGAGAGCGAACCGTTCGCGGGCGCGCTGGAATCGTCCACAAGGGGCCCAACCTCGCCCGTGGAGGGGCTGCCGGCTGCGGCCGCTGCGGGCAGCGGTAGGGCCTGCCAGGTCCGCCCGGCATCGGTCGTGCGCAACAAGCGGCTTTCGAGGCGGCAGGGCCCGGCCGTGCCCGGCCGGCCGCCGTTGCCGGCTGCGGTCCCCGCCCCGCCGCAGTCGCCCGCCGCATAACTGGCCCAGCCGGCGTCCGGGGTCACCATCTGCACGCGCCGGATGCCGGCCGGGACGTCACCGGGGCCGGTCTGAGCCGGCAAGCCGGCGAGCGTCGCACGGAGCAGGCCAACGCCGGGCAGGCTCAATGTCCACTGCCCATCGGCGAAAGCGTCCGCCGAGGGCCGCGTGGCCGGGGTAACCGGCCGGGTGACGGGCAGGCTCGCCGCCATGCGCCAGGTCTGCCCGCCGTCGTCCGTGACGAACGACTGGAGGCGCGCGCCCGAGGCGCGGCCGGTCACCACCGGCAGCACCCCGCGCCGGCCATCGGCAAAGGCCGGCAACTGGTAGAGCGGCGGGTTGGCCAGGTCCGTGGGGGCGACCAGGGCTTCGGGCCGCCAGGTGCGGCCGCCATCCTCCGTCCGGTAAAGCTGATCACCGGCCGCGCCGCCCGCCGTCCAGCCACGCTGCTGGTCCACGAACGAGACCGGATCGCCGATCGGGATCGAGGCGCGCTGCCAGGTGTCGCCGCCGTCCTCGGTGCGGAAGAGCGTCCCCAGGTCGAAGTTGCTGCCCGCGGCGCGCTTGACGACCAACCAGCCGGTCTGTGCGTCGAGGAAGCGCAGATGGAGCGCGCCGGCGCGTGCGGCGACCTCGCCGGGCGCAAACAGCGCCAGGCCGGTCGTGCGCCAGGTGTGCCCGGCGTCGCCGGTGCGCGCAAGGGCATAGTGCGGCGAGCCGTCAGGGCCGGCGCTCAGCATGACCAGCCAACCCCGGGCGGGGTCCAGAAAGTGGACCGCGGCGATGGCGGCAGGCCCGAGGTCCGGCGGCGTGATGTTTTCCCAGCCCTCGCCCGCGCGCGTGGTGCGGTAGAGCCGGCCGTCCATCAGCAGCCAGCCCTCGCCGACCGAGAACGCGCCGAAATCGTCCACGCGCGGCATGGTCGGGCGGGAAAGCGCCGGCGCCGGGGCGGGAGCAGGCGGGACGGGCGCCGCGGCGGCGGGGGCCGCGGCGGGAACAGACAAGACGAAGAAGAGAAGGACCAGGATGGCTAAAGGCTGAAAGGAGCGCGCCGGGCGCGCCAGGGCGCGATGGAGCATACACACGGTGGCTGGCAATGCCTCCATTTGGAAGGATTCTTACAATAGGACGACGGCGAGGGGCAAAATGATCCACGTAGTAGCGAGCCGGGCGGAGCGGCTGAAGTCGCTACTACGTGGATCGCTGTAAAGCACAGGCTTATGGGAAGATCTTGCCAGGGTTGAGAACGCCGAGCGGGTCGAAGGCGGCTTTCAGGCGCTTCTGCAGGGCGATCAAGGCCTCGTCCATGACGAACGGCAGGTAGGCGGCCCGCTTGGAACCGATGCCGTGCTCGGCGCTGATGGTGCCGCCCAGCCGGGCGATGCGCCGGTAGAAGTCGTCCAGGAAGGGGTGGTAAAGGGCGCGCCAGGCGTCCAGCGACATCTCATCCAGCTTGACGATGCGCAGATGCAGGTTGCCGTCTCCGGCGTGGCCGTAGGCAATCACCTGCACGCCGTAAACACGCTCCATGTCCTGCATTTCGAGCATCAGGTCGGGGATCTGGGCGGGCGGGACAACGCTATCTTCCGCGATCTGCCAGGCATGGTAGGCGTCGATGGCGCGCGGCACCTTCTCACGCAACGTCCAGATGCGCTTCTGATCGACAGGCTTGTCGCCGACGTAGACGTCCAGCGCGCCGGCGGCGAGGCACAGGTCGGCGATCGTGCCGTAGTCGGTCTCCACCTGTTCCTGGCTCGAGCCGTCGACCTCGATCAGCAGCATCGCGCCGATGTCGGGCCGGGGGGCACGCTCGCCCATGTATTTGTAAGTATCATGGACCGAGGCCCGGTCCAAAAATTCGATGGCCGCCGGCACCACGTGCGCCCGTGTCATGACCTCGGACACCAGCGCGATGGCCGAACGCACGTCGCGGAAGGGCACCAGCAGCACGGCGCGCGCCGCGGGCAGGGGCTGCAGGCGTACGATGATCCGGGTCACTATGCCGAGAGTACCCTCAGAACCGACCATCAGGTGTACCATGTCGTAGCCGGTGACGTCCTTCAGCCGTTTGCCGCCCATCTCCACGATCTCGCCGGTGGGCAGGACGACCTGCAGGCCGAGGATATAGCGGCCGGTGACGCCATACTTGATGGCCCGCCCGCCGCCGGCGTTCTCGGCCACATTGCCGCCGATGGAGCACATTTCGACGCTCATCGGATAGCCGGCATGGAACAGGCCGTACTCGCGCACGGCCTCGTTGATGTCATTGGTGATCACGCCCGGCTCGACCACTACCAGCATGTTGGCCCGGTCGATCTCCAGGATGCGGTTCAGACGGGTCAACGACAACAGGATGCCCCCGTAGACGGCCACTGCGCCGGCGGAAAGGCCCGAGCCGGCGCCGCGCGGTGTCACGGGCACGCGCTCACGGTTGGCCAGGCGCATGATCGCCGCGACCTCATCGGCGCTGCCCGGCAGGACCACGACGTCGGGCATGTGACGATGGCCCTCGTCGACTGTCTCGTCGTGGCTGTAGTCTTCCATGCGCTCCGGGTCGGCGTAGATCACGTGCGCGTCGCCCACGATCGCGCGCAACTCGGCGACGATGGCGGGTGTGACGGGTGAGAAGTGCTCAGGTTCGCTCATAAGGGACCTCTCTTAGCCTGTAGCCTGGGCCCGCTTACGCGGGATCGCACGAACGGCGCCGGTGCTGATGCCGCCGTCGACCAGCAAAATCTGGCCGGTAACGTACTCGCTGGCGTCAGAGGCCAGGAAGACCACCGCGCCGTCCAGGTCACGCGGCTGGCCGGGGCGCCTGAGGGGAATGCGGTCCACCAGGTAGTCGACCCACTCCCGGTCCTCGTACAGCACCGCGCTCTGCGCCGTTTTGAACCAGCCGGGCGCCAGGACGTTGACGGTGATGCCGTAGGGACCCCAGTCGTCGGCCAGGCTCATGACCATCTGCCGGACGCCGCCGCGGCTGGCGCCGTAGGGGGCCAGGCCGGCGTAGCCGTTGACGCTGGTGACCGAGCCGATCTGCACGATCCGGCCGTAGCGGCGCGCGAGCATGTGGCGGGCGACGGCCTGGGCCACAAAGAAGCTGCCGCGCAGGTTGGTGTCGAGGACCAGGTTCCAATCGTCCCAGGTGACGTCCATGGCGAGCTTGCGCACGTTGCAGCCGGCGTTGTTGACCAGGATGTCGATCTTGCCGTAGGCATCGGCGGCGGCGGCGACCATGCGCTGGATGCTGTCATAGTCGCGCACGTCCAGCGCGAGCGGCAAGGCGCGCCGGCCCAGCCCTTCGATCTCGGCCCGGAACGGGGTCAGGCTCTCGACCGTGCGGCTGGTGATCACCAGGTCTGCCCCGGCCCTCGCCAGCGCTCGCCCCAGGTATTGCCCCAGCCCGCGGCTGGCGCCGGTCACAATGGCTACCTTGCCGCTCAGATCAAACAGGTTATCGGGCATGATTTTCTCCTGCTATTCTCGCGATACTCATCCTGACACCCACCTTTTTATGCTCGCCTTCAAACGCCCGGCTGCAAGACAACTTTCATCAGGCCCGGCTCGCGCCGGTAGAGGCGGTCAAACCAGGCGGCGCCTTCGCCGAGCGGGGCGACGGCGCTGACGAGGGCGTCGACGTCGATCTTGCCGCGCGCGATCATGTCCAGGCAGGCGGGATACTCGCCACACGAGGCGCACGAGCCGGACAGGGCGATCTGCCGGGTGACGACCGCCTGCAGCGGGAATTCGATCTGCGGCGCAACGTTGCCGATCAGGACCAGCGAGCCGCCCTTGCGCAGGGAGGAAATGGCCGTCTTGACGGCGGGCGTGATGCCGACCACCTCGAAGGCCAGGTCGGCGCCGCGACCGCCGGACAGGCGGGCAACTTCGGCGGCGACGTCCTGCGTGTCGGAGCGCAGTCCGATATCGGCGCCCAGCTTGCGGGCCAGCTCCAGCCGCCCCCGGTCCACGTCGACCGCGATCACCTGGCCGCAGCCGGCCGCGCGCAGCGCCTGGACGACGAACAGCCCGACCATGCCCGCGCCGACGACCACTGCAGTGTCGTCGAGCATGATCTTAGCCAGGCTCACACCGTGGAAAGCAATAGACACCGGCTCGACCAGCGCGGCCTGCACGAACGACAGGTTAGCCGGCAAGCGGTAGAGGATGTGCTGCGGGACGGCGACATACTCGGCAAACGCGCCATTCTGCCGGTAGTCCTCGCAGGATACGCCCAGCACCCGGCGGTTGTCGCAGAGGTTGATGAGGCCCCGACGGCAGTAGTAGCAGTGGCCGCAATAGATGGTCGAGTCGAAGGTGACCCGGTCGCCCACCTGCCAGCCGGCGACCGCCGGGCCGGTCTGCGCGATGACGCCGGACGCCTCGTGGCCCATGATCAGCGGCGGGATGCGCCGGCCCGTGCTGCCGTCCAGGCCGTGGACGTCGCTGCCGCAAATGCCGCAGGCCTTGACCTGCACGAGGACTTCCTGCGGGCCAATGACCGGCTCGGGCACGTCCCGGTAGACGAGATGCTTATACTCTTCCAGAACCAACGCTTTCATTGTGTGTGCTCCAGGCAAGGCGAGTTGGACGAGGTACGCTGCGCCGCCATAGTGTCACAGGTGCGAGAAGATGTCAAAAGAGAGGCGCCCTACATTTGGCGCCAGTTCATTAAGGTTCACAGCCTACGGCCTCTTGACAAGCGCGCTGCGATCTGCTACTTTGGTGCCGGTTTCATAGACTGGTTTCATATTTCCGGCCCATTTGGTCGGCGTGCTCAAGCTTCACTGTGAGGAAAACGATGGCAACTATGACCGGGCGCGAGCGTGTGCTGCGCGCTATTGACCACCGCGAGGTGGACCGCGTGCCGATCGACCTCGGCGGCACGCCCAACAGCACCATGTGCGCGGGCGCGTACGCGAGCCTCGCCTGCTACCTGGGCCTGGACGCGCGCCCCGACTGGCTCAGCCGCACGCTCGACACCGTGCGCATGGAAGAGAGCGTGCTGGCGCGCCTGCCGGTGGATACGCGCGCGCTGTACGCCCTGCCCCCGGCGCGACGGCCGGCGCGCTGGCTTGACGAGCACACACTGGTGGACGAATGGGGCATCACCCACCGGCGGCCGCCCGGCGGCCGGCAGATGGATCCGGTCGTCCACCCGCTGGCCGAGATGACGGCGGCCGGCCTGGACGCTTATCCCTGGCCCGACGTCGAGGACCCGGCGCGCTACGCCGGCCTGCGCGAGCGGGCGCGCGACCTGCACGAGAACACCGGTTATGCGGTCTGCGGGTGCACGGCCGATACGGTCATCTTCGACCGGGCCTGGATGCTGCGCGGCATGGAGCAGTTCCTGGCCGACTTGCTGCTCGATCCGGGCTTTGCTACGGCCCTGCTCGAGAAGGTGGCCGACGTGCAGTTCCGCCGCCACGCGTGTTTCTTGGCTGAAGTCGGACCCTATCTCGACGTGGTGATGATCGCCGACGACATGGGAGTGCAGCGCGGGCCCCTGATCCGCCCGCAGCTCTACCGGCGGCTCATCAAGCCGATCCACCGGCGCTACGTCGAGCTGATCCGGCGCTATACGGGCGCGCGCATAGTGGTGCACGCCTGCGGCAGTATCGCGGACCTGGTCGAGGACTACATCGAGATCGGCGTCGACGCGCTCAACCCCATGCAGGTGCGGGCGGCCGGCATGGCGCCCGAAAGCCTGGCGACGCGCTTCGGCGGCCGCATGGCTTTCTGGGGCGGCATCGACACGCAGTCGCTGCTGCCGCAGGGCCGGCCCGAGGAGGTGCGCCAGGCCGTGCGCGAGACGCTGGCCGTGATGGGCGGCCATGCGGGCGGCTACGTGTTGGGGGCCGTACACAACATCCAGGATGACGTGCCGCCGGAGAACGTCTGGGCCATGCTGGACGAGGCGGCAGCCGGCGGGGGAAACGGGACCTGAACCTGAGTAAATGATGAGAACGCCTGTCGGTCTGTCATTTTGACGCTTCCCCGTTCGACGTTTATATAGAAAGGCAAAAACAGCCTATAATCTATACAACAGGAGAACAAAATCATGAAGTACATGCTGCTGATGTATGGGAACGAGTCTGAAGCGCCAAAATATACCCCTGAAGAACACCAAGCCGCAGCGCAAGCCTGGTTTGCCTTTGCGACGGAAGCTAAAGCTGCCGGGGTGTTGCTGTCTAATAATGGACTTTCCCCCGTCACCGACGCGACGACTGTGCGCGTTCGGAATGGCAAGACGTTGACCGCCGATGGCCCGTTCGCCGAAACGCACGAGCAATTGGGCGGATACTATATACTCGACTGCAAAGACCTCGATGAAGCAATTGGCTGGGCAGCGAAGATTCCCATCGCGAAGTACGGCTCGATTGAGGTCCGCCCGCTGAATACTTACTCACAGTAATGGCAGCGGCAGGTACGGGATGACCGCAGCGGCACAGATCGAAACGACCTTCCGCGAAGAACACGGACGTATTCTGGCGGCGCTAATCAGCCAGCTTGGGGATTTCACGCTGGCGGAGGACGCGCTGCAAGATGCGCTGGTCAATGCGCTGGAACGCTGGGAGATCGACGGCGTTCCGCGCAGCCCCGGCGCGTGGTTGATGACCGTCGCCAGGCGCCGCGCCATCGACCGCCTGCGCCGCGCGGCGACGCTGGAGCGCAAAGCGGTCATCCTCGACTCTCTCGCCACCCAGGACGAACCCCAGATGGACGACTCGATTCCCGATGATCGCCTGAAACTGATGTTCACCTGCTGCCATCCTGCACTGGCGCTGGAAGCGCAGGTCGCGCTGACGCTGCACACACTCGGCGGCTTATCGACACAGGAGGTCGCGAGAGCGTTCCTCGTCCCGGTGCCGACAATGGCGCAGCGGCTGGCGCGGGCGCGAAGAAAAATCCGTGACGCGGGCATCCCCTATCGCGTGCCGCCCGCCGATCTGCTGCCGGAACGGCTGGACGCGCTGCTGGCGGTCATTTACCTGATCTTCAACGAGGGTTACTGCGCCACCAGCGGCGATACGCTCACCCGGCACGAATTGTGCGGGGAAGCGATCCGTCTGTGCCGCGTGTTGGTCGCGCTGCTGCCGCAGAGCGCCGAGGCGCGCGGTCTGCTGGCGCTGATGATGTTGCACGATTCGCGGCGCGAGACGCGGCTCAATGCGGCGGGCGACCTCGTCCTGCTCGACGAACAGGATCGCACCCGCTGGGATCAGGCAAAAATCCACGAGGGGATTGCGGTTTTGGACGAGGCGCTCGCCCTTTACGATCCGGGACCCTATCAGGTGCAAGCGGCGACCAGCGCGCTGCACGCCGAAGCGCCGACGGCTGAGGCGACCGACTGGCGTCAGATCGCAGCGCTCTATGGCACACTGGCGACGATGACTCCGTCGGCGGTGGTCGAAGTGAACCGCGCGGTGGCGGTGGCGATGGCGTGGGGCACGCAGGCGGGTTTGCAGATGCTGCTGCGCCTCGACAGTCAGGCGGACGGCTATTATCCCTATCACGCGGCGCGCGCCGATCTGCTGCGTCGGACGAACCAGCGCGAGGCTGCCGCCGATGCCTACGAGCGAGCGCTCGCCCTGTGCGGCAACAGCGCCGAGCGCGCTTATCTTCAGCGGCGGCTTGACGAGATGCTCAATCTCGTCGTGTAATTAAACAAGCGAAATGGGTGCATACCAGGTGATAAGCCAGATCACCCCGGCCGCCAACCCTGCCAGCCAGCGCGCCAGGGTGATCGGGCGCAGCAGCATGAGCACGAGTGCGGCACAGAAGATCAGAGCGGCCACGACGTAGCCGGCGAATTCCAGGTTCGAGCGCGCCATCGGCTCAACGCGGCCTGCCACGCGGTCTTTCACGCCCTGGAGGATCTTGCGGACGGCGATGTGATCCGTGAACTCGCTGAACAGATCGAGGCCGAGCAGGGCGGGTTGAGTCCAGTGGTGGCTCCATCGGATGCGGCTGAAAAGTCGGGTATGGCTTTCATCTACCGGGTACAACGCCCAGGTGAACCCACCCGGGAACTCACCGGTCCCCCCGCTCCAGATCAGGTAGCGGTTGCGCTCGATCGCCCAAATCCGCATACGGGCCACCGCGCTGATAGGGACCTCATCGCCCACCTTAAATCCCTGGAACTCCGGTAAGATGCGGTCTGCGCTCTGCAGCCCTCGCGGGCTGCCCAGGTTCTCCAGGATGTCATAGCCGTAGAAGCCGGCTCGGCCGTATCCCATCTGCAGCAGCCAGGGCCAGATCTCCTCGGGCGTCCCCTGGATCGTGATCGCCCGGGTCGCGAGGAAGGTCGGGTGAGCATCTAGCTCATCCCCGGGCATAGCCCTGGTCAACTCCTCCGGCGTCGCGCCCCAGCGAAGCTGATAGGGACGCGCCCACAGTATGTAGACGGCCAGCACCAGGCCAACCAGGGCCAGCATAGCCAGGATTTGAGCGACAACCGCGTACTTGTTCACTTCACGATCTCTGCTTACGGGAGCGGAATCACGGTTTCTCTGCTGCGAACGACCGCTGATATGCCTTCCAAAGTGCGAACGATCTTAGAAAACCAGCGGGATGACAAGCGAGTTTCTCGCACGTAGTCCACGTACTGCGCGCCGAAGTTACGCAGGTTCTCCCGCTCCTCGACGCGCGCCGTTACGTAGAGAGCCCCCGCTGCCACGGCCGCCAGCAGAGCAGCGAGCCACGAGGGCGCCTTGAGGAACGCTCCCTTGGGCAGCGCGTCCAGCCACGAGCGCATGGACGGGCGCGACAGATCGGGCGGCGCCGGGTCTTTGGCGGCGTTCGCGGCGATGCTCTTGAGCATGCCGTCCGTAGGCAGAGCGAAGCCGAGCAGCGGCGCCCCCGCGACGATCAAGTCGACGCCTGAGAGCGCCTCGCCTGTTGCCTCGGCGGTTGACAACGCACGCGCCTCGGGACCGATCCCTTCCGCGATGGCGCGGGCGATCGCGGCGGTGTTCCCCCAATGGGACTCATAGACGACGATGGCATGCATGATACCTCCCCTCCTTCCGGTTTTTTTATCGACCGGCAGAACTCGTGCGGAGGCGCAGATAGGCGCGCACCGCAGGGCTGAGCGTCAGCAGCAGAATGGCCAGCCCCACGCCGAGATAGAGCGGCTGCAGCCACGTACCCAGGGTGATCATCAGCACCTGCACAGTGATCCAAATCATCAGCATCAGGCCGAAGGCGGCCGAGGCCGTCCACGTCCAGTGCTGGTCCTTGAACGGATTGATGCGCTGCGCCCAGGCCCAATCCGGCCGGATGAACAGGCAGCCCATCACGAAAAACGCGCCGAGGCCCAGCACGATGCACAAGATGAGGCCGGGAAGCCGGTAGTCCCGGAAGGGGGTAGATTTCAGCATGTCGAGCGGCATTTGCATCAGGCCACCCGATGGGTCGCGCGCCAGCATGAATCCGGTGGGCGTGGCAGAGATGCCCTGGAAAAGTAGCAGGAACATCAACAGCCAGAGTGTCGGGGGACGATTCAATCGTTTGTCGGTCATTCTTCACGTCATCCTTTTGGAGATATTCGATTGCCTGTTGGCCCACCGCCAACCGCTGCCACCACATACTACGTAGGAAGAGCACCCTGCGTTGCGGGAAAAGAACGCGACGGTCGTTCTTTTCATCTCTCTGGTTTCCTTCCTGTCCCAACTTCGGGCTTGCTCGCGGGTGGAAGAGCCGGTATCATGGCGAGCATGAATCACCAGACCCATGACACACTGATCCGCGCGTTTGGGCCCGACGACTACGAGCAAATGGCCGCGGTGAGCAACGCAGCGTACAGCGACGCCGAGGGACGGCCGGTGATGCCGGTCCGGGCGCAGGACATGCGTGAGGGCGACGAGGGACGGCCGCCGTTCGTGCGCTTCGGGCGCTGGGTCGCCCTCACGAACGGCAAGGTGGCAAAACTTAGTGTTGCTTCTGTGGCTAATTTGTGATATTGTCATCCAGTCAATAGCACACTTTGCCGCTGCACGACCCCATGGCGGCTGCCGGACATGCTCGGTCCAATGCGGCACAAGGTTGCTCTTTGACCGCCCGCTCTCAGGGCCAGGAGCTCAACATGCTGAAAGTATCCCTTCGCAGCACTGCCTGGGTACTGGTGGCCTCCATGCTCGCCGGCTGCATCACCGTGCAACTGCCGGCGCCAACGACTGTGTCAACGGTCGCCCAGGTGGTCGCGCCGACCAGTACACCCGCCGTTGCGCCCACTGCAACGAGCCTGGCGCAAGTGAACGTCCCGTTGCCCACGAACGCGCCCCCACCGACCGACGCGCCCTTACCGACTAGCGTCCCCGCGCCGACGAGCGCGCCGCCGCCTACAGCCGGGAAGGCGGCGGCAAATCAACCCGCTCTTTTGCGCGATAAGATCAAGCATATCATCGTCATCATGCAGGAGAACCGTTCGTTCGACGAGTACTTTGGCACCTACCCCGGGGCGGATGGCATTCCGATGCAGAACGGCGTGCCCACCGTCTGCGTGCCCGACCCGAAGAGCAAAAGCTGTGGGAAGCCGTACCACAATGCGAAGGACATCAACGCGGGCGGCCCACACGCGGCAGCCGCAGCCACCGCCGACATCGGCGGTGGCAAGATGGACGGCTTCATCGCCTCCTTCCGCGACGCGCAGCGCGCCTGCAAGAACCCCAACGCGCCGGGCTGCGCCGCCGGGGTATTGGCCGATGTGATGGGCTGGCACGACGCACGTGAGATACCCAACTACTGGGCCTACGCGCAGGGTTTTGTTTTGCAGGATCACATGTTCGAGCCCAATGCGTCCTGGAGTTTGCCGTCCCACCTCTTCATGGTGTCGGGCTGGTCCGCCAAGTGCTCCAGGCCCGGCGATCCAATGAGCTGCGTGAATGCCCTGGATGGTCCCAGCGGTTTGGACGTCTCGAAGAACGATTATGCCTGGACTGATCTGACCTATCTGCTGCACAAGGCCAATATCTCGTGGGCCTATTACCTGAGCGAAGGCACTGAGCCGGATTGTGCCGACGACGCGATGCTTTGCCAGACCAGGCCACAGGCCGCGAATGTCCCCGGGATCTGGAACCCATTACCGGCCTTTGACACAGTCAAGCAAGATGGTCAACTGGCGAACATCCAGACGGTTGACAAGTACTTTACGGCTGCCCAGAACGGAACCCTGCCGGCGGTGTCGTGGATTGTGCCCGAACAAAAGGTCAGCGAGCATCCGCCTGCCAGCGTCAGCGTGGGTCAGGCTTATGTCACAGGGCTGATCAACGCGGCAATGCAAGGGCCTGACTGGAACAGCACCGCGATTTTCCTGGCCTGGGACGATTGGGGCGGATTCTACGACCACGTTGTGCCGCCGGTGGTTGACCAGAACGGCTATGGTCCGCGCGTGCCGGGTCTCGTGATCAGCCCGTATGCCCGGAAGGGATACATCGACCATCAGACGCTGTCGTTCGACGCGTACCTGAAATTCATCGAAGATGTGTTTCTGAACGGACAGCGCATCGATCCGAAGACGGACGGTCGCCCCGACCCGCGCCCGAGCGTGCGCGAGAACCTGCCGCAACTGGGCAACCTCGTCAACGACTTTGATTTCTCGCAGGCGCCGCGCCAGCCTCTGATCCTGCCGATGCATCCCAAGCCGGGTCCCGCGTCGATTCCGGGGTCGTAACCCTATGGTCGTAAAGCCTATTCCTCTTCGATAGCCGCCGGCGCTGACTGCACTGCGCGCAGGCGGGCCAGGTCGAACTTGGCGCGGCGGTCGAAGGTGTAGATGCCATTCTGCTCCTGGTAGACGTCGGTCAACTGGGTGTAGCAGTAGCCGAACATGGCCGGGTTGTCCAGCAGGGTGCGGCACAAGCCTTCGAAGCGGGCATAGAATTCCTCAAGGGCGGCGGGACGCTCGCCGTAACCCCAGGATGCCTCGCGCGAGGCGGTCTGGGCGCTGCCGGCGGCCGGCGCTTCAGGGTTCCACGTGGGGTTCCACCACGTGCCGCCGAACTCGCTGACGAAGTAGGGCTGGCCGCGGTAAGGGATCGATATGGGCCGCCCGTCAAAGGCCGGGTTCAGGTAGACCTCTGCCTGGCCACGCCCGTGGCGTTGGGCGAAGGCGGCCACGTTCTGCTCGTAGTCGTGGCTGTCGTAGACGTCGCTCTCGGGCACGCGGTGCGAGTAGCCGGAAGCGTCGAGCACCGGGCGGGTGGTATCCAGCGCCTTGGCCGCCAGGAACATGGCGCGCGTCGTGTCATCGAGCACGCTGATGCGGTCGGTCAGCGGCTGCGAGGTCTCGTTGAGCGCGCACCAGCCCACGATCGCCGGGTGGGAATAGTCGCGCTCGATGGCTTCCAGCCACTGCGTGACGTAGCTCACCACCGGCTGCTGGTGGTCCTCGATAAACCCCTGCCCGGCGCAGCCCCAGTCCGGGAACTCGCCCCAGACCAGGTAGCCCAGCCGGTCGGCATGGTAGAGGAAGCGCTCCTCGAAGACCTTCTGGTGCAGGCGCGCGCCGTTGAAGCCCGCGGCCAGGGACAACTCTATGTCATGGCGCAATGCCTCGTCGCTGGGCGCGGTCAGGATGCCATCGGGGTAGAAACCCTGGTCGAGCACCAGGCGCTGGAAGACCGGGCGGCCGTTGATCAGGATCGCCTTGCCGTCGATGGTTACCGAGCGCAGGCCGGCGTAGGAAACGGCGCGGTCGACCACCTGGCCGGCGGCATCCAACAGCTCGAGGTCCAGATCGTAGAGGTAAGGCCGGCCGGGCTCCCAAAGCCGGCGGCGCTCGGCCGGGATGGGCAGGTCCAACATGGGCGTGAAGTCGGCATCAGCCGGCGCCTCGGCCTGGCAGATGACGCCGGCGTCATCGCGCAGCGTGGCCCGTACGCGGTAGCCGCGGCGGCGACCGCTGATGGGTTGCTCCAGCCGGAAGCGCGAACCGGCCAGGTCGGGCGTGATGCGCGGGCGGCGCAGGTGCGTCTCGGGCACCGGTTCGAGCCAGACGGTCTGCCAGATGCCCGTGGTGCGGGTATAGAGACAGCCGTAGTTGCCGTAGCGGTCGGATTGCTTGCCCCTCGGCTTGACGATGCCGCGCGGATCGCGGGCGCGTACGATGATGGTCAGCGGCCGGCCGGCCTCGGCGATGCCGGACAGGTTGGCGGCGAAAGGCGTGAAGCCGCCGCGGTGGCGCACGACCTCGACGCCATTGGCCCAGACGGTGGCGTCATAGTCGACCGCCTGGAAGTGCAGGATCACCGTAAGCCCGGCCCAGTCCGCCGGGATGGTGACGGTGCGCCGGTACCAGACCGCTTCCATGAAGTCGACGTTGCCGACGCCGGAGAGGGACGATTCCGGGCAAAAAGGCACGCTGATGCGCGCGCTCAGCTCACGCTCCAGCAGACTGCGTTCCGGGCCGCGTTCCAGGCCACTGTCGCCGTTGTCGATCTCGAACTGCCACTCGCCGTTCAGACACAGCCAATCCGGGCGCACGAACTGCGGGCGCGGGTACTCGGGGCGGGGGATATCCATGCGATGAGCTCCTTGTGCTGAATCAATTCTCACCAGTTTAGCAATACCTTCGCCAAAGCGGGATAAGGTAAACGGGCTTTCGTAGTAGAGTTGGTTTTGACCAAATCGACTCAGGAACTACGAAAAGCCCATGCCCAGCTCGGTATTGCGCCCTCCGACGCACTTACCAAACGAACGGAATTAACGCCTTCGTCCGTTTTTCGTAATCAGGGTATTCGTTCGGAAATTGTTGCGCCATGAGTTTGTCTTCCGCGCCCACGCGCCAGAGAAAAATGGCACCGAGGATGACGAGAAGAAAGATCCAAGCGCCGCCGCCGACAATCGCCGAACCGATGCACGCGATAAAGCCTCCGGTATACATCGGATGCCGTACGTAGCGGTACGGACCTGATGTTACCGGTTCATGTCCTTTCTTGGTGGAGACAGTCTGGCTCCAGTTTCTGCCAAGACGCTGCCGCGCCCAGACGAAGAAGGCCATGCCTGCGGCGCACAGAATGACGCCGATACTACTCACAACAGGGTTTACGGGAGCGAAGTTGAGGAAGTGGAATATCGGTAGATACGGAAGCAGGAACGCGGCGATAATGGCAAGCAGGAGGCCAACACTCTGCAACGAGTGCCCTTGGGTGTCCTGTTTTACGCCTATCACGGAAATGATCAAGTATGCGATGAGGACGCACCAGAAAGCATAGATGAGCCAGATAAAAATCATATACATCAATACCTTCACCAAAATGGGTTTAAGTCAAAGGGGCTTTTTGTAGTAGAGTGGGTTTAGCAAAAACCAGCACTCAGGAGCTACGCAAAGCCCATGCCCAATATTGTAGCACTGTTACAATGCATTGACCCGTTCGTGGCAGCAACCACGCGACGCCAATTCAGTACCATCATCTCGGCCATCTTGGCCATGACCGGTCGGGTCACCATGCTCGGCATCTCGCGCTGGGCCGGTCAAGGTGGGAGTTATCTCACGGTGCAGCGCTTTTTCTACACGACCCTGCCCTGGGCGACCTTGTTTTGGGTCTTCTTTCGCCACCATTTGTATCGGCCAGACGACGTTTGCCTGCTGGCCGGTGATGAAGTGGCGATTAGCAAAGCGGGCGACCAGACCCATGGCCTGGAGCGCTTCTTTGCTGGTGTGTTCAACCGCGTAATTCCTGGTCTGGCCTTCTTTAGTTTGGCGCTGATCAGCACCCAAGCACGGCGCTCTTATCGGTTACGCATCGAGCAGGTCGTGCGCAGCGCCGCGGAAAAGGCGGCCAGTCAAGCCAAAGCGGCGGCCAAGAAAGCC
>JADGQF010000231.1 GCA_017882045.1 Anaerolineales bacterium
GACATGTCTCTCCCGGCCGGGCAGCGCGCCGCGTTTGTACTGCCGCTTGCGGACGTAACGCGCCATAGCATGTTCGCTGTTTCACAGCGAGAAAGGCTTAGAAACGAGGGGAACATGGCTCAGCGGACGGCACCCGATAGCCGCGTATGGCGCGCGAACTGGCAGCGCGAGATCGAAGGCACCTACTTGTACGCCCAACTGGCCAGGGTGGCCCGTACGCCGCAAGTCAAAAAGGCCCTGGGAGAAATGGCGGCCCAGGAGCGCGAGCACGCCGCCATCTGGGGCGAGCATATGCGCGCCGCCGGGGTGACCTCAGCGGAGCCGCGGCCCGACCTGCGCGTCCAACTGGTCGCCCTGCTGGGGCGCCTGTTCGGGGCGGAGGCAGTGCTGGGCTTGCTGATCGACGATGAGGTCGGCGACATCACCAGCTATATGGAGCAGGCGCAGAACTCAGAGGACACGAGCACCTACCGGCGTGTGCTGACCGACGAAACAACGCACGCCAGGGCGCTGCAGGCCCTGCGCCACCCCGACCAACCGCAGGGCGTGGAGCCGTGGCACCGTACGGCGGGCGTCGGCGGCTGGCTGCGCGAAGTGGTCTATGGCTTCAACGACGGGCTGACGGCCAACTTCGGCCTGGTGATGGGCGTGGTAGGCGCCGCGGTGAGCAACCAGGTGATCCTGTTGGCCGGGTTTGCCGGCCTGCTGGCCGATGCGCTGTCGATGGCAGCCAGCGGCTTCCTGGCCGCCCGTTCGGAACAGGAGGTGCGCGATTATCACCTGACGCTCGAGCGCGCCGAGCTACAGTTGATGCCCGAAGAAGAACGGCAAGAACTGATCTGGATGTACCGGCGGCGCGGGCTATCGAGCGATGAAGCCGTAACCGTCGCCGACCGGCTGATGCAGAAACCCCAGGTGGCGCTGACCGAGCTAGCGCGCGAGGAGCTCGGCATCGACCCCGAAGCGCCGCAGGAGGCACTCAAAGAGGGCGTGATCACGGGGGTGGCGACGGGGATCGGAGCGGTGATCCCGATCGTGCCCTTCCTGCTCTTCAGCGGCGCAACGGCGCTGTGGGCGGGAATAGGGGTGGCGATGGTGGCCCACTTCCTGGTGGGCATGAGCCGGGCCATCTTCACCGGACGGCCGGCCATCCGCAGCGGCTTCGAAATGTTCGTCGTCGGAATGGGCGTGGCCCTATTCACTTACCTGCTGGGGCTTTTATTCCACGTCAGGGCGTGACGCCGGGCAGCGCGTCCTCTCCCTCCGGCGGAAGATAGGACGTACACTCTGAGCAGCGCGTTGCTTTGAGCGGGACGCTGGACAGACAGTAAGGGCAAGGCCGGGTGGTCGGCTCGGTCGAGCGGGCGGACTGCCGGCTCTTCAAGCGGTTGATCGTGCGCACGACGATGAACATTGCGAAGGCGACGACAAAGAAGTCCAGGATATTGTTGATAAACAGGCCGTGATTGATGGTGGGCGCGCCCGCCGCCTGGGCCGCGCTCAGCGACGCGTACGACTTGCCGTTGAGGCTGATATAAAGGTTTGAGAAGTTGACGTGCCCCAGCAGCAGGCCGATGGGCGGCATGATGATGTCAGCGACCAGCGAAGTCGTGATCCGGCCGAAGGCGGCGCCCACGACGACCGCCACTGCCAGGTCGACCACGTTGCCGCGCACGGCAAACTCGCGGAACTCCCTTAATACGCCTCCCAGGCGCGCCTTGGCCGGTGGCTGCGCCGCCAGGCCGGCCCCCTCCGTACCCTTTGTCTGCGTGCTGCTCATGTTGCCTCCGTGGAAAGTGCCAGTCTCCCTGGATGCCAGTATACAAGAAGAAACCAGGCTGCGGGCCGGCAAAGCCCACAACCTGGTTCATGTTTAGCGCGCATCCGGGAAGAGACCCCGGTTACTGCCCGTACTGCGTGACATAGCGCTTGCGCAGGCGGGCGACCGCGTCGTCGGGAATGGGCAAAGGCGCGCCAAGCTGCAGGGCCAGCCAGACGGTACGCGCAACATCCTCGACCATCACCGCCGCCTTGACCGCGGCTTCTCCCGTCGGCCCGACGGTAAACACGCCGTGGCTCTGCATCAAGATGGCCGGAGAATCGCCGATAGAGCGCACGATCTCCATGCCAATCTCCTCGCCGCCGATGAGGGCGAAACCACCCAGCGGGATCGGGCCGCCAAACTCGTCACAGATGGCGGTCAGAACGGGCGGGATAGGTTTGCCGGTGGCGGCAAAGGCTGTGGCGTAGTTCGAATGCGTATGCACGATGCCGTTGACGTCGGGCCGGTGGCGATAGATGTACAGGTGAGTGGCGGTATCGGAAGAAGGCTTGAGGTTGCCTTCGACTATGCCCCCCTCCAGGTCAACCACTACCATGTGCTCGGCGCGCATGGCCTCGTAGCGCAAGCCGCTGGGCTTGATCACGACCAGACCGCTGGCCTGGTCGCGCACGCTGACGTTCCCCGACGTCCAGGTGACCAGGTTGTAGCGCGGCAGGTCAAGGTTCAGTTCGTAGACTTCGCGTTTCAGCTCTTCGAGCACCATAATCTCCTCTTGCGCTCCCCGCCTCAGGCACGCCGGCTTTCCGCCTTGATGCGCTTGAGCGTCTTCATCACGTCGTTCTCGCCCCGCCCGAAGGTGTCGTAGAGACGGACGTACTCGGCGTAGAGGCGGTCGTAGACGGCCTTGTGCTCGGGGATGGGCCGGTAGACCTCGTCCTTCAGGCCGCCCATCTTCTCGGCGGCCTCGACGATCGAGTTGTAGCCGCCGGCAGCCACGCCCGCGGCAACGGCGCCGTGCATGGCCGAGCCGAGCGCGGCCCCTTGCCCGGAGCGGATCACCTTCATCTCGCGCCCGGTCACGTCGGCGTAGATCTGCATCAGCAGCTTGTTCTTCTCGGGCAAACCACCGGCGGTCACCAGCTCGCGCACCGCGACCCCGTTCGCCTCGAAAGCCTCGATGATGACGCGTGTGCCGTAGGCCGTGGCCTCGATCAGGGCACGGTAGATCTCAGGCGCGGTGGTGGCGAGGGTCAGGCCGACCAGCAGGCCGGTCAGGTCCACATCCACCAGCGTGGAGCGGTTCCCGTTCAGCCAGTCCAGGGCCAGCACGCCGTTCTCGCCAGGCTCGAGCTTCGCCGCTTCCTGCTCCAGAAGCTTATGTAAATCGATCCCCTGCTCCGTGGCCATCTGGTGGTACTTGGGCGGAACGGCATGATCGACGAGCCAGGCGAAGATATCGCCGACGCCGCTCTGTCCGGCCTCGAAGCCGATCAGGCCGGGGATGATACCATCCTCCACCCAGCCGCACATGCCCTCGACCTCTTTGGGCTGCTCGGCGAGGAGCATGTGGCAGGTGGAGGTCCCCATGATCATCACCATGCGGCCCGGCTGCACAACGGTCGCGGCAGGGACGGTCACGTGGGCGTCGACATTGGCCACCGCCACTGCGATGCCCTCGCACAGGCCCGTCCACCCGGCGGCCTGTTTGGTCAGCCCGCCGGCCAGCGCGCCGATGGGCAAGATCGTGCGTGACAGCTTGGCGTCGACCACGTCGGCCAGGCGCGGGTCCAGCGCCGCGAAAAACTCACGGCGCGGGAAGCCATCGGCCTTGCTCCACATGGCTTTGTAGCCGGCGGTGCAACTGTTGCGTGTCTCCCGACCGGACAACTGCCAGATGACCCAGTCCGCGGCCTCGATCAAGCGGTCGGCCGCGTCGTAGACCTCAGGCGCCTCGTCGAGGATCTGCAGGGTCTTGCTGAAGAACCATTCGCTGGAGATTTTGCCGCCATAGCGCTTCAGCCAGGGCTCGCCCATCTGGCGCGCGGTGGCGTTGATCTTGTCCGCCTCGGGTTGCGCGGCGTGGTGCTTCCAGAGCTTGATCCAGGCGTGCGGGTTGTTACGCCACTCGGGCAAAAAGCAAAGCGGTGTGCCGTCGGCCTTCACGGGCAGCATCGTGCAGGCAGTGAAGTCGACGGCCACGCCGATCACGTCGGCCGGAGCGACGCCGGATGCCTTGAGCACTGCCGGAATGGTCCGTTTGAAGGTCTCGATGTAGTCGTTGGGGTCCTGGAGCGCCCAGTCGGGTTCCAGGCGGACGTCCGTGCCGGGGAGCTTCTCGTCGATGACGCCGTTGGCGTAGCGATACACCGCCGTCGCCAGCTCTCGCCCGTCCGCCACGTCAACCAGGAGCGCTCGCCCCGACTCAGTACCGAAATCAACGCCGATTGCATACTTGCTCATCCGCTCACCTCCAGGTGTTACATTTCCAGAATGGCCGGGCGCCGGTAAGTCCGGCCAGCGATGACCTCGGACATAGACGTGCTCCTTCGCTGACTTCGTTAACTTCGTTAGCTGTGGTAGTACACGTCCCAGTCCAAGTACTTGGTCAGCGCCTCGAAGACCGGTCGGGCCACGCGCGCCTGGTTGACCGCCACGTGGTGCTCGAAACCGTTCTCGCAGATGTATTGCAGCAGGTCCTGCATGCGCGGCAGGTGGACAACCCCGTACCCGCCGAAGGTATCGATCGGATCGGTGGTGAACTCACCCTCGCCGAGGTAGGCGGCGATCCGCCCGGCGAAGTCGTCGGTCGAAACGCGCAGATAAGAGAAGGGCTCGGCCTTGATGCGCCCGTTCATCGTGCCGTAGGTGTTGTCTGCACCCACCGTGCCGGCGATGATGGCATGGTAGTCCATCACGGGTATGTCGGTGAAGATCTGCGCGGGCAGGTTCGAGCAATGGAAGACGACGGCCTTGTCCGGATCGTCGCCATAGTTGTTGTTCCAGTCCAGCAGGGCGCTCGGCCGGCAAGAGGCCAACTGCAGCGCGTACATGCCGACCACCCCGGTCACGTCGGTTTCGCAGGCGCTGGGCAATAGTTTGTTGCTCAGCATGCTCATGATGGTGCAAGGCACCACGCCAAAATACTTCTCCATCGAGGTCCAGCACTGCACGGCGGTCGCGTCCAGCTCGTATTCCGTCATCCACTGGTCCATGACTACGCCGAGCTTGGCCATCTTGTTCATGGCGGCGCCGGGGATGCCCTGGCTGTGGGCGTAGGCCGCGATCTCCGCGCGCTTGGCCTGGACAACGGCCTCGTCGTCGGCCAGCGCGTCGATACGCCCAAAGACCTCGGACAAGTCCAACGTCTCGACCGAGATGCCTTCCAGCTCGAGCAGCTTCTCGCTATAGCGGACCGTGTTGAAGGCCGCCGGACGGGCGCCCATCGCGCCGATGCGGGCATGCCGCAGGCCCTTGACCACGCGACAGGTAGCCGCGAAATCGCGAAGGTCCTCGCGGAAGCTGGCCGCATCGGGGTCAACAGTGTGCAGCCGGGTGAGACTGAAGGCAATGCCATACTGGCGCAGGTTGTTGGCGAGGGACATCTTGCCACAGAAGCTGTCGCGCCGGTTCTCGAGGGCCATCTTGCCCAGCTCGTCCGGGAACGCGTGGACCAGCACCGGCACGTCGAGCCCCGAGAAACGAATGGCATCGACGACGCCTCGCTCTTCGCCGAAATTGGGCAGCGTGACCAAAATGCCGTCGATCTCGCCGGCGTGCTTCTTGAAGAGCTCGGCGCACTTGCGAGCATCGGCGAGGGAAACGACCGTGCCGTACAAGGTCTCGTCCAGGTCGAGGGTGACCACCTGGATCCCCTCCGCCTCGAGAACGCGCAGAATGGTTTCCCGGCCGGTCTTACACAGGTGGCTGGGGAAGAAACTCCGGTTGCCGACGATCAACCCTAGGGTGATGGACTTCATGCGAACACACTCCTTTGATATGGCGCTCGTGCCATGACTGAGACTGGACGATAAGCGGCTATTGCGAGCTTTCGCGCACGATCAGCTCGGGGGAAAGCAGGCAGGCGACGGGCTCCGTCCATTCCTTTCCGTCGTGCCGGCCCTTGATGATATTCTGCAGCTCCTGGACGGCCAACCGCCCCGCCTGCACCAGGGCCTGGTAAACGGTGGTCAAGGGTGGGCAGAATGAGGCCGACTCGGGGATATTATCGAAGCCGACGACGGCCAGGTCGGCCGGGACGCGACGACCGAGCAACTGGGCGACGCGCAGCGCCCCCAGGGCCATCTGGTCGTTGGAGGCAAAAACGGCGTCGATCGCGGGGCACTGGAGGAGCAGGCGGCGCATCGCCTCCTCGCCGCCGGCGGCGCTCCAGTCACTTTCAGTGACCAGGCAATCGGGCAGGGCTACCCCGGCCTGCGCCAGGGCTTCTTTGAAGCCCGCGCAGCGCTCGCGCGCTTCCCACCACGCCAGGGGTCCGGTGATCAGGCCGATGTGGCGGCGGCCGCGCGCGATCAGATGTTGGGCCGCCAGGGCAGCGCCGGCGCGGTTGTTGACGGCCACCAACGGGACACCGCGGCTCATGCCCATGCTGAGAAAGATCATGGGTGGCAGGCGTTCGAGCCGTTGCGGGGAGATCCAGGCGCGGTTGCTGCCTATCTCCGGCACGGCCCACACGATGCCGTCGACGCGACGCGCGGACAATGAAGAGAGGGCCTGCTCCACGTCGGCATTGACCGGATCGTGTAAGAGGCTCAACAACAGCGAGTAGCCCAGGCTGTTGGCTTCCTGCTCGATGCCGATGACGGTGCGCGACGGTCCGTAATACTCCAGGCCGGATGCCACGACGGCCAACGTCTCGCTGCGCCGGTTAACCAGGCTGCGTGCGAGGATGTTTGGCTGGTAGCCCAACTCCTCGATAGCGTCTAGAATGCGCCGGCGGGTGTCGACCGACACGGGACGCTTACGCGTCAACGCGTTCGAGACGGTTCCGGGTGAGACATTGGCACGTTTTGCGACGTCTTTTATTGTGACCATTGGGAAGCCTGGCCGGAGAATGGCGCGCCGCAAGGCGCGTGCAGAGATCACTGGATCTGCCGTTACTATAACAAAAAGGTTTTAAGTTGTCAAGGTCGCGCGCGGGTTCACAACATGAAATCGCCCTGCTCTTGTCTCGATTGTGCAGGGGCACGACGCATGCTAGAATGAGCGACAGCCAAATCCCATTGCCGAAAGGTGATCGAGCATGCTTAACAAAGTCGTTTTTTGTTGAGGATGAGATCGTGACCCGGGAAGGTATCCGAGACCACGTTGACTGGCAGGGCAACGGTTTCGAGTTGTGCGGCGAAGCCCCGGATGGCGAAATGGCGCTGCAGCTTCTGCGCCGCCCTTGGCGGCTTCGTGGTCCAAAACCGCGGCCGCTTGCGCAAAACTTTGAAACGCACTCCCCTGCGGCGGCAGTGTTGACAGGGGAGGCAGGCCGTGATAGACTGTGCTTTGTCAAGCAGTTGGACTTAGATCGCACCGCAGTGAGGTCTTGATAGCACGTGGCGGGTCTGTCGTCAAGGCTCAAAAACGCAGTATCGTGGGACTTTGCAAGCACTCTTGCCTTACCGGTGAAATCCTTCATGATCGGTACCCGCTCGAAGAAACTAACGCTCGACGAGACCCGGCTCCACAACCGCCGCCTGGTGCTGCGCACC
>JADGQF010000232.1 GCA_017882045.1 Anaerolineales bacterium
ATCCCAGACCGGGATCTCCAGTGCGAGGTTGCGCTTTTCCCACTGGGTGGTGCCGGTCGGAAAAGTGCCGTCGGCCGGGAAGAGCGAGACAGGCATGCTGTCGCCCTTGCCGGAGATGATCGGCGCGGTTACCGACTGCACGAACGCCGGCGCGTCGACGGACACGACGGGCGGCAATTGAATGTCGCCGGTCACGTGGTCCGGATACTGCACCTGATACAAATGAGCCAGGGTGTGATCTACCGCCGCAAAGTTCTGTTGCACGACAATGTCGCCGCGGCGGCCGTAGGTCTTGCGGATCGCTTCCTTGATCTTCGCAATGGCTTCGTCCTTGGGCAGGATGCCCGAGATGGCGAAGAAGCAGGTCTGCATGATGGTGTTGATGCGCACGCCCATGCCGGTCGCCTTGGCGACCGCGTAGGCGTCGATCACGTACATCCTCAGTCGTTTTGCGAGGATCTGCTCTTGTACCTTGCACGGCAGGTGGTCCCACACCTCGTCGGGGCCATAGATGCTATTGATCAGGAAGGTTGCCCCATCGGCGGCGTTGGCCAGCATGTCGTAGCGTTCCAGGAACACCCACTGGTGGCAGGCCACGAAGTTGGCCGAGTCGATCAGGTAGCTGGAGCGCATAGGCTTGGGGCCAAAGCGCAGGTGCGAGATGGTGAGGGTGCCCGACTTCTTAGAGTCGTAGAAGAAGTAGCCCTGGGCGTAATTCGGGGTTTCCTCGCCGATGATGCGGATCGAGTTGTGGTTGGCGCCCACAGTGCCGTCTGCGCCCAACCCGTAGAACATGCAGCGCACGACGTCGGAGCCTTCAACGCGGAAGGTCGGGTCGAAGTCCAGGCTGGTCATGCTGACGTCGTCGTTGATGCCGACGGTGAAGTGGTTCTTCGGCGTGGCGGCGGCCATGTTATCGAACACGGCCCTAACCATGGCCGGCGTGAACTCTTTGCTGGCCAGGCCGTAGCGGCCGCCCAGCACGCGGATGCTCCGACCGGCCTCAACCATGGCCGTCACGCAGTCCTGGTACAGCGGCTCGCCGATTGCGCCTGGTTCCTTGGTGCGGTCGAGCGCCGCAATCACCTTGACGGTTGCCGGCAGGGCAGCCACAAAATGCTCGACGCTGAAGGGGCGGTACAGGTGCACTTTGAGCAGGCCGATTTTCTCGCCTTGGGCCAGCATGTAATCGACCGTCTCGTGAGCCACATCGGCCCCCGAGCCCATGACCACGATCACGCGCTCGGCGTCCGGCGCGCCTACGTAGTCGAACAAGTGATACTCGCGCCCGACAATCTGGGCAAACTTGTCCATTTGGGCCTGGACCATAGCGGGCACGGCCACGTAGTAGGGATTGGCGGCTTCGCGGGCCTGGAAGAAGACGTCAGGATTCTGGGCTGTGCCGCGCATGATGGGATGTTCGGGGTTGAGAGCGCGCGCCCGGTGCTCGAGCACCAGGTCGTCGTCGATCATCGCGCGAATATCCTCGTCGGCCAGCTCCTCGATCTTGCGGATCTCGTGGCTGGTGCGGAGGCCGTCAAAGAAGTGGACGAAGGGGACGCGCGACTGCAGCGTGGCGGCCTGCGCGATCAGCGCCATGTCCATCACTTCCTGCGGGTTGTTGCTGCACAGCATCGCCCAACCGGTCGAGCGCACGGCCATCACGTCGCTGTGATCGCCAAAGATCGAGAGCGCATGGGTGGCCAGGCAGCGGGCCGCGATATGGAACACGGTCGAAGTCAGCTCGCCGGCGATCTTAAACATATTCGGGATCATCAGCAGCAGGCCCTGCGACGCCGTGAAGGTGGTCGTCAGAGACCCTGTCTGCAATGCGCCGTGCACGGCGCCTGCGGCGCCGCCTTCTGATTGCATTTCGACGACGAGTGGAACGGTACCCCAGATGTTCTTCTGGCCCTTAGCACTCCAGGCATCGGCCCACTCGCCCATATTGCTAGACGGTGTGATCGGGTAAATGGCGATCACTTCGTTAGTTTTGTGTGCAACGTGGGCCGCGGCCTCGTTGCCGTCAATGGTAACAAAGTGTCGTTCAGGCATGGGAACTCCTTCGAACGCTAGATCGGCGCGCCTCAGTGAAAACCGCAACTATGCCGGGGCAATTTGGCACGGCAAATTGCCACGCACTAAACGGCAAAACCGGACCCAATGGTCGCATTGGGTCCGGTGCTGGCATGATTCACATGCACAGGTCCCTTACGCTTGAGGCCAGGCGCCCTGGTGCCAAACAAAGCAAGTGTAGCATATGGAAAGGGGGAATAGGTATGACAGACATCATAGAAAGCTATAAGCCGATTGGCCCGTTTTCGAGCGGGGTAATCGACCTGTTTGGCTGTCCCGCGCTGTGCGCGCCTGCCGGCCGCGTCAAGCGACTGGCAGCACGCTCCGCCGGCCGGCCTCGAAAGCTTGCCGGTTGACCTGGACGTATTTCGCCGGCACCCTTTCGCTGATGATCGCCAGCCAGGTCGCGGGATGCGCATCGACCAAACCCTCGCGTTCCATCAGCGCCGATAAGGCGCCCAGCAGCACGACGTTGGCCGCGCGCGCGTTCCCCAACGACTCGGCGATGGCTGCACCATCCACATAGGCAGCACGCTCCGTCACCTGCTCGACCGCCGCGTGCAACCACTCATCGCTCGGGTAGAGCTGCCCGCCCGAGGTGACCGTGACCGGCTGGATGGCTTCCAGGTTTATCACTGCCAGTGCGCCCGCGCGCAGTTGCTGCAGGCTGCGCAGCGCCTCCACCTTCTCAAAGGCCAGGAAAACGTCCACCTCGCCGGCTCCGACCAGGGGCGAATATACCAGATTGCCCCAACGCACGTGGCTGGTCACGCTGCCGCCGCGCTGCGACATGCCGTGTACTTCGGCCTGCTTGGCCTGGAAACCGAGTGCCAGCCCCACATTCACGAGCACGTCGCTGGCCAGAATGGTGCCCTGCCCGCCCACGCCGGCGAGGAGGAAGTTGATGCTGTCTCTCATGCTTGTCCTCGTTATCCCTACAAAGCGCAAGACCTGATTACGCGCGCTAGTTCTCCGCCGGCCTGAACTCAATCGCTTCGCGCGGGCATATCTGCGCGCATACCTCGCAGCCGGTGCATAGCGCCGCATCGATCAGGGCCTTTGGGCGCTGCGTGCGCTCGTCGAACTCGGCGCTCTTCAGGATGGCCGGGCAGCCGACCCGGAAGCAGAGGGTGCAGCCGTTGCACCTGGCAGCGATCACTGCCAGCGGCAGCCAGCGCTTGCGCCCTTCGGGCAGCAGCGCGCACGGCTCGCGCGTGATCAATACCGACGGCTCGTCCAGCTTGAGGTATTCCTTGAGGGTCTTCTCGACCTGGTCTACCTCGAACGCGGGCACGGTCTTGACATGTTTGATGCCCAGGGCGCGCACCAGGGGCTCGATCTCGATCATAGTTGTCTGCTGCCCCTGCAGCGTGCGCCCAGTGCTCGGGTTGTCCTGGTGGCCGGTCATGCCGGTCACGCGGTTATCCATGATCACGGTCACCACCGGGCTCTGGTTGTAGACCGTGTTGATCAGGGCCGGGATGCCGCTGTGAAAGAAGGTTGAATCGCCCAGCACGGCTACGTGACGCTCCGGGCTGCCGGCCTTGGCCGCGCCGTGCGCCACGCCGATGCTCGCGCCCATGCAGCCGCAGCTATGGATTGCGCTCAGCGGCGGGATCAAACCCAGCGTATAACAGCCGATGTCGCCGTTGACCGGCACCTTGAGCTTGTTGAGCACATAGAACGTGCCCCTGTGCGGGCAGCCGGGACAAAGCACCGGGGGGCGCGCCGGCAGCGGGCCAACGTTGACCTCAGGCAGGGGGACACGGGTCGAATCCGGGAGCAGCCCGGCACGCAGCGCACTCTCGCGTACCACGCGTGGGTCGAACTCGCCGGTGAGCGGGAATATGCTCTTGCCCTCGGCCGGGATGCCCAGCAGCCGCACGGCCTCCTCGATAAAGGGGTCCAACTCCTCGATGACGATCAGCCGCTCCACGCCGGCCGCGAACTCGCGCAACATGCGTTCCGGCAAGGGCCAGGTCATGCCCAGGCGCAGAATGGAAGCCTGCGGGAAGACCTCTTTGGCGTACTGGTAGGCGACGCCCGCGGTGATGATACCGAGAGAACGCTCACCTGGTTCGATGCGGTTGTAGGGGAAGCTCTCGGCCAGCTCGGCCACGTCGCGCATGCGCTGCTCGATCACCGGGTGGCGCTTAACGGCATTGCCGGGGACCATCACGTACTTGGCCGGATTGCGGGGGAATTTCTTGGCGGTTGCCGTCGCGTCCGGAACGATTTGCTCGCCCAGCTCGACCGCGCTGGTCGAGTGGCAAATGCGCGTCGTCAGGCGCAGCAGGACCGGCGTATCGAAGCGCTCGCTGAGACCGAAGGCCGCGATGGTCAGGTCTTTGGCCTCCTGGCTGTCGCTGGGCTCCAGGCAGGGCACGCGCGCGAATTTGGCGAAAGTGCGATTGTCTTGCTCGTTCTGGCTGGAATGCATCGCCGGGTCATCCGCGGAGACGATGACCAACCCGGCCTCGATGCCGGTCATTGAGGCGTACATGAAGGCGTCTGCGGCTACGTTCAGGCCGACGTGTTTCATTGTGGCCAGTGCGCGTCGCCCGGCGTACGCGGCGCCGATCGCCACATCTACGGCCACTTTCTCATTCGGCGCCCATTCGGCATAGACCCCCGGAAAATGGGCGAAGCTCTCGAGAATCTCAGTGCTGGGCGTGCCGGGATAGGCGGACGCGACGGCCACTCCGGCTTCCCAGGCGCCACGGGCTACGGCTTCATCGCCGGACAGCAGTTTGATCACGACTTAACCTCCCTTGGTCAATTCAATTAGCCTTATCTTGTGCGCGGTTAGTTCATAAGTCAGTGCTTCTTCAGTGCTTCTGCACGAACCTCAGCACGTGCGCATTGTACGCGTCGGGATTCCCCAGGTGGATCGCGTGCGCAGCGCCCGGGATCAGCGCGCGGGTTGTGTCCGGCAGGCAGCGGGCCAGTTCATCCACGATCAGGTGGAACAGCGGCGGGCTCAACTCGCCTTCCAGTAAGAGCGCCGGCCGGCGGATGCTTGCGGCATCACTGCACGTGAACGGGGTAAAGTACTCGCTGGACTCCGTCTCAACCTGCAGGGCCGGAGCATTATCCAGCAACGCCAGGCGCGTGGAGGGCGACAGGTGTGCGAAGGCATCCCTTCCCATGACGGCGTTCAAGAAGGACCTCACGCCTTGCTCCGGCTCGCCACGCCGGAAGGCAGCGCGCGCCGGCAGCCAGCCATCGGCCAGGAACGCGTCGGCCAGCCGCTTGCCGTCTGGGGTGTTCAGCAACCAGGGCATGAGCGGCGGCTCGGCCAGCACCAGGCTGCGGACCAGCGCCGGATGCCGGACGGCCAGGCACAGGGCGGCGTAACCGCCGAAGGACGAGCAAACCAGGTGGGCGGGGGCAATGGCCAGGCGTTCGAGCAGACCGGCCAGGTCCTCGGCGTGCTGGCCGGCCGAATACTCCGGCCTCGACCCAAACGCAGCATTGGGGTAGTGATAGCGCCGGCTGTAGGCGAAGACGTGGTAACGCTGCGCGAAGGGCTTCATCTGCAGACGCCAGGAGCGGAGATCCTCGAGGCTGCCGTGCACGAAAACCAGGGGATCGCCGGTTCCTTGCTCGCTGTATGCTAAGCTTGCCCCGTTCACTTCGATGGACGGCATAGATCTCGTAACGCGCAATGCCAGGGCGCGTGCCGCCGGGCGTTCGCTGCCCGGCGTGCCGCGCTCAAACTGCTAACGTCTTGATGGCGTCCAGTTGCTCGCCGGCCAGTTTCTGCAACTCAGTCCACAGGCCCCGTTCGGCGTCGTCCGTGGCGACCGCCGCCCGAGCGGAATACAGGGCTGCCGCGTGCACGGTCGATACACGCAAGAACTGCCAGCGAGACCAGAGATCCAGGCATGTCAGGGCCTGAGTGAGCGCCCTCCCGTCCGGCTCGACCTTGGCCGGGGGCTCGCCGGCCCGCCTCAGCGCTCCCGCCAGCAAGTAGATCATCTCTTGCTCGCTGTCCGCCAGCGCCCGCAAAAGCGCCTCGAAGTCGGGCTTGGGGTTCTGGCGCAGGTACTCCTCGTAAACGGCGAGGTAGCCGCGCCGGGCACCGAGGCCCGACCGCAGCGCTTCAGTGGTGTCCGGCTCGCCGGCCGGCTCCGGCAGTTTGTCTGTGGCGTCTTCCAGGCCTGCCAGCAGGTCGTCATCCACGCCTTCGGGCAGGGGATCACGCGCGGCCACCAGGACGAAGTACTCGTTTTCGGCCTGCATCTTGCGCAGGTCGGCCGGCATGAAGACGAAAGCGCCCTGCGGGTTGTGTTGCGAGCGATGGCAATCCCAGGCCGCCAGCCGGCGCGGCGCCCAGGCTTCAACGTGCATGGTCACGTCGATCGCGTCGTCGGGCGTGGGGACGAACGGGAGCAATTGCCCGTTCAACTCCACCCGCGCGGCTGCAAACTCGGGCGCCTGGTCAAAGTAGCGCTGCGGCAATGCACGCGTGTACAGGCGCGCGGTCGCCCACGGTTTGCCCGCCTGCGGGTATTGGCTCAGGTCGGCGGCCGCATCATAGGCTGCGCGCACGATCTCCCACACAGCCAGGTGGTCGGGATGCGGATAAAGCCCGTTTTCAGGATGAGTGAGCAGGACGTCGGGCCGAATCTCGCGGATGAGAGACACGATCTGGCCGATCGCCCGCTCGCGCGGCAGGCTTGGCATGCCTCCGTCGGGCCAGCCGAGCCAGCGTAGTTGGCCGATCCCGATGTTGTGCACCGCGCATGCCAACTCGTGCGTGCGCACGTCGGCCAGGGTGTCGGTTGTGGCGCAGTCCTCGCAATAGATGGTTGCCGCCTCGCCGCGGCTGGCGCAGGCCAGGACGGTGAAGACCCCCGCGTCGCTGTAGTGAGCCAGGGAGGAACCCACGCCGATCTCGTCATCGGGGTGAGCGAAAATAGCCAGGATTGTCAGCGGCAGATCGCGCATGTCAGTGCTTGCTCCGAGTTGCCTTTCGGCGTCCCAATATCCGCATCGCAGGTGCATTTGCGGCGAGGAGCATTATAGTGGTTGGGATCGGGAAAGGCAATTCTCCGGCCGTTTTCTGCGCCAGAAATGATTGCCACAAGCAGAAGCGCCCCGGCAACTTGCGGGGCGCTTGTATCCCAAACGACCGGCGGATACGGCCGCTGCTACAGCCCGGCTGCCGGGGTGCGCCGCACGGAGAATTCGGCGCGCGCCTGCGGCTGGATCAGAAACCAGATGATCAGCCCGCCGATGATGGTGCCCACCGGGAAATTGATCAGCCGGATAACGCTCAGTACAATCGCCGTCAGGCGTCCCCACTCGCGTCGTTGCCAGAGGCCCCAGCCCGCGGCAAAGTTGGCGGCTGCCAGTAGCAAGAAGATGCCGCCCCCCAGCAGGCCGATCATGGCGATGA
>JADGQF010000233.1 GCA_017882045.1 Anaerolineales bacterium
GAGCTTCTGGGTGGAGATCGTCGTGACCAGCCCCGCGACCGCAGCCCTGCCTCCCGCCACTGCCACCGCGACACCCGCCCCGACGCAGGTCCCGACGCCAACCGGAGTGCCGACCGCAGCGCTGCCGACGCTCGAAGCGCCGCCCTCGCCTACGCCCGGGCCCACGCCCACGTTGGCTCCCACCCAGGCAGTTGGGACGACTCCCGAGCCCACTGGGCCGGAACGGGTCGTCTTCCCGGCCGGGGCCACCAGCGTCACGCTCACGATGGACTTCTCGGCCGATGGCGCCAAGGTGTTCATTGTGGGCGCCAAGGCCGGGCAGCGCCTGACGATCACTGTCACCCAGACGGGGTTATTGTTGGACGTGGTTGGGCCGAATGGCGCATCGTTGGCCCCTGCCGCCGGCAGCACCGACGGCAACTGGACCTTCCGCCTGCCGCTGACTGGCGACTATGTCATTCTTTTGCAGGGCGCCGGGCTGGGGCAGATCACGTTCACGCTGCCGTAAGGGGGCGGGGGCGCCCCCGCTCTCTACTCCAGCCAGCGCATCGAGCGCCCGACGGCCTTCAGCCAGTCGCGGTACAGGCGCGCGCGCGTGGCCTCGGCCATGTGCGGCTGCCAGGTGCGGTCGATCTGCCAGTTGGCGCGCAGGTCCTCCAGGTTGCTCCAGAACCCTTGCGCCAGGCCGGCCGCGTAGGCCGCGCCCAGCGCGGTCGTCTCGGCGACCTGTGGGCGCACGACCGGCACCCCCAGGATGTCGGCCTGGAATTGCATCAGCAGGGTGTTGACCACCATCCCGCCGTCGACTTTGAGGGCCTTCAACGCCACGCCGGAGTCTTTCTCCATCGCATCCGCCACCTCGCGCGTCTGAAAAGCGCTCGCCTCCAGCGCAGCGCGCGCGATGTGGCCGCGGTTGATGAAACGGGTCAGGCCGATGATGACGCCACGCGCATCCGACTGCCAGTAGGGCGCGAAGAGGCCGGAGAAGGCCGGCACGAAGTAGATGCCGCCGTTGTCCTCGACCGTCGCCGCCAGCGTCTCGACGTCCGCCGAGCGGCCGATCAGCCCCAGGTTGTCGCGCAACCATTGCACCAGCGCGCCGGTGACGGCGATCGAGCCTTCCAGCGCGTAGACGGCCGGCTCGTTACCCAGCTTGTAGCCCAGCGTGGTCAGGAGCCCGTACTTGGAGGCAACCGGCTGCGTGCCCGTGTTGAGCAGCATGAAGCAGCCTGTCCCATAGGTGTTCTTGCCCTCGCCGGGGCTGAAGCAGGTCTGTCCGACCAGCGCAGCCTGCTGGTCGCCCAGGTCGCCACAGACCGGTATGGCCGCGCCGAACGGGCCATCCTCTCGGGTGCAGCCCCAGCCCTGTGGGTCGCTGGAGGGGCGGATCTGCGGCAGCATCTGGCGGGGGATGCCCAGGATGGCGAGGATCTCGTCGTCCCAGTCCAACCTGCGCAGGTCCATCAGCATGGTGCGGCTGGCGTTGGTCACATCGGTGACGTGCGCGCCGCCGTCGGGCCCGCCGGTCAGCCACCAGATCACCCAGCTATCGACGTTGCCGAAAACCGCGTCGCCGCGCTCGGCCGCCGCGCGCACGCCGTCCACGTTGTCCAGGATCCACTTGATTTTCGGGCCGGAGAAATAGGTCGCCAGCGGCAGCCCGACCTTCGCCCTGAAGCGGTCTTGCCCGCCCTCGGATGCCAGCGCGTTGATGATCTGGTCGGTGCGCGTGTCCTGCCAGACGATGGCGTTGTAGTAGGCGCGGCCCGTCTTGCGATCCCAGACCAGCGTGGTCTCGCGTTGGTTAGTGATGCCGACCGCGGCGACATCGCCACGGGCGGTATCCGCTCCGGCCAGGATGAGGGCATCCTGGATCACGGTGCGCGTGCGCTCCCAGATCTCAATCGGGTTATGCTCGACCCAGCCGGGGCGCGGGAAGATCTGTTCGTGCTCTTTTTGGGCGATGCTGATCACCTGCCCGGCGTGATCGAAGATCATGCAACGGGTGCTGGTAGTGCCCTGGTCGATGGCGGCAACGTATTTGGGCATGCAGCTGGTCTCCTTGAGAGTGTGCGCGAAGGGCCACGGACCTCCGAGGATTACGCGAGTAAGCTACCATAACTGGCAATGGCTGTCAACCAGTGTGCTAATTCACGGAATGGCACTATAATGGCCCGCATCGTAACCTACTATTCGGCCAACTCAGCCAGACACGGAGCAACTACATGGCAACGAAAACCGAGAGCATCAAAGCGGCGGCCGCCGGGACTCGCCTGCGTGATCTGCCGCGCAACGTTTGGGCAGTCGGCCTGACCAGCTTTTTCATGGACATTTCCAGCGAGATGGTCATCAACCTTCTGCCGCTGTTCCTGGCCGAGGTGCTGGGGGTGCGCAAGGAGATCATCGGCGTGATCGAGGGTGGGGCCGATTGGGCGGCGAGTTTCTTCAAGCTCTTTTCGGGCTGGTTCTCCGACAAGGCGCGCGAGCGCAAATGGCTGGCGGTGCTCGGTTATGCCATGTCCGCCGCGGCGAAGCCCTTCTTTTATGTCGCCTCGTCGTGGGGTTGGATTGCCGGGGCGCGCTGGGGCGACCGGGTGGGCAAGGGGGTGCGGACGGCCCCGCGCGACGCGCTGTTGGCCGATTCGGTCCGTCCCGAGCAACGCGGCTTGGCCTTCGGCTTACACCGGGCGATGGACACGGCCGGCGCGATGCTGGGGCTGGTGATCGCCCTGATCGTTGTGCTGGTGATCCAGCGCGCCGATCCGAACCTGGCGAAACACACCTTTCAGGTCATCGTCCTCATCAGCCTGATCCCCGCCGTGCTGGCCGTCGTTTCGCTGGCAGTCGGCGCGCAGGAGGTCCCGGTCACGAAGCAGCGGCCCGCGCCGAAGTTCGCTTTCGCCTCGCTGGGCAAACCCTTCATCATTTTCATGGCTATCGTAACGGTCTTCACGCTGGGCAACTCGTCGGACGCCTTCCTGACGCTGCGGGCACAGGAGCGCGGCCTGAACATCGCCGGTATCCTGGGCATGCTGATCACCTTCAACCTGGTCTACACCCTCATCTCCACCCCGGCCGGCTCGCTCTCCGACCGCATCGGCCGGCGCCGCCTGATAGTCGGCGGCTGGCTGGCGTATGCGGTGATTTACACCGGTTTCGGCCTGGTGCAGACCGGCTGGCAAGTATGGGTGCTCTACACGCTCTATGGCATCTACTACGGCATGGCCTACGGCACGGCCTCGGCCCTGATCGCCGATATCGTGCCCGAAGCGGTGCGCGGCACGGCCTACGGCACGTACAACGCCGCGCTAAGCGTGGCGGGCCTGATCGCCTCGATCGTGGCCGGCGCCCTGTGGCAGAACGTGAGCCCCGCCGCCCCGTTCCTCTTCGGGGGCGTGCTGGCCCTGGTCGCTGCGGCGCTGATGCAGTTCTGGATGCCGAAGGTGGAGCTTGCGAGCTGAGGGAGCCGTTCACCCGGTTCGGCAAACAAAAGGCCGGGCAGCAGGCACGCCAGGCAAACGAAGACATCAAGTACCAACAGCGCAGGAAAGCCCCAGCGATCGGCAATCGGACCGCAAGCCAGCCCACGCACGAGCAGGCTGGCGCCCATCATGAAGGTCAGCAGGCCAAAGCTGCGCCCGCGTTCCGTCTCGCCGGCCAGCAGACCGGTCAGGATGATGATCAGGTTGGTTGCAATGCCGAAGGTGAAGCCGCCGAAGACGTTGATCAGCGTCAGTTGCTGCCAGGTGACGGCCCGGCTCATGAGCCACCAGGTGGCGGCAAACAGCAGGCAACTGATGTAAAACAGCTCTTTGCGCCGCCGGTAGCGGTCGGCCAGCCAACCCGAGAGCAAGGTGGCGACGATGATGGCCAGGTCGCCGGCCGCGTTGAAGATGCCGGCCGCGGACGGCCTGCCGCCCAACTGTGCAACATACACCGGCCACAGCCCGCCCGTGCCATAAGCGGCGAAGAGCAACAGCAAGTAGGCGACGGACATCGCGATCAACGGCCGGCGTGACATGGGGCCTTCGTGAAATAGAGCGGGATACTCATCGCGCCTCACGGCGGCCACAGCTTCCAGCCCTGTTCCTCTCCGCACGTGAGCCACAGGACGATCCCCGGCCTGGTCCAGGGTGGGCCGTTGTAGTCGAGGCGGCAGTCGATGACGCGCTGCACGCGCAGCGTCCACAGGCCGGGCTCGTGGCGCCGCACCTGAACGCCGAGCACGAGTGACCAGAGCAGCAGCCCGGCGGCCATGCCCAGCAGGACGGCGGGCAGGCCGATCAAGAAGTGACGCAGCGGGCTCGGGGTTGTGCGCATGGCCGGCCCATTATATCCCAACCGGCCGTGCGTGTACATGGCGGTTGAAACCGCGCCAACCATTGCAATGTCCACCTTCGTGGACTGGTCTTGGCCGACCGACTGTAAGTCGCCCGGCGGCAGAAATGGGGTACCGCGAGCAAAATCCGCTATTGCCATTTTGCAGCTTTAATTGTAGAATACGTACCGAACGCATGTGCGAGAGCGAGCGAACATGGAACCGAGTTTCTTCGAGCGCGTTTACCGGGTGGTCAGGCACATCCCGCGCGGCAGAGTGGCGAGTTACGGGCAGATTGCGGCCCTGCTCGGCCAGCCGCGCGCCGCGCGCACGGTGGGATGGGCGCTTAGCTCGCTGACTCCGCAGCAGGCGGCCGAGGTGCCCTGGCAGCGGGTGATCAACCATGCCGGGCGCATCAGTATCTCGCGCGTCGACCTCAGCGCCGAGGTTCAGCGCAGCCTGCTCGAGGAGGAGGGGGTCAGGTTCGACGAGACCGGCCACGTCGACTGGCGGCGTTTCCGCTGGGCCGGACTGGAGTGGTATGAGATCGAGGAGCTGTGGGGAGAAGGCGGGACAACGGGGGAAGAGGAAAACGTTGAGCGCAAAACGCCAAACGCCTAGCCACGAGGAGAATTTTGTATGCGAGAGGTGACCATCGCCCTGGCGCAGACGGCGCCCGTGTTGAACGACAACGAAGAGAACCTGCGCCGGATGGCGGCCATGATCCAGCGGATCTGCAGCGAGCAGGAGACTAACCTGATCGTGTTTCCGGAGCTGGCCGTCTCGGGCTATGAGTGCGGGCTGAATTTCGTGCGCCTGGCCGAGCGCGTGCCGGGGCACGCGGTCTCGTTCCTGGCCGAGAAGGCCGCCGAGTTCAGCGTGCACCTGGTCTTCGGCATGCCGATCAAGGAGAAGGTCGAGAGCATCCTCTTCAACGCGGTGGTGCTGCTCGGCCCGGACGGCGAGCTACTGGGCGATTACCGCAAGATCCACCTGCGCGGCGAAGAGCGGCTGGCCTTCCGGGCAGGCTTCCGCCTGCCCGTCTTCGAGACGGCCTTCGGCACCATCGGCCTGATGGTCGGCTGGGACCTGGCCTTCCCCGAGGTGGCGCGCAGCCTGACGCTGGATGGCGCGGACCTGATCTGCGTCAGCGCGGCCTGGGAGCAGAGCCACGTGGACGAGTGGCGGGCTTTCACGGTCGCGCGCGCCTGCGAGAACGCCGTCTTCGTCGCCGCCGCCAACCGGGTGGGCGAGGAGCCGAGCTACACCTTCTGCGGCGAGTCGATGCTCACCGGCCCGCGCGGCACGGTCCACACCGCGCTGGACGAGGCCGTCGAGGGCTACTCCGTGGCCACGATCGACCTGGACGAGATCCGCAAGGTGCGCGAGGAGTACCAGATCCTGCAGTGCCGCCAGCCCACGTCGTATCGGGCGTTGGTGAGGAAGTATTAGGGGGGAATGTGGCTAAAAAAACGCATGAACAGTCGAAGGCTGCGGGTGCCGGGTTTACCGCTCCCCAAGGGCCGAGACCAAAATGTGGGCTCTGCGGCAAGACGACGCGGTTGACCAAGACAGAGTGCTGCGGTCAATGGATATGCGATGACGAAGATGAGTACGTGCTGTTTTCGTATGCTCGAAACAGTTGTGATCGAAATCATCGCCGGTACACCCTGTGCGGTCACCATCACGCTGAGGGGCATCGGGGGAGATGGCAAGATTGTCCACAGTGCATAGAAGACATCGGTACGGAGATGTACGTCTACTTTGGGACGAACGAGTACAACTTCGAGAAGTTGACGAACCCCCCGACCTACGAGCCAACGAAGTGCTCCAGGTGCGGCAAAGTGATCGTGTTGAGCGAAGAAGGATACTCGATGAAAGGCAGCGAGTACTGGTGTGAGAAGTGCACCGGGGCGGTGTTCCCAAGGTTTTGAGACCGAACTGACGGGCGAGAAGCGCACCGTGCTCTCAGACGGTCGGTAAGCGGTACTCGGCGAACTGCTGGCGGATCACTTTTTTGTCGAACTTGCCCACGCTCGTCTTGGGGATCGCGTCGACGAACACGATGTCGTCGGGCAGTTCCCACTTCGGGAATTTCTGCGCCAGGTCCTCGTAGATCTCGGCCTTCGTCAGGGGCGGCTCCAGGTTAGGCTTCGGCGTCACCACGGCCAGCGGGCGTTCTTGCCACCGGGGATGCGGCACCGCGATGACTGCCGCCTCCGCGACGCGTGGGTGGGTCATGATCGCGTTCTCCAACGCGACCGACGAGATCCATTCCCCGCCGCTCTTGATCAGGTCCTTGGTGCGGTCCACGATCTGCATATAGCCGTCGGCGTCGATGGTCACCACGTCGCCGGTGCGGAACCAGCCGTCGACGAAGGCTGCGCCCCCTCGCTCGTCGTGGTAGTAGCCGGCGGTGACCCACGGACCGCGCACCAGCAGCTCGCCCTGCGTCTTGCCGTCCCAGGGGATCTCTTGTCCGTCCTCGTCCAGCCCGCGCACGTCCACCATCGGCACCGCCAGACCCTGTTTGGCGCGCACGGCGAACTGCTTCTCCTCGGGCCAATCCTGCATGTAGTACTTGATCCCGGCTACGGTACCCAGGGGCGACGTTTCGGTCATGCCCCAGGCGTGCAAGATGTGCAGGCCGTGTTCTCGCGCGAAACGCTCGATCATCGACTGCGGCGCGGCCGCGCCGCCGACCACCATCTCGCGGATGCTGGACAGGTCGTAGCGCTCGCGCTCCAGCAGCGCCAACAGCCCCAGCCAGAGCGTCGGCACCCCGGCGGCGACAGTGACACGTTCGGCCTGGATCAGCTCGGCCAGGTCGCGCGGGTGCAGGTGTGGTCCCGGATAGACCTGGCGCGCGCCCGCCAGCGTCATAGAGAAGGGGAGACCCCAGGCGTTGGCGTGGAACATCGGCACCACCGGCATGATGGTATCGCTCTGCGAGACAGCCAGGGTGTCGGCCATGCATTCGCCGATCGAGTGCAGGAAAATGGCCCGGTGCGAGTAGAGCACGCCCTTGGGGTTGCCGGTTGTGCCCGAGGTGTAGCACATCGCCGCCGCATCGTTCTCATCCAGTTCCGGCCAGGCGAACTGGGGCTCTTCCGCGGCCAGCAATTGCTCGTAGTCCTCGTGACAGGGCAGAGTGGTCAGCAG
>JADGQF010000234.1 GCA_017882045.1 Anaerolineales bacterium
CGCCAGGTCCCAGTCCAGACGTGCATCCCGTCGTGGTCCAGGCGCAGCGTGATCAGCCGGCACGGAGTGGGACTGGTCAGGATGCTCTGCACGTCGGCGGCGGAGGCACCGCCGTCAACTTCTTCAAGCAGAATGACGTTGGGCGTTAGTGAGGCGATTTCAGTCGCAGCCACAGGCGACCGGTCGGATGCCCCTAGCAGCCTGATCTCGGGATGGGTAGCCAGGATCGCGCGCACAGCATCCCCGAACAGCCGGTTCCGGAAAATGAGATAGACGCCTACCACGGTCTCAATCCTTCCGCCGCACCAACGCATGAAGAACATCGGGCGAGCCGGCAGCGCCAGCGGTGTCTGGTGCTGCGATCTACATCATTGTATAGGCTGTCGGGGCGGCTGCGTATCGTGTAAACTATGAACCGTGGGCCAGGCGAATATGATTCTGCTAGTGGTTTGCGTGATGGGGCGCCGCGCTATGCTTCGATCAGGCCGTGGCGGATGGCATAGCGGACAAGGTCGACGGTGGTCTCGAGGCCCAGCTTCTGGAGGATGTGGCTGCGGTGGGTCTGGACGGTGCTGGAGCTGACGACGAGCTTCTCGGAAATCTCCTGGTTGGTCAGCCCGTGCACCAGCAGGAGCATCACCTCCCGTTCGCGCTCGGAGAGCTCCTCGTACGCCGTGGGGCCGGCAGGAACGCTGGCCTTGCCGTGCTTCAGATAGCCCTCCAGCAGCCGGCGGGCCAGGGGGGGATAGAAAAAAGCCTCGCCTTGCGCCACGGCGCGCACGGCGTTGATCAGGTCTTCGCTGGCGGCCTTCTTGAGCAGGTAGCCGGACGCGCCGGCCTCGATCGCCCGGAAGAAATACGTGTCGCTCTCGTGCATGGTCAGGATCAGCACCTGCACATCCGGGCAGTCGCGGCGGATCAGGCTCGCAGCCTGTAGCCCATCCAGGTCGGGCATCGAGATATCCAGCACGGCCACGTTAGGGCAGGTCTCGCGCGCCATCACCACCGCCTGGCGGCCATCCGTCGCCTCGCCGACCACCTGCATATCAGGCTGGGCATTCAGCAGCAGCCGCAGGCCCTCGCGCACCACGTTATGGTCCTCGGCCAACAGAACACGAATGGGACTCATCGCGCACCTCCGTCGAGTGGTAACCAAAGCTTCACCCGCGTGCCGCACGGCGACCGGCGGGTGACTTCCAGGCACCCGCCCAGGGCGTCGGCGCGCTCCTGCATCCCCAGGATGCCCAGCGCGCCTTGCGCGTCCGGCACCCGGGCCGGCTCCTCATCCGGCAGGCCCACGCCGTCGTCGTCGATCGTGACCGTCAAGCCGGTGGCCGTCTGTTGCACGGCGACGTCCACCTGGCGGGCGTTGGCATGCCGGATCACGTTGGTGATCGCTTCCTGCGCGATGCGGAAAGCCGCGGTGGCGATCTCCGGCGGCAGCGCGGCCGGGTGGCCACCGGCGTCCAGCCTGGCGGCGACGCCCACGGGCGCCAGACGGTGTTCCAGCTCCTCGCGCAAGGCCGGGATCAGCCCGTAGTCGTCCAGCACCGGCGGGCGCAGATCGGTGATCAGGCGATGCGATTGCTCGATCGTCTCCCCGATGAGCGCGCTGGCCCGGTTCAGGTGGTCGGTGGCCTTCGCCATGTCGTCGGGGCAGGCCTGCCGGGCCAGCTTCAGATGCAGGCTCAGCCCGGTCAGCAGCTGGCCCAGCTCGTCGTGCAGCTCGCGGGCGAGATAGCGGCGCTCCTCTTCGTGGGCGGTCGTCAGCCTGCCCAGCAACTGGCGGCGCACGGCGTCCCGGGCCTCGAGCTCGGCGTAGAGTTGTTCGGCGCACACCTCCTGGGCCTGGATGGTGCTAGCCATCTCGTTGAAGCCGCCGCCCAGCATGCCCACCTCGTCCTCGGAGCGCACGAGAGCGCGGGCCGCTCGCTCGCCCCGGCCGAAGCGGTGCAGGGCACGGGCTACCTGCTCCATCGGCGTGATGACCAGCCAGCTCAGCAGGGCATAGATCGCCAGACCCGCCAGCACGATGAGCGCCGCGGACGCCAGCAAGACGGTCCGCAATCCCCGCTCCAGCCGATCGTCGAGGCCGGCCATCGAGAAGTCCACGTACAGCACGCCGTTGAGGCGGTCCTGGGCTGCATGGCAGCCCTCGCAGGCCGGCCGGTTGGCGATGGGCGTCATGGTGCGGAACACCTGCTGGCCGGCGGCGCCGGTCTCCACCACGCTGAGCGGCCGGCTCTCAGGCGGGAACTGGTGGCAGCCGCGACAGACGCCGCTGCGCTGGTCCAGTTGCTGCCCATTGAACTTGCCGCCCGGAGAAGCCGCGACGACGGCCTTCGTGTTCAGCAGATAGACCGCGCGCACGTCCGGGGCCTGGGCAACGCTGTCGATGATGGTCTGGATGGCCGGGCGGTTATTACTCAGCATCGCCCCTTCCAGGCTGTGCTCGGCCACTGCGCCGGACGTGGCCGCCAACTGGCTCAGGTCGGCGATGGCCACTCGACGCTGCCAGCGATATTGCAGCCAATTGAAGGGCGCCAGCAAGAGGATCAGGACCAGGCCAACCCCCAGGCTGACCTTCAGGCGAAGCGACCGGCTGACGAATTTCACGGGGTTCACCCCTAGGAACGAGTCGCGAGCGATTCAGGAATAAGCAACGCGCGGATAGCGTGTAGTGTACCACATGTCTGCAATATTCGTAATTGCCTTGTTCGATATTTATCATTATCTTGTTGTGAACGGAGGCACGGGGAATGGCGAGCGGGGGATGGCGAGCGGGGGATGGCCAGACGGCAGGGCATGCTTTCTGGCTCCGCCTGAAGCCAGAAAGCATGCCCCCCGTCAGCGCTAGTTCAGTTGGGGAGGCTCACTGCCCGGTCTGTTGCCAATGCGCCATCCAGTCGGCGGGGCTCGGCGGCTGGCCGTGCGCCGCCGCGAAGGCCAGAGACCACTCTCGATCTGCGATGTCCTGGGCCGCGGGCGGACGGCCGTGCAGGGCCTGGAACTGCGGCGCCCAGGCGCTGTCCGCGCCTGCCGCCGAGGGTCCACCCGCCGGCGGGGCCTTCGGCACGTTGCGCACTGCCGGGACTGTCTTCAGCCAGGCGGCGATCGCCACAGCATCCTGATCCGTGAGCTGGTTGAAGCCCAGCCGGCGGAAACCGCCGGCGACCGCCTCTCCCATCAGGCCGTCGGCTGTGCGGCCGTTAGGTCCAATTCCCTGCTTGAGATACGTCACGATGTCCTGCCCGGTCCAATAGCCGATCCCGGTTGGGCCGTCAGTCGTGATGTTCGGGCCGACCTCGAACGTGCCGCCCTCACGTGCTACGACGCCACCCGCCAGCATCTTGCTCATATCCGGCGCTCCCTGAGGTGTTTGCGGCGTGTGGCACGCGTTGCAGTCGCCCACGACCGTAGCCAGGTATTTGCCACGTGCCAGGCCACTGGCCGGCGCGGTGGCCGGCGACGGGGGCAGGGGCGGCACGGTTGGCGCCGACCCGTTGAGCTGACGCTCGGGCACCTTGTTCGAGACCGCCGGGACCGTGCGCAGGAAGGCGACGAGGTCGGCCACGTCGGCATCAGACATGAAGTGAAGCGTCATGTATGGCATGATGGGGAACAGCGTGTGTCCCCCATCGTCGACGCCGTTGCGAATGGCGTCCATCAGTTGAGCGTCCGTCCAGTTGCCGACGCCGGTGTCCTTGTCGGAAGTGATGTTCGACGCCGGCACAGAGCCGAAAGGCCCGGTGAAGATCTCGCCGAATGGCGGCCCGCTGGGGTTGTAGCCGGCCAGGTTCACGCCGTGGCAGCCGCAGCCACCCGCGGCGGCAAAGATGTATTGGCCTTTGACCGGGTCCCCCGCGCCGCCAGACGCGGCCGATGCAGCCGTCCCGAGCAAGATCGCCAGCGCCACCAGCATGATGATAACGCCGGCCAGCAGGGTCAATCTCCGGATGTGCATTGTGTCCCTCCTTTTTGTCGAGTGTGTTCCGCCGGACAGACGCCGGCGATGGCTACGTTTGGTCGCTATGGTTGAGCAAGGCCTGGCAGGGCGAAAACGTCGAGCAGGTTGGCAGCGCAGCCCTTGGGTGGCGCTGGAGACGGCAGCATTATACAAACTGCGGGGGGCACTGCATATCGTGTGAACCATGAATTGCGGGCAAGGGGAGCATGATCTTGCTCGTTGTCTGAGTGATGGCCTGAGGCGTCCCACAGGGAGGATGCCCAGTTCTTGCGCCCGGGCGATGGCCTGCACCCGATTGTCCACTGCCAGCTTGCCGTGGTGGCCCTGGCCGTGGAGATGTGAGGTGTTTACCTGGAGACGGAGCGCTGGCTTCGTCTCCAGGTGGGAGTGAGATTGGGCCCTACGATGCGATCGCTTTCTCTTCGGGCTGCTTCGCCCGGACCAGGTGGCCGGCCGCGCAGACAATCATGTCCACGGCCGATTCGAGGTCGGCGCGCGTTCAAGAGGCAATTTCGGACCGTTCGGACGCGGCAGCCCACGGCAGCCGCGCGGCGCTGTCTCTATTGACAGCCGCCCGGCATCCGGCTATAACTGGCGTAGGGTCAAAGACGCCAAAGGAGGAGACAGAGTGAGTATGCCTGACGCAAGTGGCGCGCCGATCGCCGACTACCTGCCGGACAGCCCGGCCATCATTCAAGCCGTCGCCGCTGAGCGACCGGCCCGTGCCGCGCTACCTGCTCATGCCCGGCGTGGCGCGTTACCAGGAGTATGTGTACCGCCGCTTCTGCGACGTCATCACCACTCCTTCCTTCGAGTACATCCGCAAGACGGCGCGCGGCTGGCTGATCGTGGGCGATCACCGCGACGAGATCGCGGCGCGCGTCGAGCTGATCGTCGGGCGCTACGGCCTGGGCGTTGGCATGCTCGTGCTCCATGCCCAGCAGATGCACGCGCAGCACATCCTGCTCGAGCTGCCTGTCGACGGCAAGGTGCTGGACCTCACCCAGCCGACCGCCCGCCTCTGCGGCCGGCGCGGCGAGAGCATCCTCTCCGTCCCCATCCGCAAATACCGCCGCGACCGGACACGCCTGGCCGAGTTCAACGTCGCCAAGCCGGCCGACCTCTGGGACCCGGCCGCGCTCGTCACCCACGAACAAGTTTCGAATGCCTGTAATTATTGCTCGGCCGCCGAGATCAACCCCTGCGAGGTGGTGGTGAGCATCGAGGGCGCCCGCTTCGGCCTCTCACGCAACTACCGGCTGGGCTTTACCTACGCGCCCTTCGGTAACCCGCTGTCGGTGGTCCATTTCCTGGCCTGGCACCACGCCCCGCGCCCACTCAACATGAACCGCACGCCGGTCACGTTCTCCGACCTGGTCGAGATGACCCGGCGCATCAACACCTCGATCGTGGAGTTCTTCGCCGGCGCCGGCGTGAACGACTACCCGGTGATCGACGGCGTCTCCAATGGCTGGGCCGGCAACACCATCTATCACCAGCACTTCCAGTTCTTTCAGCCCGAGTACCCCGCGCCGATCCGGGACAGGGCGCTGCTCGGCCGTGGTCCCCTACCGCAGCTTCCCCGACGGTTACGCGGTCAAAGAAGGCGAGCTCGTGCCCGTGCACACCCAGAACTCATATGTGACGGGGCAGGAACACGGCCGGGCGGCCTATATCCTGCCCCGAGACAAGCGCCTGGTGGACTTCAAGCCCGGCCCTGATGATTACGTTTATGTCAACCAGGCGGCGGACCGGGTAGTGCAACCGAAGCTGAATATAGGCGTGCTGACGGCCGGCAGGCCAGCCCGCCTGCTGGCCTGCGGGCCCGCTGGCACGGCCACGAACCTACCCTTTGAGCGAGCCGGCCAGCAGGCCGCGCATGAAGTAGCGCCCCAGGAAGATGAACACCAGCAGCGTCGGCAGGGCGGCCAGCAGCGAGCCGGCCATCTGCACGTTCCACTCCACGATGTAGGAGCCGGCCATGTTGTTCAGGGCGACCGTGATCGGCTGGACGTTCGGCCGGCTGGTGACGATGACGCCGAAGAGGAAGTCGTTCCAGATCGACTGGAACTGCCAGATCATCACGACGACGAAACCGGGCATCGAGATCGGGAACATGATGTGGCGGTAGATCCCCAGGATGCCGGCGCCGTCGATCTTGGAGGCTTCGAGCAGCTCGGTGGGGATGCCCGCGTAGTAGTTGCGGAAGATCAGCGTGGTGATCGGGATGCCGTACACAATGTGCACGAAGATCAGGCCGGGCAGCGAGCCGTACAGTCCCATCACCTGCAGCGTCTTCACCAAGGGGATGAGGATGCTCTGGTAGGGAATGAACATGCCGAAGAGCATCAGGGTGAAAACCAGGTCTGAGCCGCGGAACTTCCACTTGGCCAGCACGTACCCGTTCATCGAGCCCAGGATGGCCGAGCCCAGGGTCGCCGGGACGGCGAGCACGAGGCTATTCAGGAAATTATGCGCCAGGCCGGTGATCCCCTGCGCCTCGCTGCCGAACCACGCCTGCAGATAGCTGTCAAAATGAAATCCGGAGGGGAGATCCCACATGCGGGCCAGGCTCACCTCCTGAAAGCTTTTCATCCCGGTGATGAACAGCATGTACACCGGCAGCAGGTAGAAGAGGGCCGCGATGACCAGGGCCGCGTAGGTGGCGACCCGGCTCCAGCGCACCTGCACCCTGCTACGCGTCCGCAGCTTGCTTTTGGTTTCGCTTAAGGTGGTCGCGCTCATACCTCCGCCTCCGTGCGTATGGTGTAGCGCAGGTAGGGTACCACCAGGACCGCCACGACGATCAGCAGGAGGGTGGCGATGGCCGCGCCTTGGGCGAAGTTATTGCCGCGGAAGGTGGTGTCGAACATGAAGAAGGCCGGGACGTCGGTGGCAAAGGCCGGGCCGGGGCCGGTCATCGAGACGACCAGGTCGAAGATCTTCAGCGAGATGTGGCCGAGCACAATCACCGCGCTCAGCGTCACCGGTTGGAGCAGGGGCAGGACGATATAGCGGTACATCTGCACTTCGGTCGCGCCGTCGACGCGCGCTGCCTCGCGCAGCTCGTCCGGCACCGCCCGCAGCCCCGCCAGGTACATGGCCATGGTATAGCCCGACATCTGCCAGGTGGCGGCGAGGACGACGGAGAACATGGCCACCGAAATGCCTACGTAAGGGGTCGTCAGGCCGCCCAGGCCGATGCGGGCCAGGAATGCGCCCAGCCCCGAATCGGCCGAAAGATGCCAGATCGTCGGGTCGGTGAACCAGCCCCAACGCAGAAAGCCCAGCCCGGCTCTCTGGAACAACAGGTTCACCCCCGAGCTGCCGGTTTGGGTCGTGCCCGGGTTCAGCAGCCAGCGCCAGACCACGCCGGTGACGATAAACGAGATCGCCATCGGGAAGAGGAAGATGCTGCGAAAGATTCCTTCGCCGCGAATGTGTTGGTCTAACAGCACGGCGAGGATAAAGCCGAGCAAGAGACACGCGATCAAGAAGAGG
>JADGQF010000049.1 GCA_017882045.1 Anaerolineales bacterium
CCAGCTCCGTTCTCGCCGACCAACGCATGTACTTCGCCAGCGCGCAACTCGAATCGGCACTGGCTCAGCGCGTGGACACCGGGGAAGGTCTTTTCGATTCCTTCCATCGAGACCAGCACTTCACCCATGGACTAATTCCTGCGCAATCAAGACACGCGTCTCTCTAGAAAAAGAAGGGGTTGAAGAAAAGTCGAGCACGAACGGGGAAACTGAGGCTGCTTGCCGCGCCTACCCGCCATCCCGGCGGCATCTTGTACGGACATCCCCGCCCGCCTGGCTACGTCGTTGCTGGTTGGCAATGGCCACCTCGACCGAGTCTATGCCAGGATCGCGTGCTTGTCAAGTGCGCGAATTGCCTCACCCAAAATCTTACTTTGGGTGGACTCGCCGGGTTTCTTGAGATACAGAGTTTCTTGAGAAACAGAGTTTCTCGCTTTGCCAGCAAACCTGTCTTGATGTACCATAAGCCAGCCGGAGTGCGCCGGCGGTTTATGATCAGGCGCCCGACAGAATTTCACAGAGAGGTGACGTATGCACAAGAAACTGTTTATCCCTGGCCCCACCGAGGTAACGGACGAGATCCTGCAGGCCATGGCAACGCCGATGATCGGCCACCGGACCTCAGGCTATGCCACCTTGCAAGGCGACTGCGAGAGCAAGGTCAAGAAGCTGCTCTTCACGCAGGCGCGGGTCTTCCTGTTCACATCGTCGTCGACAGGCGTGATGGAAGGCGCGATCCGTAACTGCGTCGCCAAGAAAGCGCTCAGCACCATCAACGGCGAGTTCTCACGCCGCTGGAACGAGATCGTCCGCTCGTGCGGCGTCCAGACCGAGACGCTGGAAGTCGAAGCGGGGCAGGCGATCACCCCGGAATTGGTCGACGCCGCTCTGAGCAAAGGCGGGTTCGACGCGCTCTGCCTGACCCACAACGAAACCTCCACCGGCATCATGAACCCGGTCCGCGAGATCGCGGCCATGGTGCGCGCCAAGTACCCGGACGTGCTGATCCTGGTGGACGCGGTCAGCTCGATGGCCGGCGTCGAGATCCGTTTCGACGACTGGGGCCTGGACGTCTGCCTGGCCGGCGTGCAGAAGTGCTTCGCCCTGCCCCCCGGTTTGGCGGTGTGCGCGGTGAGCAGCCGGGCCATGGAACGGGCCAAGAGCATCCCCTACCGCGGCTACTACTTCGACTTCATCGAGAACGAGAAGTTCGCCCAGAAGAACAACACCCCGGCGACGCCGAGCGTCAGCCATCTGTTCGCCCTGAACAAGCAGATGGACTGCATGCTGGCCGAAGGGATTGAGAACCGCTTCGCCCGCCACCTGGCGATGGCCGAATACACGCGCGCCTGGGCGCGCAAGCACTTCGCCATGTTCGGTGACCAGCGCTACCTCTCGAATACGGTGAGCAACATCCAGAACACGCGCGGCATCGACGTGTCGGCGCTGAACAAGGCGCTTGGCGAGCGCGGCGCGATGATCTCCGATGGCTATGGGCCCTTCAAGGGAAAGTGCTTCCGCATCGCCCACATGGGCGACCTGACGATGGAAGACATAAAGTGGATCACGGCACAAATCGACGACATCCTGGGCCTGAAGTAGGAGCACTACGATGATGAAGGTACTGGTCTGCGATCCAATCTCCTCTTGCGCCTGCGATTCGATGCGCAATGCCGGGTTGCAGGTAGACGTCATGGACACGATCACGCCCGAGAAGCTGCTCGAGGTGATCCCCGAGTACCACGCGATGGTGGTGCGCAGCCGGACGAAGGTCAAGAAACCCGTGCTCGACGCGGGCTCTAACCTGCAGGTGGTCGTGCGTGGCGGGGTGGGCGTGGACAACATCGACGTGGGGTACGCCGACAAGAAGGGCGTGCGGGTGCTGAACACGCCGGCGGCGAGCACCGAGTCCGTAGCCGAGCTGGCGCTGGCCTACGTCTTCGCGCTGGCCCGCCCGATCGTCCAGGCAAGCGAGTCGATCAAGGCCGGCAAGTGGGAGAAAAGCAAGTTCCACGGCACTGAAATCCAGGGCAAGACGCTGGGGATCATCGGGGTCGGCCGGATCGGCTCGGTGGTCGCGCAGCGGGCGGCGGCCCTGGGCATGATCGTGCTGGGCTACGACGCCTGCGCAGTCGGCGCGGTGCCGTTCATGATGCTCACCTCGCTGGATGAGTTGCTGGCACGGGCCGACTATATCACCATCCACATCCCGCTCACCCCCGAATCGCACCACATGATCAATGTCGAGAGCATCGCGGCCATGAAGAACGGCGTGCGCATCATCGACTGTGCGCGCGGCGGCGTGATCGACGAAGACGCGCTGTACGAGGCGATCGTCGCCGGCAAGGTGGCGGGCGCAGCGCTGGACGTGTTCGAGACCGAACCGCTGCCGGCCGATTATAAGCTGGTGCAGTTGCCGCAAGTGATCTGCTCGCCCCACATGGGCGCGATGACCGCCGAAGCCACGGAGCGCATCGGCGACGAAGTGGCCGAGCTGCTCAAGAAGTACCAGAAAGAGTCGTTCTGATAGGGCAGGTATGACGATGACAAGTGCGCCCATGGCCAGCGTTCAGATACCCAGGATCTTGCTTCCCAGGCCCGAGGTTGAGCTGCACAAGTGGGCAGTCATCGCCTGCGACCAGTTCACCTCGGAACCGGAATACTGGCAACAGGTGGCGGAGCTGGTCGGCGATGCCCCTTCCACCTATCACATCACCCTGCCGGAAGTCTATCTTGGTACGCCGGATGAAGCCGAGCGCGTCGAGATGATCCGCCGCACGATGCAAGATTACCTGGCGCGTGACCTGTTCGTCGAACGCGAGGGGCTGGTACTCGTCGAGCGGACGGCCGGCGGCAGAACGCGGCACGGTCTCATGCTGGCCCTGGATCTGGAACAGTACGACTTCAGCCGGGGCGCCGGCAGCCTGATCCGCGCGACGGAAGGGACGATCCTGGAACGGATACCGCCGCGCGTGCGCATTCGGCTGGGCGCGCCGCTGGAGCTGCCCCACATCCTCGTGCTGATCGACGACCCTGGGCGCACTGTCATCGAACCACTGGTGGCTGCCCGGCAGAGCCTGACCAGTCTCTACGACTTCGAGCTCATGCTGGGCAGCGGGCACCTGCGCGGCTATTGTGTCACAGATAGAGGGCTGGAAGGACAGGCGCTGGGCGCATTGCAGGCACTGAGCGACCCGCTTAGCTTCTGCCGCAAATATGGGGTCGAGCCCGGCGCCCCGGTGCTCTCCTTCGCGGTGGGTGACGGCAACCATTCGCTGGCGACGGCCAAAACCATCTGGGAAGGGCTCAAGACCCAGGTCGGTCCCGATCATCCGGCGCGCTATGCGCTGGTCGAAATCGAGAACATTCACGACGAGGGGCTGGAGTTCGAACCGATCCTGCGGGTGCTGTTCGATGTGCAAAAAGATATCGTCGGGGCGCTGAACGGCTTCTATGAAGGACGGTGTCGCTGGGCGGCCTGCGCGAACCCCGACGAGATGATCGCCCGTGTGGAGGGGCAGGCCGGGCCGGAGCACGCGATCGGCATCATCACGCCGGGAGGGTGCAGCGTGATATCCGTGGCGGAGCCACCGGCCAACCTGCCCGTGGGGACGATCCAGGGTTTTCTGGACGCCTGGGGAAAGAGCGGCGGCTTCGCCCGGATCGACTACGTACACGGCAAAGACGTGGCCCTCCGCCTGGGCACGCAGCCGGGCAACATAGGGATCTATCTGCCGGCCATTGCCAAGAGCGCCTTCTTCAGAACGGTCATCGTCGACGGCGCCCTGCCGCGCAAGACCTTCTCGATGGGCGAGGCCAAAGAAAAGCGCTTCTACATGGAAGCAAGGCGGATCGCTTAATATGCCTATCACCGAGCGCCTGGCGCGTTACCCGTTGGCCTTTCTGCCGACACCGCTGCAACCCCTGCGCCGCCTGAGCCGGCAACTGGGCGAAGAGGGGCGCAGGGGAGCCGCCGGTGCAGGAACCGATGGGGGTACGGACCCCAGCAGCTTCGTCAACCTGTGGATCAAGCGCGACGACCAGACGGGGCTGGCGGGGGGAGGCAACAAGACCCGCAAGCTGGAGTTCCTGATCGCCGATGCGCTGGCCCAGGGGGCGGACACGATCATCACCACCGGCGCAGTGCAGTCGAACCACTGCCGGCAGACGGCGGCAGCCGCGGCCAAAGCGGGGCTGGCCTGTCACCTGGTGTTGGGCGGCCCGCCGCCGCAGGAAGTGAACGGCAACCTGTTGCTGGATAACCTGCTGGGCGCGACCCTGCACTGGACGAAGCGCGAGCAGCGGCTCGAGACGATGGCCGGACTGGCGGACGATCTGCGGGCCGCCGGCAAGCATCCTTACCCGATCACCTACGGCGGCTCGGACCCGGTGGGAGCGGCGGGCTATGCGCTGGCAATCGAGGAGCTACGTGACCAGTGCGCGCAGGCCGACCTGAAGCCGGACGCGCTGGTCTTTGCTTCCAGCTCGGGCGGGACGCAGGCCGGTCTGCTCGCCGGCGCCTGGGCTCTCGGCTGGGACGTGCCGATCCTGGGTATCAGCGTGGATGAGCCTGAGGCCAGGCTGCAGGCGCTGGTAGCGGGACTGGCGACACGCACGGCGGCGCACCTCGGCTGCCCGCATACTTTCGAGCCGTGCGACGTGCGGGTCAATGCCCAGTACCTGGGCGGGGGGTATGCGGTCATGGGCCCGCTGGAAAGAGAAGCGATCACGCGGCTGGCACGCAGCGAGGGCATTTTCCTCGACCCGGTCTACACCGGGCGAGCCTTCGGCGGCCTGCTGGACATCATCCGCCGCGGCGGTTTTGCAGCCGGCCAGAACGTGATATTCTGGCACACCGGCGGAGCGCCGGCCTTGTTCGCTTACGCCGACGACCTGCTCGCATGACGGCAGAGGATCGCCTGGCTACCTCAGACACCCCGTCCAAGCCTCGTTTCGGGGCCCACTGCTATCTCTTCACCGCACGCTGGTCCGACGCCGGTCTCGACGTGCTCGATCAGGTGCGTGCGCTGGGCGCCGAAAGCTTCGAGATCGCCATTGGCGACGACGTCGAGTTCAACGCGGCGCTGACGCGGCGACGCGCCGAGGAACTAGGGTTGCAACTGACCACCGGACCGGGCGGGCTCTGGCCGGTGGACTGTGATCTATCGGCGGACGATGCCGGCCAACGGCGGCGCGGGCTGGCCTGGCACAAGCGGCAGGTGGACGCCAGCGCGGCCATCGGGGCGATCGCGTACACCGGGGCGCTGTACGGCCATCCCGGCACAGTGCAGCGGCGCATCCCGCCGGCCGGCGAGTACGAGCGCACCGCAGAGGGGCTGCACGCGCTGGCCCAATACGCCGCGGCGCAAGGCGTGCAGATCGTCCTCGAGCCGATGAGCCATTTCCGGACCCACCTGGTGAACACCCCCGAGCAAGGGATGCGACTCATAGAGATGGCCGGCCACCCCAACCTACGCATCCTGCTCGACACCTACCATATGGTCACCGAGGTGCGCGACTTCGCGGCGGCCATCCGCACGGTGCGCGACCGGTTATGGGGCCTCCACGCGTGCGAGAACGACCGGGGCGTGCCGGGCGGGGGGCTGGTGCCATGGGCGGCGGTGTTCGGGGCGCTGCGGGAGATCGGCTTCAGCGGCTACCTGGTGCTCGAAGCCTATAATTCGTCACTGGGCGATTTTGCCTATCGGCGGGGAATGTTCCACAACGTCTGTCCCGACGGGGCGGCATTCGTCCGGCAGGGGCTGGGATTCTTACGCGAGCAATGGGCGAACTCGCTTGCGCCGGCGGCGGCGGCCACGAAGCACTAACCGCCTGCGCTATAGCCCCTTGTCGTCCCTGGCCGGCGCGACCCCGACGGCGTAGTAGCTGAGCCCCGCCCGCCCGGCTCCCTGGTGGCTGAAAACATGGCGGCCGTCTACGAGGATGGGCGTCCGCAGGACGGACTTGAGGGCGGCCAGGTCCAGGTCACGGTAAGTGCGGTGCGCGACCATCAGGACCGCCGCGTCGCAGCCTCGCAGTCGGTCCAGCAACTCTCCCCGATATTCCCTCACCCACGGATCGTGGACCACAACCTGCGCTCCCAGTTGTCGCAGGCGCGCGACGAGCACCTCGCTGGGACTATTGCGTATGTCGTCCGAATCTTCCAGGTAGCTATAGCCCAGTATCCCAACGCGGGCTCCGGCAAGCGGACGCCCGGCCTCTCCTAAGGCGGCAGCCACCAGTTGCGCCATGTGCAGCGGCATGCCGGCGTTGACGGCCCGGGCGGCGGGGATGAGACGCACTTCGGCCTCGTCCCGCGCGCCGTAGGCCAACAGCCAGGGGTCTTTCGGGATGCAGTGCCCGCCCACGCCCGCGCCGGGCAGGTGCATCTGGCGGGACGGGCTTTTGTTGACCAGCTCGCGCACGAGCCAGACATCGCCGCCTGCCGCCTCGCAGATCAGGGCGACCTCGTTGGCAAAGGCAATCTGGACGTCACGGTAGGCATTCTCGGCGGTCTTGACCAGTTCGGCGGTCACCAGGTCGGCCGGGTCCAGGTCCGCGGCGACAATATGGCGGTAGAGAGCGATCATCACCCCGGCCGTTTCCGGCGTGCTGCCGCCGCACACCCGGCTCATGGCGCGCAGGTTTGCCAGCAATTTGCCGGGCATGACCCGCTCCGGGCAGGCGCCAAGATAGAAACCCTGGTTGACCCGGCGTCCGGAGGTCTCCTCTAGAAGCGGGCGCACGAGACGGTCCATTGTGCCGGGGGCCACGGTGGACTCGACCACCACCAGGGCGCCTTCCTTCAGCACCGGGCCCAGGCTGCGACAGGCTGCGCTGAGGGCGGTATACTGCGGCCGGTGCCGGTCGTCCACGGGCGTTTCGACCCCGATGAGGATGACATCGGCCTCGGCCAGGTCCTGGTCGTCGCCGCTGGCGCGCAGGCGACGGGCAGCGACCACCTCGGCCAGCAGTTCGGGCAGGCCCGGCTCCTCGCCGTCAATTGGGCAGCGCCCGGCATTGATCATGTCGACGCGCGCGGGCTTAATCTCCAGCCCGGTAACACGAAAGCCAGCCCGCGCGAAGACACAGGCGACGGGCAGGCCGACATAGCCCAGGCCGATCACTGCCAGATTCGCTTCAGCGCGTTCGATCTTGCCGGCCAGGACTTGCAGCATTGTAGACTCGATATCAGGGTGTTGCACTCGTTGCACTGCTACTCCACGACTGGGAATCGCCGAAAAGGGTCAATCAAAGGTGATCACCCGATGCTCCAGGCCGGAGGTGACGACCGCCTGGGCCAGCTCGAGCGCCTTGAGGCCATCGTTACCACTGACCGCGACCGGCCCATCGCCGCGCAGCGCGGCCACAAACGCCTCCTGCTCGGCGCGCAGGGGCTCTTTCTTGGCCACGACGTGACGGATCATGCGACCCTCACTCACCCCACGCAGCACGCGCAGGGTCTCCCACTCCATACCGGAGGCGGTGGCGTTTTCGTAGAAATACAGATCCTGGGTCAGGTAATCGACGCGAAACAGGCCGCCCTCGCCACAGACGGCCAGCTCGCGGATCTTGGTCGGCGTCAGCCAGTTGATTGCCAGCGTCCCCACGGTGCCGTCGGCCAGGCGCACAAGCCCGGAAAACAGATCCTCACGCGTGGAATGGATGCGGCGCTCGGTCTCAGCGTAGACGCGCACGATTTCGGAGCCGCTAACATAGCGCATGATGTCCAGGTCGTGAACGGCCAGGTCAATGACCACTCCGACATCTTGCACGCGGGAAGGAAATGGTCCCTCACGGTGCGCCTCCATCTGGAAGACCCGCCCCAGCTTGCCCGCCGCCAGGTGTTGCTTCAGGGCGAGCACCGCCGGGTTGAAGCGCTCGACGTGGCCGATCATCAGTTTAACCCCGGCCCGGTCGGCCGCCTCGATGATCTGTCGGCCTTCCTCTACCGTGAAGGCGATAGGCTTCTCGACCAGCAGATGCACCCCGTGCTCGATACATTCGAGGGCCACTTGCAGGTGCTCGACGGTCGGCACAGAGACTGTTACCGCATAGGGGCGCATCTCTCGCAGCAGACGGATGTGGTCGCTATAAGCCTGGGTGCCGTAACGGCGGGCGACGGCCTGCGCCGTCGCGAGGTTAGCATCGGCAATCCCCACCAGTTCCACCTCAGGCATCTCGGCATAGACACGCGCGTGATTGCGCCCCATGGCGCCCACGCCGATCACGGCTACTCGTACACTCATAGCGTTATCCCAGTCTCCTGTGAAGTAAGGCCTCTCAGCTACAGTTTGTTCACTTCGGCCACGATCTTTTCGAGATCGGCCTGACTCAGTTGCGGATGCACGGGCAGTGAAAGAACCTCGTGCGCCATGCGCTCGGCCACCGGCAGGATGACTTCGCCGAGACCCATCTCGACCAGGTAGGCCTGGCGATTGGCAGGCACGGGGTAGAAGATGCCGCTGCCGACGCCCGATTCGTTCAGTTGCCTGGCCGCCGCGTCACGATCGCGCCCGCAGTCCACCCGCACGGTATACTGGTGGAACACGTGCCCGTAACCCTCCTTCAGCTTGGGAGTGACTACGGCGCTGATGTGACTGGTCAGGTAGGCAGCATTGGCGCGCCGCTTCTCCGTGAAATCCGCCAGGCGGGCGATCTGGGCCAGGCCGATGGCGGCGTGCAGGTCGGTCATGCGGAAGTTGTAGCCCAAGATGTCATGGTAGTAGCGGCGCTGCATGCCATGATTACGCAGCATCCGGCATTTCTGCACCAACTGCTCGTCGGGAGTCGTGATCATACCGCCCTCACCGGCCATAATATTCTTGGTCGCGTAAAGGCTGAAACAGCCGGTGCCAAAGCTGCCGACACAACGGCCCTGGTAGGTGGCGCCGATGGCCTGCGCGGCATCCTCGACGACGGCCAGGCCGTGCCGGAGCGCGATATCGAGGATGGGGTCCATGTCGCAGGGGTTCCCGTACAGATGAACCGGCATGATCGCCCTGGTGCGCGGCGTGATCGCGGACTCGATCAACTCCGGGTCGATGTTGAAGCTATCGGGGTCGATGTCGACGAAAACCGGGCGCGCGCCGGTGTAGAGAATGCTGTTAACCGAGGCGATGAAGGTAAAGGGCGTCGTGATCACTTCGTCGCCAGGGCCTACGCCATGGGCCAGCAAGGCAATCTGTAGCGCGGTGGTGCCCGAGGAAGTGGCGACGGCGAAGGGCGTGCCGCAGGCCGCGGCCCACTTCTCTTCCAGCGCGGCGGTACGCGGGCCTTGCACCAGCATGCCGGAGTCCAGCACTTCCAGTACCGCCTGCTTCTCAGCCTCACCAATGAAGGGTTTAGAAATGGGGATCATGTGTTTGCTCCTGCGTAGGTAAGTTGCGGGATGGCGATACGCGTGTCGCACTTGGGACAGACCAGCGCGACTACACCGGCCGGGGCAGCAGCGCCGGCAGCCAGGGCAGCCTCACCGGCAGCCTCGACAAGTTTTTCGCCGCAAGGACAGACGAAGCCGTGCAGGCGAGCCGGGTTGCCGTAGACCAGGCCATAGTCCGGCACGTCGCGCGTGACGACCGAGCCGGCGCCGATCATCGCCCATTGGCCGATGGTGATGCCACAGACAATGGTGGCATGCGCGCCGATGGAGGCGCCGCGGCGCACCAGGGTCTCGCTGACCGTCCAGTCGTCGGTCGATTTCAACGAGCCATCCGGTTTGATGGCACGCGGCTGGCGATCGTTGGTGAAGACGCAATGCGGCCCACAGAAGACGCCATCTTCCAGCGTCACCCCGTGATAGACGGAAATGCCGTTCTGGATCTTCACATTGTCGCCGATGCGCACCCCGGCGTCAATATAGACGCCTTTGCTCAGGATGCAGCCGCGCCCGATCCTGGCCCCCTCGCGCACCTGGCAGTGCTGCCAGATCCGGGTGCCATCGCCGACCGTCGCCTTGGAGGAAACGTCGGCGCTGGGATGAACAAAGAAACTCGACTCCACTCGAAAAAGCTCCCTGAACGCAGAAAGCCCCGCCAACGGCGCCAAACGTGCCCGGCCTGCCCGGCCCGCCCAGGCCGGACGCCGTCAATCGGTCGCGCGTTTCCCGCTGCGACCGAAGCGCTCACCACCGTCGACGGGAACGACCACCCCGGTCACGTAGCCGGCCTGGACGAGGAACAGCACTGCCCCGGCCACGTCGGTGGGCGAGCCCCAACGGCCCAGCAAAGTACGCCGCGCGACCGCATCCAGCTGAGCCAGGCTGTAGTCAGGCGGCGGCAAGACCGGACCCGGCGCGACGGCGTTGACGCGCACGGCGGGCGCGAGCTCAATGGCCAGGGCGTAGGTCAGGTTCAACAGTCCCGCCTTGGCGACCGAATGGGGCAAGAAATTCGGGAAAGGCACGAAAGCGGAGAGGTCGACGATGTTGACGATCGCCCCATCGGCGTGCGCCGCCAGGTGAGGCGCAGCCGCCTGGGCGCACAGGAAGGCGCCTTTCAGATCGACGTCCACCAGGCGGTCCCAGGCCTCTTCGGTCAATTCGGCCCAGGGTGTGCGCAACCAGACCGACGCGCTGTTGATCAGCACGTCCAGCCGGCCAAAGCGCGCGATCGTCTCCTCCAGCATGGCATTGACCTGCGCCGCCTGTGAGACGTCAGCGCGATAGGTCAGGGCCTGCCGGCCGCGCGCCTGAATCTCGGCCGCCGTGGTGGCCGCGGCGTCCGCTGAGGTGCTATAGTTGAGCACCACATCCGCGCCCGCATCGGCCAGCGCCAGGCTGATCGCCCGCCCTACCCGGATGGCGCCGCCGGTAACCAGTGCTACTTTGCCGTGTAAGTCCACGCGATCACCCCTCCAAAAGTCTGCAAGGTTTCCATTAATCTCTAATCTCTCCCGACGCAGCATTGTATGACAGATGCGACGGGTTGTCGAGAAAGGAAGCAGACAAAGGCTAAAGAAAGATCATGAAGAATGAAGAAGGAAGGCGCAACACGGAACGGCCAGGCGCGTTTGTGCCGCGCGTAGCTATATTTTACACATAAGCAATTGACAAAAGTACCCAGTGGTGGTATGATGCGGCAGGTGAATAGGAGAGGGAAAAGCATGCAGCTGCATCAGAAAGATATTATGCTACAGAAACGTGCGATTGGCAACCCTGCCGGGGCCCTTTTGACGCTGCTGCAGCGCAAAGGCCCGCTGACCGTGAAGGAACTGCAGGATGGGCTGGGCGTGACGGCCAACGCAGTGCGCCAGCAGATCGGTAACCTGTTGGCCGATGGTTACATCGAACAGACGCAGGAACACAATGGCCGGGGACGGCCACGCCACGTTTATGCGCTCACCGCCCAGGGGCGCTCGCTCTTCCCGCACCACTATGACGAGTTCACGAACTCGCTGCTGCGCGAGATACTCGTCACGGAAGGGCCCCAGAAGGTGCGCGAACTGTTGAGCCGGATGAGTCAGCGGATGGCGGAACAGTATGCGAGCCGCATCTCCGGCCAGGCGCCGGCCGACCGAGCCCACGAGCTGATCGAGCTGCTCAATGCCAAGGGTATCCTTGCCGATATGCAGGTGGGGGTCGAGGGCATAACGGTGCAGGAGTACAACTGCCCGTACTACGAGCTGGCGCGCCAGAGCCGGGCGATCTGCGATATGGAGCTGGGCATGTTCTCGCAGGTGGTACGGAAGCGCGTGGAGCTGGTGACCTGCAGCTTGGATGGGCATCATGGCTGCAGCTTTAAGATTGACACAGGACTCTTTTAAACTCACTTGACGCAAGGAGACTCCTTTAATGCCGGCCGAACTTGTTATCAAAGACCTGAAGGTAAACGTTGAGGATAAGCCCATTCTGCAGGGCGTTGACCTGACCATCCGCCAGGGCGAAGTGCATGCCTTGATGGGGCCGAACGGCTCGGGCAAGAGCACACTGGCTTATACCATTGCCGGGCACCCACACTACAAGGTGATGGGTGGGGACATTCTGCTGAACGGCAACAGTATCTTGAAGCTGACCGCCGACGAGCGCGCCAAGGCCGGCCTGTTCCTGGCCTTCCAATACCCCACGGCGATCCCGGGCGTGAGCATGGCCAACTTCTTGCGCCAGGCCGTGAGCGCGGTGCGCGGCTATAGCGAAAAGGCCCGCCAGGCGGCCGCCGAAGGCGGAGCCGCCCGGCCGCTCGGGGCGGAGCTGATGCCGATGAAAGAGTTCCGCAAGGAACTGATCGATAAGATGGAAAAGCTGAACGTTGACCCGTCTTTCGCCCGCCGCTACCTGAACGACGGGTTCTCGGGCGGCGAGAAAAAGCGCGCCGAGATCTTGCAGATGGCCATGCTGGAACCGAAGATCGCCGTGCTCGATGAGACGGATTCCGGCCTGGACATCGACGCGCTGCGCGTGGTAGCTGAAGGCGTGAACAGGCTGGTCGGCCCGGACATGGGCGCCCTGGTGATCACGCACTACCAGCGGTTGCTCAATTACATCAAGCCAGACTTTGTGCACGTCTTTTACAACGGCCGAGTGGTGCTCTCTGGCGGCCCTGATCTGGCGCTAAAGCTGGAAGAGAAGGGCTATGACTGGGTTCGCCAGGAATTCGGCGATCCGATGCTGGGGCAGGAAACTGCTTAGTTAAACGGGGGAATAATGGCTACACAATCTGATGAACAGACGCTGGCCGGCATCAAGGATGAATACAAATTTGGATTCAGCCAGCCGGAAAAATACGCCTTCAAGGCGCGCAAGGGCCTGGACCACGATATTGTCGAACAGATCAGCCAGATGAAGCACGAGCCCGAGTGGATGCGCAAGTTCCGCCATGACGCGCTGGACATTTTCTTCGCCAAGCCGGTGCCCAAGTGGGGGCCGGACCTGAGCGCCATCGACTACTCGGACATCTACTACTACATCAAGCCGGTCGAGTCGCAGAGCAAGAACTGGGATGACGTGCCGGCGGACATCAAGGACACCTTCGACAAGTTGGGCATCCCCGAGGCGGAGCGCAAGTTCCTGGCCGGCGTGGGCGCACAATATGAGTCCGAGGCGGTCTATCACTCGCTGCGCAAGGAATGGGAAAAGCAGGGCGTGATCTTCATGGACAGCGACTCCGGCCTGCGCGAGCACGAGGACATTTACCGCGAATACTTCGGCACAGTGATCCCGCCGACCGATAACTTCACCGCGGCCCTCAACAGTGCGGTCTGGTCGGGCGGCTCGTTTGTGTATGTGCCGAAGGGCGTCAACCTGGACATTCCGCTGCAGGCCTATTTCCGCATCAACGCGCAGAGCATGGGCCAGTTCGAACGGACGATGATCATCGTGGACGAGGGCGCGAGCATCCACTACGTGGAAGGCTGCACCGCGCCGGTCTATGCCAAGGACTCGCTGCATAGCGGCGTGATCGAGATCATCGTCAAGAAGGGCGGCCGCTGCCGCTATACGACTATCCAGAACTGGTCGGCCAACGTATACAACCTGGTGACGCAACGCTCCCTGGTGTACGAGAAGGGCACGATGGAGTGGGTAGACTGCAACCTGGGCTCCAAGGTGACCATGAAATACCCGTCGGTGTACATGCTGGGCGAGGGCGCACACGGCCAGATCCTTTCGATGGCCTTCGCCGGACCGGGCCAACACCAGGACACCGGCGGCAAGTTGATCCACGCCGCGCCCAACACAACCAGCCAGCTGATCTCGAAGTCCATCAGCAAGGGCAGCGGCCGGGCGAGCTACCGCGGCCTGTTGCAGGTCGCCAAAGGCGCGCACGGCGCAAAGTCGAACATAGTGTGCGACGCGCTGCTGCTGGACGAGCACAGCCGGTCCGACACTTACCCCTACATCGAAGTGAACGAGGATGACGTCAGCCTGGGCCACGAGGCGTCGGTCAGCAAGATCGGCGAGGAGCAGCTTTTCTACCTGATGAGCCGGGGCCTGAATGAAGACGAGGCCAGCGCGATGATTGTGGCCGGCTTCATCGAGCCAATGGTCAAAGAGCTGCCGATGGAGTATGCCGTCGAGATGAACCGCCTGATCCAGTTGCAGATGGAAGGTTCGGTTGGCTAAGTGGTTGGCGAGACCCACCTGGAGAGCGTGCAAGCGATGACGATTGAGACTTTGCCCCTGGAGAACACATCCACCGCCGTGGAGGCGCTGTCGGCCGGCCGGAACGAGCCGGCCTGGATGTTGGAACAGCGCCAGAAGGCGTGGCGGTTCTTTGAGGAGATCCCCTGGCCGGTCGGCAACGAAGAGACCTGGCGGCGTACCAAGCTGACCGGCTTCAAACTGGAGGACTACCGCCCTTTCGCCCCGGTGGCGGCAGCCGGCGACCTCCCGGCCGGTGTGCAGCACAGCCTGGACGAGGTGGCGAGCGCCAGCAGCCTGGCCCTCGTCGACGGCAACGCCGCGCTCCACACGATCGACCCGGCGCTCGCGGCGCGTGGCGTCATCCATACCGATCTGCACAGCGCGCTGCGCGAGTATCCCGAGCTGCTGCAGAAGTACCTGGGCACGGCGGTCGCGACGGACGAGAACAAGTTCGCGGCGCTGCACTATGCCCTCTGGAACGGTGGGACTTTCCTGTACGTGCCGCGCAACGTCAAGGTTGAGGCGCCGCTGCAGACCGTCGTGTACCAGAGCCAGGGCAAGTATGCCGGTTACCACCACACCCTGGTGGTAGCCGAAGAAGGCGCCTCCGTGACGCTGGTCGAGGATTTTTCGGGCGCCGAAGACGGGCTGATGGACAGCGTGGTCGAGCTGCTGCCCGGCGCGGGCAGCCAGGTACATTACCTGCACCTGCAGAACCTGTCGCAGACGGCGTGGAATTTCAGCACGCAGCGCATGCTCCTGGTGCGCGATAGCCTGCTGCGCTTCCTCATCGCATCCTGGGGCAGCCGCTTGAGCAAAAACTGGATCAACATGGAGCTGAACGGTCCGGGGAGCCACGGCGAGCTGTTGGGGCTGTACTTCCCGGATGGCCGGCAGCATATCGACCACCACACCAACCAGTTGCACAAATCACCGAACGGGACCAGCGATCTGCTCTTCAAGGGCGCGCTGAAGGACCGCGGGCGCTCGGTGTACCAGGGCTACATCAAGGTCTACCCGAACGCGCAAAAGACCAACGCCTACCAGGCCAACCGGAACCTGTTGCTGAGCAAGCAGGCACGCGCCGACAGTATCCCGGGCCTGGAGATCCAAGCCAATGACGTGCGCTGCACGCACGGAGCGACGGCCAGCCAGTTGCAGGAAGAGCACGTGTTCTACCTCATGTCACGCGGGCTGCCCCGGCCGAACGCCGAACGGTTGGTGGTGCAGGGCTTCCTGGAGGAAGTGCTGGATCGCATCCCGGTCGAGGGCGTGCGGGCGAAGATTGAGGATGAGATCGCGCGGAAATTGGGGGTGTAAACCATGGCGGATAAGGGTTATGCCTATGCGGATAAGGTGGTGACGACGGACTGGGTCGCGGCCCATCTGAACGACGAAAAGGTCCGGATCGTGGAATCGGACGAGGATGTGCTGCTGTACTCGCGGGGCCACGTCCCGGGGGCCGTGAACATCGATTGGGTGGCCGACCTGAACGACCCGGTGGTGCGCGACTACCTGGACCACGAGCAGTTCGAGCGCCTGATGACGAAAAACGGCATCGCCAACGACACGAAGGTCATCTTCTACGGCGACAAGAACAACTGGTGGGCGTGCTATGCGTTGTGGGTGTTCGAGTTGTTCGGCCACACGAACAGCGCCATTATGGACGGCGGGCGGCTGAAGTGGGAGCAGGAAGGGCGCCCGATGAGCCGCGAAGTGCCCGGCAGCCAACGTCCGGTCCAGTACCAGGCGCCGGAGCGCGCCGATTATCGGATCCGGGCCTTCCGTGACGACGTGATGAAGCATCTGCAGGCCGGCTACCCGCTGGTCGACGTGCGCAGCCCGGGCGAGTATAACGGGGAGCTATTCCACATGGAAGGCTACCCGCAGGAAGGCTCGCTGCGCACCGGCCATATCAAGGGGGCGGTCAACGTGCCCTGGGCGAAGGCCGCCAAGGCGGAGGACGGCACGTTCAAGACGGCTGAAGAGTTGCGGCACATTTACGAGGCCGGGCAGGGCTTGCAGCCCACCGACAATGTGATCGCCTACTGCCGGATCGGCGAGCGCTCGAGCCACACCTGGTTTGTGCTCAAGTACCTGCTGGGCTACCCCAACGTCCGTAACTACGACGGGAGTTGGACGGAGTGGGGGAACCTGGTCGGTGCGCCCATCGAGAAGTGATGGCTAAACGTGAGAGGGATGGCTTGAGTGGACGCAGTTGAGCGGCAGGCGAAAATCGACTTCATACTGGAACACTACGAGAATCCACACCGGTATGGGGCCGTCGCGGATGCGACGGTAGTGCAGAAGGGCGGCAATCCGGGCTGCGGCGACGTGGTGACCTTCTATTTGAAGGTCGACGAGACAGGGCGCATCAGCGACATCTCGTTTGAGGGCGAAGGCTGCACCATCAGCCAGGCCGGCGCCTCATTGGTGACCGAGATGTTCGAAGGCAAGACGCTGGAAGAGGTCGAGGCGACACCGCCGGGAGCCGTCCTGGATCTACTAGGACGGGAGATTGCTGCTACCCGGCTGAAGTGCGCGACACTGGGGTTAAACACAACCAAGGACGCGGTGCGCAAGCTGAGAGGGGCCGCCGGATCTTAGAGTTCGGCTTTTGCGTACGATCCGAAATCGCATTGGGGGGTGGGAACATGGCACAAACGACCACATTGGTGCCGACGATGGCTGTTGGTTTAGATATTGATGCGATCCGAGCGGATTTTCCGATCCTGCAGCGGCGAATACACGACCAGCCGCTGGTCTTCCTGGACAGCGGGGCCAGCTCGCAAAAGCCGCGCCAGGTGATCGAGGCGCTTGACCGGTATTACGAAACAACCAACGCCAACGTCCACCGGGGCGCCTACACCCTGAGCGAGGAAGCCACGGCCCAGTACGAGGGCGCACGGGCGCGTGTGGCGAGCTTCATCAATGCCTGCTGTCCAAAGGAAGTCATCTGGACGCGCAACGCGACCGAAGCCATCAACCTGGTGGCCTACAGTTGGGGCCGGGCCAACCTGCACCGCGGCGACCATATCCTGCTGACCCCCATGGAGCACCATTCGAACATCGTGCCCTGGCAGATGCTCGCCGGCCAGATGGGGCTGGAGCTGGATTTCATGCCGATCGCGCCCGACGGCACCCTGGTGTTGGATAACCTGGACCGGCTGCTCACGCCACGCACCCGGCTGTTTGCCTTTACAGCCATGTCCAACGTGCTGGGCACGATCAACCCGGTCAAAGAGCTGACGGCAGCCGCGCACCGGGTCGGCGCGCTGGCGCTGGTGGACGGCGCGCAGTATGTGCCACATGCCCCTATCGACGTGCAGGCGCTGGATATCGACTTCCTGGCTTTCAGCGGCCATAAGATGTTGGGGCCGACGGGCATCGGAGTGCTATGGGGCAAGCGCGAGATCCTCAACTCGATGCCGCCGTTCATGGGTGGGGGCGACATGATCCGTGAAGTGCACCTGCGCCACTCGACCTGGAACGAGCTGCCCTGGAAGTTCGAAGCGGGCACGCAGGCCATCGCGCAGGCCATCGGGCTGGCGGCGGCGGTGGATTACCTGGAAAACGTGGGCATGGCAGCCATCCACCGCTACGAAAGCCAGTTGACGGGCTATGCCATGGAACGGCTGAGCGAGGTCGAGGGCTTGCGCATGCTCGGGCCGTCGGCGGACAAGCGCGGCGGGTTGGTGGCGTTCACGCTGGGCGACATTCACCCGCACGATATCGCCGCCATGCTAGACACGATGGGCATCGCGGTGCGCGCGGGGCATCATTGCGCGCAGCCGATCCACGAGCACTTCGGCATCCCGGCCAGCGCGCGGGCCAGTTTCTACCTGTACAACACCCCGGCGGAAGTAGATGCCCTGGTGGCGGGGTTGCACAAAGTGGTCGAAATGTTTGCCTTTTGATATACTAAATGCGGACCGGCCCCTTCCGGGCGCCGGATCCTAACACGCTCGAAGAGATGGACGACAATGGACCTATACCGCGACGAGATTCTGGACCACTATAAACACCCGCGTCATTTCGGGCACCTGGACCGGCCTTCGCTCACCTTTCATGATACCAACCCGTTCTGCGGAGACGAGATCACGCTGGAGCTGCAGATCGAGGACGGTGTCATCAAGGATGTGGCGTTCACGGGCCACGGCTGCGCGATCAGCCGGGCTGCGGCCTCGATGATGTCCGAAGAGATCCTCGGCAAACGGCTGGACGAACTGAAGGGTTGGAACAAAGAGGATATTATCGACCTGTTGGGCATCGAGGTGGGGCCGGTACGCATGAAGTGTGCGCTGCTGCCCCTCAAAGCGCTCAAGGCGGCGGTGTGGGGGCTGGCCGACGACGGGGAAGCCGCGGCCTAATCGGGGGAATGGAAGAACCCCGGCCCCAAAAAGACCCGGGGTTCCAGAGCGAGCGCAGGAAGAGTGATGGCTAAGTTTGTCAAAGTAGCCAGGGTGGAGGACATCGCGCCGGGGGAGAAGCGGATCTTCGAAGTAGACGGGACGTTGGTGGTGGTGATCAACCTTGACGGGCAATTCTATGCAATCGAGGATGTTTGCACCCATGACGGCGGGCCGTTAGGCGAGGGCCGGCTGGAAGGGGCGCAGATCATTTGTCCGCGCCACGGCGCCCGCTTCGATGTGCGCACGGGTGACGCCCTGACGCTGCCGGCTTTTGAGCCGGTGCCGACGTTTGAAGTGAAGGTCGAGGGCGGAGACGTGTTAGTGGAAAGCTGGTGAGAAGGCTTGTACGAAGGGAGTTGAGTAACGAGATGGACTTACCGACTGGCGATAATGTACGCGATGTGATCAAGGAGAACGTGTTCGACCCCGAGATCGGGCTGAACGTGGTGGACCTGGGTTTGATCTATGACGTAGACGTCGAGGAAAAAGACGGCAAGAATCGGGCGATGATCACGATGACGCTGACCAGCCCGGGTTGTCCGGTGGGACCGCACATCATCGGCGGCATCCAGAGCTACGTGCAGAAGAGCTACCCCGAGTTGGACGAGATCAACGTCCACGTGGTCTGGGACCCGCTCTGGAACCCGGACATGATGACACAGGAAGCAAAGGACCTGCTGGGGTTCTTTTAAGATGGACCGGCTGTACGTTGGCACGCAGGGCTGGAGCTATCCGTCCTGGGTCGGGTCGTTCTACCCCGCAGGGACTGCGGCGGCGCAGTACCTGGACGTGTACGCGTCCCAGTTCAACACGGTCGAGCTGGACACGACTTTTTATGCGGTCCCGGCCCTGAGCACAGTGGCCGGCTGGCGTACCCGAACGCCGGCCGGCTTTTTGTTTGCCGCCAAATTCCCGAAGGTCATCACGCACGATAAGGGGCTGGTGGACTGCGCCGAGGAAACGACGGTTTTCCTGGAGCGCATGACCCAGCTCGACCAAAAGCTGGGACCGCTGCTCCTGCAGATGCCCCCTTCTTTTGCCGCGACACAGATGAAAGCGCTCACCGCTTACCTGCAGACTCTGCCCACCGGTTTCCGCTATGCCTTGGAGGTGCGCCATCGCTCCTGGCTGGCCGAGGCGGTCCACGCGCAGCTGCTCGAGCTTTTGCTGCGGCAGGGAGTGGCGCTGTGCCTGGTGCAGCACGCCTGGATGCCGCGCCTGGACGAATTGACGAGCGACTTCGTCTACATCCGCTGGCTGGGGCGGCGCGAGGACATCCCGGACGATGATTTCAGCCACGTACGCCTGAACCGGGACAAGCAACTCGACGTCTGGGCGGAACAGGTGGCGAGTTACCTGCACCAGGGGCGCTTTGTTTTTGGTTACTTCAACAACCACTACGCCGGCCACTCGCCGGCGTCGGTCCGGGCGCTGCAGGCAAAACTGTTTGGAGATCAGCCGGGCTGACTCAAGAGTTTGACTTCTTGCGAACGGCGCTGCCTGCATGCTATCATTGCGCAATGAGCGGCAAGAGTGGGACTATGGTGAGTCAACCGAGCATGGATGATATTCTGGCTACGCTGCGACGGCACCGGGACGAATTCCGCACTCAGTACGCCGTGCGCAGCCTCGGCGTGTTCGGCTCGTACGTGCGGGGGGAGGCTTCCGTCGACAGCGACCTTGACCTGCTGGTGGAGTATGACGAGCCGCCCTCCCTCTTCCAGTTCGTGCGCTTTCAGCGTTGGCTCAGCGACCTTTTAGGCATCCCCGTAGACCTGTTCATGAAATCCGCCTTGCGTCCTGCCATCGGCGATGTCATTCTTGCGGAAGTCGTGTCAG
>JADGQF010000235.1 GCA_017882045.1 Anaerolineales bacterium
GGCGAGGCGCGTGCGGGCGAGGCGCCCACCGACGAAGTGCGCATTGGCGTGTTCGTGGCGACCGGCAGCCGGCGGGTCAGCGGGGCGCGCGAGGCGGTACAAGCCAGCTATGGGGCGGCGGCCTCCGCCGGCAGCGCGCCGTGCGCCTGCGTGGCCGAGAGCCCAGCCGCTGCGCCGGGCAGTTGCTGCTCAACGGGCAGCCCGGCGTCAGACAACATGGCGCTCATCCTGAATGATGGCGCGCCCGAAGTGGTGCTGTACGACACCGGCTACACTCCCGAGCAACTGGCCACGGTGCCGGCGGAAGCGGCCAGCCTGTCGCTCGGCTGTGGCAACCCGACCGCGCTGGCCTCGCTCAAGCCGGGCGAGGTGGTGCTCGACATCGGCAGCGGGGCAGGCATCGACGTCTTCTACGCCGCTCGCCGAGTGGGGCCGGCCGGACGCGCGCTCGGCCTGGATATGACGCCGGCTATGATCGAGCGGGCGCGCCGCTCGGCAGCGGAGGCCGGGCTGGCCAACGTCGAGTTCCGGCTGGGGCAGGCCGAGGCAATGCCGGTCGAGGACGGCAGCGTCGACGTGATCCTCTCAAACTGTGTGATCAACCTGGCCGAAGATAAGGGCCGGGTCTTCGAGGAAGCGTACCGGGTGCTGAAAGAGGGTGGCCGGTTGAGCATCAGCGACATGGTCAGCGCGGGGCCGCTGCCGGCCGACCTGCGCGGCGACCCGCGGCTCTGGGCGGGCTGCATCAACGGCGCGCTGCCCGAGGCGGAATACCTGGACCTGGTGCGGCAGGCCGGTTTTGTCGACGTGGCGGCGCGGCGCACGTTGAGCGGCGGCGCGATCGCCGGTGTGCCGGTTTATAGCCTGGCGGTGTCTGGCTACAAGCGTTTGACCGGCCAATCGCCTGCACCGGCTGGAGAATGAGCATAGAAGGGCTTCTTGCCCTTCGACGGGCTGGGCTTGAAGGAAGTACCCTCATGAAGAAAACCTGGTGGAAAGAAAGCGTCGTCTACCAGATCTATCCGCGCAGCTTCGCCGATAGCAACGGCGACGGCATCGGCGACCTGCGCGGGATTATAAGTAAGCTCGACTATCTCAAAGACCTCGGCGTGAACGTCGTCTGGCTCTCGCCCGTCTACCGGTCGCCCAACGACGACAACGGTTACGACATCAGCGACTATCGCGACATCATGCCCGAGTTCGGCGCCCTGGCCGATTGGGAAGAGCTGCTCACCGAGATGCACCGCCGCGGCATCAAGCTCGTGATGGACCTGGTGGTCAATCACACCTCGGACGAGCATCCCTGGTTCATCGAAGCGCGCAAGTCCAGGGATAATCCCTACCGCGATTACTACATCTGGCGGCCCGCCCGCGACGGCCGCGAGCCCAACAACTGGCAGTCCTTCTTCAGTGGTTCGGCCTGGCAGTACGACGCGCCGACCGGTGAGTATTATCTGCACCTCTTCTCGCGCAAGCAGCCCGACCTGAACTGGGAAAATCCCCGCGTCCGGGCCGAGATCTACGACATGATGCACTGGTGGCTCAAGAAGGGCGTTGACGGCTTCCGCATGGACGTGATCAACATGATCTCGAAGGCGCCGGGCCTGCCGGATGCACCCGTCACCAGCGGCGAGCGCTACCAGTTCGGCGGCCGGTACTTCGTCAACGGCCCGCGCCTGCTCGAGTACCTGGACGAGATGAAGCGCACTGTCCTCTCCCACTACGACGTCCTGACCGTGGGCGAGACGCCGTTAGTCTCCACCGCGCACGCCATCGATATCACCAACGAGGAGACCGGCCATCTCAACATGCTGTTCCAGTTCGAGCACATGGACCTCGACGCCGAGCCCGGCGCCGCCTCTTCCCGCGCCAGTATCAGGCCCTGGCGGCTGCTGGACCTCAAGCAAGTGATGACGCGCTGGCAAAAAGACCTGGAGGGCCACGGCTGGAACAGCCTCTACCTGAGCAACCACGACCAGCCGCGCGCGGTCTCGCGTTTCGGCAACGACGGGCGCTACCGGGTTGAGTCGGCCAAGCTCCTCGCGACCTTTCTGCACACCCTGCAGGGCACGCCTTATGTCTACCAGGGCGAGGAGATCGGCATGACCAACGTCGCCTTCGAGTCCATCGAGGACTACCGCGACATCGAGACCTGTAATATGTACCGGGAATACGTCGAAGAGCGAGGCTATGACCCGCAGGCAGTGCTGGCGACCATCCACGCCAAGAGCCGCGACAACGCCCGCACGCCCGTCCAATGGGACGCCGGAGCGCAGGCCGGTTTCACCAGCGGCACGCCCTGGATCAAAGTCAATCCCAACTACCGCACGATCAACGTCGCCCAGGCCCTCGCCGACCCGGACTCGATCCTGCACTACTACCGGCGCCTGATCCAGTTACGCAAAGAGAACCCCATCATCGTCTATGGCCGCTACGAGCTGATCCTGGATGCTGACGAGCAAGTCTACGCCTATACCCGCACCCTGCCAGACGACCGCCTGCTGGTGATACTGAACTTCAGCGCGGATACGCCGGTCTTCGCCCTGCCGGGCCACATCGGCTTCTCCGCCCACGACCTGCTGATCGCCAACTACCCGGTCGAGCCGTCCGACGACATCCGCCTGCTGACCCTCCGCCCCTACGAGGCCCGGGTCTATCGTCTGCGTTAGACCACGTTAGACCGCGCCGGCCATATCCCTCGCCGCGAAGAGCTGCTGGCGCGCTGCGATGAGATGCGGCGGCTCTGGCAGAGCGAAACGGCGGGGGAGTAGGGGATGGGCGCACGCCCGCCCTTACTCCCCCGCCGTCCGTCCCGCTGCGCTCGACCGCCCCGGATACGGGCCGCCCCGGATCACGGGCGTCCGGCTACTGTCCTACCATTCCACCCAATCGCCGGCAGGATGCGCCCAGACGTCAGCGGCAGGCTGGGCAACGAAAAGCTGTTGAAAACCGGCCATAAAGGCCGGGTCCTGGTATTGCTCGCCCATGCCGGCGGCGTCCATCCAGACGTCGACGGCGAAGAACTCGGATGCTTCCGCGCTGCCGGCCGGCGCAAGCCGGAAAAACGCCTCGTGCGACAGGCTGCCGCGGCGCCGGGCCATGTTGACGGTCTTGGCCACGAATGCGTTGTGAGTAGCCTGGGCCGCCGCCTGCGAAGCCACCCGCCCGCGCACGAGGCCGACGATGCGCTCGTTGCGGCCATACGGCGCCGGGAAGTGGTAGCCGTAGAAACCCTCCGCCGGCGCCCACACTACCGGGTCGCGCTGGCGGAAGATCATCCCCCCGCCTTGCTGGACGTGCGGGTCGGCAAAAAACTGGTTGAGCCCCTCCAGGCTATTCCATTGGTCCAAAATCAGAAACTCGTGCCCGTTTGCGTTCTGCCCCTGCCGGGCCATGGGCACATAGACCATGTGGCTGAGATCACCCAGGCCGCGCGCCGCGTCGACATTGGCGGGCGCCCCCGCCGTGTCGTTGTGCACGCTCCGGGCCGCCTCCAGCGTCTCCGGCGCGAGGGCGCCGCGAATTGATAGAAGATAGGTCGCGAAAGCCGAATCCGTGTTCATCCTTCAAGTGCTCCCTTAACCGCTTGAATCTGGTAACTGCCCGGCAACCGGGCTGCTTGGCCCAGGCGCAGACTTGCCGTCCGTTACATACCGTTACACATAGTAAGACGGGCGACAAGAGCAAAATTCATCGGTCGGAAAGCACTTTTGGCAACTCAAATCTTTCTAAAAGCCGTTCGTCCCCCAGCGGCCAGGTGTCCACCCTCCCGATCTGCCCTCCCGCGATGCCAAGCACCTGGAGCGCGGCCGGATGGAAGACGCCGTCCTCGCCGCGCTGGTAGACGGCATAGGCCAGACAGCCGTTGGCGCGCGTCGCCAACAAGCGGTAGCGCCCCTGCGCCTGGCCGGCGAACAGGTAGCCGGCGTAGAAAGCCCGGATCGCGTCACGCCCGCGATACCAGGCCGGCAGCGGCGGCATGGTGAGGGTGGCGTCTTCGCGCAGCAGAGCCACCAACCCGGCGGGATCGGCCGTCTCCCACGCCCGCACGTAACGCTCCAGCAGGCTGGCCGTCTGTGCATCGTCGCTGCGAACCGTCGTCGCGAAGGATTGCGCCCCGTTCAACCGCTTCAACGTGGCGCGCGCCCGCTGCAAAGCGCTGTTCACCGCGACCTGGGTCAGGTCGAGGAGCTGGGCCACCTCGTTAGCGCGCCAACCCAGGACGTCACGCAGGATCAGCACAGCGCGCTGGCGTGGCGGCAGTTGCTGCAGAGTCGTCAAGAAGGCCAGCGTGACGCTCTCCAGGGCTTCGTAGCGCGCGGCCGGGTCGGGGTCGGGGCCCGGCGCAGCCAGGTAGCTATCCGGCAGCGGGTCGAGCCAGATCGGATCATCGATAGGCGCGGGCAGGGGGGCCTGCGGGTTCGCCGCCGCGAAGAGCAGGTTGGGCAAAGAACGCGCCTTGCGCTGCCCCAGCAGGTCAAGGCAGACGTTGGTGGCAATGCGACACAGCCAGGCGCGCAGTGACGAGCGGGTCTGGAGCGTGTCGAGCCGGCGCCAGGCGCGCAGCAGAGTCTCCTGCAGCGCGTCTTCGGCGTCTTCCAGCGAGCCGAGCATGCGATAGCAGTGCACGGTTAGCTCGCGGCGGTACGGGTCCGTCAGGTGTTGGAAATCGTCGTGCATCTACCCCGATTGTACCACGCTTTCCCGAACCCAATATGTTTTACACCGCTTCTTAACAACTTCTGAACACCTCCCGGCTATACTGGCTGTAGTTGATCCGCTTGTGACGGAGATCAACAAGATCCGAAAGCAATACCAGGAGGTACAGTCATGCAGTTCAGAGTAGATGTGAAGAAGAAGATCGGGGTTGCCGTCGCAGGCAGCCTGGCGGTTGCGGCCGTTGTTGCCGCCGTGGGCTTCGGCATTCCGAGCATAGTCCAGGCGCAGACGGCCACCCCGCCGGCCACGGGCACGCAGGGCGCCACCCCGCCGGCCGCCCCGAACCAGGCGGTGCAGGGCAAGACTCACGCCGCTTATCTGGCCCAGGCGCTGGGCATCAGCGAAACCGACCTGCAAGCCGCGCAGGTCAAGGCCCACAACGCCGCCATCGACGCGGCGGTTAAGGCCGGCAACATCACCCAGAGCCAGGCCGACGCGCTCAAGAACGGCAGCCGTGGCCTGCGCCTGGATCTCGGTATCAGCGCCGCCGACCAGCAAAAGCTGCAGGCGGACGCCCTGAACACAACCGTTGACAAGCTGCAGGCTGCCGAGCTGACCGCCCAGAAGTCCGAGCTGGCCCAGGCAGTGACGGACGGCCGCATCACGCAGGCCCAGGCCGATATGCGCGTGGCACGTCAGGCGCTGCAGAAGTACATCGCCGACAAGGGCCTTGTCGCCAGCGCGGTCCAGGCCGCGGTCACGGACGGGGTCTTGACCCAGACCCAGGCCGACGCGATCCTGAACCAGGCTAAATCGGGCCTTGGTGGTCTGGGCTTCTTCAACTTCGGCGGCCGTGGCTTCGGTGGCCCCGGCGGCTTCGGAGGCCTCGGCGGCCCCGCCTTCCGGGGCGGCCGTGGCGGTCGCGGCGGGCCGGGTGGCTTCGGCGGCATGGGCGGCCGGGGCGGCGCCGCACCCAATACGGCCAACCCCACTGCCACACCCAACGCCTGAGCTTAAGTCAGGGCAAATCCTCTCCTGCGCACCGGGTTCAGGTGCGTAGGAGGGCAGGACCGGAGGGCCGGGCGAACTGGGTTCGCCCGGCCCTCCGGGTTCGCGAGCGGGCCCGATCAGCCCAAGCCGGCCCCGTTTGAAGCAGCGGGCGATATGGTGCATAATGCAGTGAATATGGCCAAAACGATTCTGGTGGTTGACGACAAGGCGGGCGTGCGTACCCTCATTCGCGATTATCTCACGGAAGAGGGCTTCCGCGTCGTGGTGGCCGAGAACGGCCGGACCGCCCTCTTCGTGGCCAGGCAAGAGAAGCCCGACCTGATCCTGCTGGACATTCTGATGCCCGAGGTCGGCGGCTACGAATTCCTGCGCGCCTACCGCAAAGAGCGTAACACGCCTATCATCCTGGTCACGGCCAAGGTGGAAGAGTCAGACAAAGTGCTGGGGCTAGAGCTGGGCGCCGACGACTACATCACCAAGCCCTTCGGCATGCGGGAGATGGTCGCCCGCATCCGGGCCGTGTTGCGCCGGGGTGGACAGGAGCTGCCGGCCGGCGAGGTGCTGCGGGCGGCGGATGTGGTTCTCGATCGGGCCAGCCGGTCGGTGCAGGCGGCAGGAGGACCGGTGAAACTGACGCCTTCCGAGTTTGACCTGCTGGCCGCGCTGATGGAGGCGCCGGGGCGCGTGCTCTCGCGCGCCGCCCTGCTCGAATTGCTGCAGGGCCCGACGGGCGAGGGCGTCGAGCGCACGGTGGACGTCCACGTGCGCAACCTGCGCACCAAGCTCGAACAGGATCCCAGCCACCCGCGCTACATCGAGACGGTGTTCGGAGTCGGCTACCGCTTCCGGGTCGAATGAAGCGGGTTGGACCGGCCCGCTGCGGCGCCGAGAGAGAATAGGAAGTGCCGGTGTGTCATTTCGTTCGCTGACCTTCAAGCTGATCCTGGCCTTCCTGATCGTCAGCCTGGCTGGGGCGGGCCTGTCCGCGCTGCTCGCCCGCTGGGCGAACGGGCGGGCCTTCGATAGCCTCGTGCTCGATCAGGCCCAGGCCGCCTTCATCAGCGAGGTATCGGCGTACTACGAGGCCACGGGCGCCTGGCAGGGAGTCGCGCGCGTCATCCTGCAGCGGCATCCCGCACCCGGCCGGCCTCCCGGCCGGGTGCAAGCCGGCGGGCGCGGCGCTCCGGCGGGAGAGGCCGAGCTGGCCACGTCGTCTTTCTCTTTTGTCCTGCTCGATCAAAACCGAGACGTGATCGTGCCGGCGAGCGGCTACCGGCTGGGCGTGCATGTTCCGGCCGGCGGCCCGGCCAAGGAAACCGCTGTAGAGATCGGCGGGCAGACCGTGGGCGCCGTTTTCGCCACCGGCCAGCCATTGACGCTCGACCCCGGCCAGGTCTTGTACGTTGCGCGCACCGACCAGGCGCTGCTCTATGCCGCGCTGATCGGCATCGGCATCGCCCTGGTCCTCGGCGGCCTCCTGGCGCGGACGCTGGTGCGCCCGCTCGCCGAACTGACCGCAGCCAGCCGGGCGCTGGCCAGGGGCGAGCTCGGCCAACAGGTCGCCATCCGCTCCAGCGACGAGCTGGGCGAGCTGGCCGATTCGTTCAACCAGATGAGCGCCGGCCTGGCCCAGGCGAGCGAGCTGCGTCGCCAGATGACCGCCGACATCGCCCACGAGCTGCGCAGCCCGCTGACCGTCATCACTGGCTACCTCGAGGGACTGC
>JADGQF010000236.1 GCA_017882045.1 Anaerolineales bacterium
CCGATGTCGGCCAGCGGGTCGCAGCGGCTGATCACCACGTCGGCCAGTTTGCCCGGCTCCAGCGTGCCCAGGCGATCCTGCCAGCCCAGACACTCGGCGGCGCGCCGCGTGCCGGCGACGATCGCTTCCATCGGGCTCATGCCGATATTGCACAGCAGGCCCAGCTCGCGCAGATTACTGCCGTGCGGCCCCACCGCCGAATCAGTGCCCAGCGCGATCTTGACGCCGGCCCGGTAGGCCTTGGCGATGTTCTCGCGGTGGATGTCAATCACCTCCCGCGCTTTGCGCAGTCCCCATTCGGGCACGTTCTGCGTGTTGGCGGCTTCGATCACCGCCACCGGCGCGATCAACGTCGGCACGAGCCAGGTGCCGCGCGCGAGCATCAGCTCCATGCACTCCTCGTCGATGAAGATGCCGTGCTCGATCGAGTAGATGCCGGCCAGCACGGCGTTCTTGATGCCGCCCGCGGCCTGGGCGTGCGCCATCACCTTCACCCCGCCCCGCCGGTCCGCCTCCTGCACGATCGCGTTCAGTTCCTCGGGTGAGAACTGCACGAAGTCGGGCCGGTCGGTCGGGCTGAGCACCCCGCCGGTGGCGTGGATCTTGACGATGTCCGCGCCGGCGCGCAAGACCTCGCGCACCTTCTTGAGCGCCCCGGGCACGCCGTCGCAGAGGCCGTCCGGCACGCCCGGACCTTCTGGGGTGAAGTGGCTGCCGCCGCCGGGCAGCCAGTCGTCGCCGTGCCCGCCGGTGATGGAGAGCGCATTGACGCTGATCTGTAGGCGCGGGCCGAGGATCAGCCCCTGCTCCACCGCCTGCTTGACGCCCAGCTCTGCCCCGCCCGCGTCGCGCACACTCGTCACGCCCGCCTCGATTGTGCGCCGCATGTGATCGATGGCCAGGTAGTACTTCAGCGCGAACGGCCGGCTGACCGCCTGGACCATGTCGTGACCCTCGAACATGATGTGCACGTGTGCGTCGATGAACCCCGGCAAGATCCAGCCGCCCTGCGCGTCGAGCGTGGTGATCTCACCCTCGGGTTGGCGCAGGTCCGCCAGGCGGCCCACGTCCTTGATCACCTTGCCGTCCAGCAGCAGAGCCGCGTCCGGGACGGGCGCGCGCCCGCTGCCGTCGATCAGCGTGCCGTTATGGACCAGAGTGTAGGGCATCAGTATCTTCTCCCCTCGTCCAGCATTGCGAGGTAGTTGTCCAGCGGGATGTAGTTCGCCACGCTGTTGCCGGTGCCCAGGCAGTAGCCGCCGCCCGGCAGGCACTTATCCAATGTCTCGCGCACGCGCCGGCGGATGGCGGCTTCATCGGCCCGGCAGAGAAAATCCATGTCGATCCCGCCCAACACGGCGATGCGCGCGCCGTAGCGCTCCTTCGCCACCGTCACCGGCTCGATGACATCCTCGAACGAATGGCGGGCATCGATCTTCACGTCGTCGAGCAGGTCGGGCATGATCGCTTCCAGCTTGCCGCAGGAGTGCAGCAGGTAGGGCCGCCCGGCCGCGTGGGCATACTTGGCCATCATCCGGTGGCCCGGCAGCACGAACTCACGCAGGTCGGTGGGGCTGATCAGCGTGCCCGTGCGGAAGCCCATGTCGTCGCTGCCCCAGACCAGCTTCACCCGCTCGAACTCCAGAATGCGCTGCACTGCCACGCGGTAGATCTCCATCAGGCGCCCGGCGATGGCCGCCACCAGGTCGCGCTGGTCATACAGGGCGTAGCACAGCGTCTCGTAGCCCATCAACCAGGTCAGGTACTCGGCGAAGTGGGCGAAACCGCCGCCGCCGATGATACACATGCCGTCCGGCAGGTTCTTGGTCAGCCATTCCAGGCCGCGCGTCGAGGCGCGGGCCGGGTCGGGCCAGGGGTAGCGTTTGAACTCCGCCCAGTTGGTGATCGGCCCACGGTGTTCGTCCACGTATTCGCGCCCGCCGCTCCGCTCCAGGCCGGCGGTGTCGCCGATGGCCGCCCGGTTGACCGGCATATCCAGGCCTTCCAGCCCGTAGCGCACGTAATCGTAGCCCAGGAACTGCTGCGTGGCGGCCAGGCGCTTCAAGTCCAGGTACGGGTCATCCGGCGCGACGTCGTCCAGCAGTCCATAACGCCGGCAAATGGCCGCCTGGACCTCGCGGTCCATCAGCAACTCGATGTAGTGCACGCGCTTCGGCGTCCCCTCACGCCGGATGCAGCGCAGCAGGGCCTCCCAGTCGGGGCTAAAGCTCACGGTGAACGGGGAATCGGGCATGCAAGGCTCCTTCCGCCTGTCGACTTCTTTAGCGTTTCAGCGCCAGCGCTAGCGTTTTAGCGAGCGCTAGCGTTCTAGCGCCCAGTGCTCCAGCTTCTTGAGCATGTCCAGCGCGGCCTCGCGTGACGGCACGCCGTCCATCGCCAGGTACACGCCGTGCGGGTCCAGCGTTTCCATAATCAGGTTCAGCTCGGCAAAGGTGCAGTTCACCTGGATGGCCTTGCCGGCGGCCTGGCAGCGCTTGTAGACCTCGATCCAGCGCCCGAAGCCCTCCCGGCCCGCGCCGAAGACCCACTGGATGGCGTCCAGCTCGGGGATGGCCAGCAGCGAATCGAGGTGGCGCAGCGCGCCGGGGCCGTCGACGTGGTAGAGCGAGCGGTCCAGGAAGCGGCACTCGTTGACGATGCCCGGCAAGAACACCTCATCGAAGAGCCGCTTGCTGATCATGCAGGCGAAATCGTTGGAGGGGATGTAGAACTTGCCGTCGCAGACCAGGGGCACCCAACTGCTGATCGGTTGGCCCGCCGCGCGCAGCTTGTCATAAAACAGGTCGTAGATCTTGAAGGTGTCGGGCTCCAGGCGTCGCAGCAGCGCCTTGACCTCGTCCAGGTGCTCGATCATGTCGATGGCCAGGTTCTGCGGGTCGCGGAAGCTGGCGATGGCGTCGCCGCCCGGGTGCCAATCCGTCATGCCGGTGATGAACTTCCCCCGCCCGATCGCCAGCAGGGCATCCGTCATCACGTGCAGCTGGACCAGGTACGGGCTGTCCCAATCGAGGGTCAGCCGGTCCACGTCGGCCCAGTCGTGCAGGATGGGGGTCGACCAGCTCGTGCCGAAGTCGCCGAACTCCAGGGCAGCCGTAGAAGGCGCCGAAGACCTCCGGCCCCAGGTTCGGGTAGGCCACCGGCAGGCTGTCGCCGAGGAACTCCCGGTTGGCAAGGGTTGCGAGGGCCAGCTCGGCCTGGTATTCGGCGTCGAGCCAGCGTGCGCGCGCCGAGGCGTGGTGGGCAGCCGGCAGGGGGACCCGCTGCTCGGGGGGCTTGAAAAGCGTGAACTGGACTACCGGGCGGTCGATAAGCTCGCATTCCCAGAAGGCGTCGATGCGCGCTTTCGACTGCTCGTAGTCGGGTTTGAAGTCGAACATTGGCTTCCTCCTCGTCGGGCGGCCGGTCGCGCGCCCGATCCGCCGGCCATTATAGCAGTCCGCAAGGGCTTTGTGCTATTTTGCCCCCCTGGGCCGTGCGGGCGCGCAGGGGGCGCCGCGGGAGGTGCGCTGGGGGGCCAAGGTGCGCCGTAGGCAATGCCGCCGGGGGCCAAGGCCCTATCTTATGCCCACAAGTTATGGTAAGCTAGGCTTCATCCTGATCGGGATGGAGCGTAGCATGAGCCAAGCGAGCACGGGTTTTGAGGCCGATGCGCGCATGGGCCAGAGAGCAATCGCGGGCGGTCAACTTGCAGGACAAACGTCTGGAGCGGCGGACGCTTGAGATCGGTTATCGGATGACGTTCAGGAATTCCAAATGTACTCAACCCTTTAAGGTTGGCGTAGCAGCTCTAACGCCGTGCGGGCTACGAAGCCAGCCAAAAGGTCACCAAAGGGCGCTGTTCCGGTGCGCAACGAGGTGACGCTGACCCCGATCCGACCTTTTAAACTGGGCTGAAACGCCGAGATTGCAGCGCAGGGACGGCTTTCTGAGATCGTGAGTGCCTTTTCCACACCGGCGGCTGCCAGCATTTCGGGGCAACCTTAAAGGAAAAACTACTTTTGGAATTCCTGGACGCACAGCGCCGACACGTTCGCAGGCGTGGTTTAGGAAGTAGCATGGACTTGACGGATCGCTTGATCGCGCATGTGCTGACATTCCAGGCCTATCGCCGCTCGGTGATCATTCGCACGCTGCAACAGTTGGGCGTGACCGACCTGGGCTGTGGTGACCCGATGGAATGGGAGGCGAGACTGAGGTTAGGGGCCCCCGGCGGCCCCTGCGCCGCGGCAGATCTTGGCCCTTCAGGGCGGAGCATGTGCGTCGTCAACGCCCGCCGGGGCCCCAAGGCGACTGCGCCTCGCCGCCCGGCTTCGTTGATCAAGATGCGGATCAGCTCGGGCAGAGCATCGAATCCCTGTTCGGCGATCTGTCCGCAAATAGCTCGGCCGCTAAGGTAGAATCGGGCTGCTGGCAGGTCATGGTCTGCGTCATGGATTGACCCTCACGAAAGTCACCTCAAACGCCTTGCACGCCCGGTACCGCTGCAGCCGGTTGGCGAAGTCGAAGGCGTCGTTCATCTCGTAGCGCTGGAAGATGTCCAGGCCCCGGTCGAGGAGGATTTTCCAGCCATGATCTGTGAGGATGTGCCGCGCGTGGATCGTGTTTGTCTCGTCGTATTCCCACGTGAAATGGACACCAATCGCCTCGCACGCCATCTGCATCTGGGCCAGATACTCGGTCTGCTGCTCTCCCTTGAACTCGTCCCGGCAGGTAACCAGATGTACGTCCACCTCGTCATCATCGGCCTTCTGCCTGGCGATGGTTTCCAGTAGCTCCATCAGGTTGCGCGCCTGGTAGAAGAGGCGGATATAAGGATCCGTCACGGTGATGCTGCGGGCGCCTCGCAGGTACGGCCCCAACAACAGATCGAACGAGACGGCACGTTGATTCTCCTGGAAGGTGAGGTGCTTTTCCCGGAGCGCACCCGCTTCGCCATCAACTGCGGAATCGCTTGTAGCCGTGAGCGGCAGGCTCGCTTGATCATCCTCTTGAGCGTTAGCCGAGCTGGCGAAGTATTGCGGGTATGTCTCCTCTTCCAACGTTCTGACCGCGACCGCCTTCCCCCTGCGGTCACGGTAGCTGAAACGGACCGCAGCATAGGTCGAGTCGATGCGCATCAACTGGTCTTTGATCCGCTTGCGCCCCTCGATCGCGAAGCGCAGCATTTCCTCGATCTCATCCGGTGTGGCTTCCTGGTGCGGAAACAAGACCTTCATCAGGCCCGAGAAGGTTTTCTCGACGGAAGTCCGGTCACGCGTCGAGATGTCGGCCGACAGCTCGAAATGATCCCTGTACATTTGCGAATAGTCGTCGTTGCGCAGGTTGCGCAGGATTTCGGCCAGGTAATCGACGATGAAGCCGTAACCATCCGAGAACATCTCCCCGCGAATGATGTCGACTTCCCAGCCTGGAATGTAGCAGTGCAGGCGATCCAGGAAGGCCGAGTCATGGTATTGCTCCGGCAGGTCCACAAAAAGGTCGCTGTGCCGCAGCATGTAAGGCAGCGTGTGCTGGGTATTGCCCACGAAGGCCATCGACGCCTCGGCGCCCAACGTCTCGATGCCACGCGAGAACGACTTATTAGCCATGTAGTTCTTAAGGATGTCCACCAGCGCCCGGTCGGCTCGCTTGTTCCGACCGGCGAACTCATCGAAGGCAACGACATCCCAATAACCGACCAGGCCAATGCGCCCGGTGGTGTTGTTGACAAAAAGCTTGGGCACACTCACCTCGCCGCCGGAGATCAGGATGCCGTGCGGCGAGAACTCGGAGTAGATGTGGGACTTGCCCGTCCCCTTGGGACCCAGCTCGATCAGGTTGTAGTTGCGTTCGCAATAGGGGATCAGGCGCACCAACAGCATCAGCTTGCTGCGCCGGCCGAACAGCTCCGGGTTGAAGCCAATGCTCTGGATGAGAAGCTCGATCCATTCCTCGGTGCTGAACTGCTGGCGCGCGGCCAGATAGCCCTCGAAATCGAAATGGGATAGCTGGATCGGCTTGATGGCATCCAGGATCCACGGGCTGGTCTGTCTGTCTTCGCTGTGCTCGTAGGACAGGTCGGCGATGCACCAGACGCCGCTGACCAGCACCTTGGGATGGCGCTTCACCGTGTCGGCATCGATCAGCACGTCCTTGATGCCCAGGTTGGCGAAGGTCGCTTCGTAGACGTCCCGTTTGTCGTTGAGGGCCACGCTGACCTTGTCAATGACTTTGTGACGGCCGCGCTCGCGAATGATGGACCGGGTGAGGCCCGCTTCGCTGCGGTGGACGTAGTGTTTACGCAGAATCCCTTTCACCGTCTCGATGCCAGATTGGATGCTGGCTTCATCGGATGTGGCGCAGTACTGCCCCAGCAGATACTCCAGCACATAGGTGGGCACGATCGCGTTGCCCTTCACCGTTTTGACCAGATCCTTACGAACGACCAGGCCCGCGAAGTGCTGGTTGATCTTTTCGTCGAGTGGGTTCATCGGAAGCATCCCTAGAAATCGAAATCCTTCGTAAACGACCGCTTCAGCATGTAAGGGCGGGAGGCGTGCAATTGGTAGTACCCTGTGCCAGCCACTGGTTCTTCCAGCTTCAAAAGCACCGTCTGCCCGTTCGCCGCGTCCGCGGCCTGGGTCAGGACGAAGCGCACGCGACGCTCGCGGTCGCGTTCGTTCGGCGAGATGAAGTCGAAAACCAAATCGTGGCGGTCCGAGATGAGCTCGCCCGCTTCCGTGTATATGCCGGCGCGCAAGGCGCGTCCCTGCACCTTCTCGGTCACAGGCTCCTTCTGATACAACACGACTGTCAGCTGGCCGGTTGTGATGGTCGCATTGCCCCCACCGATGAACTCCACCTCAACCTTGGACACATCGCTCTGCCGCTTCTTGTTGATCTGTAACACCGGCAGCACCACTTCTTGCAGCGCAGCGCCGCCGTGGACGTAGCGGCTGCCCGAGCCCTGTACGCGCAGCCGGTTGATCGACTTGGGGAAGAGGAACTCCTGCGGTCCGACCAGGCCGAGCTGTGCGGCCGTAAAGTGCTTGAAGCTGCTGCCTTGCTGCAGGCCGCGGCCGATCACGAAGCGCCGGTTACGTGCCTCGATGTCTGTGCCCGTAGGCTCCTGGCTCAGGAAGTCGCTCTCATCCAGCTTGCGGTCTTGGTAGATAAAGCCGTGGTCCGCGGTGACGAGGATGTTACTGGCGTTGGCGTTGGCGAGCTTCTTGACGATCCGGACCAGCTCTTCCAGCGTTTCGTCTGCCGCCTCGAACACGCGCTCCTCACTGTCGCGGTTGTCGCCCACCTTGTCGATTCGGTCATGATAGACGTACACCACATCGTGATCGCGGATCAATGCGCGACTCGCGTCCTTA
>JADGQF010000237.1 GCA_017882045.1 Anaerolineales bacterium
TGATCGAGCCTGAGAAGTCGCGCGTGAGCCGAGTGGGTCTGCGGATCTGTGGGCCTGATGCGGGGTGTCGATGAACGCCCGGCGCAGAGAGCGAAGCCTGAATAGGCTTGCGTTCCCTGGGCCGGGCGTGTTCATCTCATGCGATGAGGAGTGCTCATGCGATGAGGAGTTCCGACTGCAGGGCATCCGTCACTGCCGTGCCGTCCAGGCTCTCGCACTCGACCAGGCGCTGGGTCAGCCGGTGCAATGCCACGGCGTGTTCGGTCAGCAGGCTCTGCGCCCGCTCGTACTGTTCGCCGACGATCCGCTGGACTTCCTGATCGATCAGCTCACGCGTCTGCGGGCTGAGGTTGCCGTTTTCGCCCGAGCCGCCGCCCAGGAACTGCAGCGACTGGCCGGCGTAACGGACGGTGCCCAGTTTTTCGCTCATGCCGAACTCGGTCACCATGCGGCGGGCCAGCTCGGTGACGCGCGAGATGTCGTCGCTTGCGCCGGTGCTGATCGTGCCCAACACCGTCTTCTCCGCCGCGCGGCCGCCCAGCATCACCGTGATGCGGTCGGTCAGCTCTTCCATGGTCATCAAGTAGCGGTCCTCGATGGGCATCTGCATGGTGAAGCCCAGCGCGCCCCGCCCATGCGGGATGATGCTGATCTTGGCCACCGGGTCGGCGTGCGCCACCAGGCCGGCCACCAGGGCATGGCCGGATTCGTGATAGGCGATCGCCGCGCGCTCCTGCTCGTTCATCACGCTGCTGCGGCGCTCCAGCCCGACGACCACCCGCTCGATGGCCGCCTCGAAGTCCTGCATCTCGACTGCGTCGGCGCCCCGCCGTGCGGCCAGCAAAGCCGCCTCATTCATCACGTTCGCCAGGTCGGCGCCGCTGAAGCCGGGCGTGATACGCGCCGCCCGCTGGATCTCGAAGCCGTCCGCCAGCTTGATGTTGCGACAGTGGATCTTGAGCACCTGCAACCGTCCGGCCAGGTCGGGCTGCCCCACGGTGATCTGGCGGTCAAAGCGCCCCGCTCTCATCAGGGCCGGGTCCAACACCTCGGGCCGGTTGCTGGCCGCCATGATGATCACAGGTTTGTCGGCCGAAGCGCGGAAGCCGTCGATCTCGGCCAGCAACTGGTTGAGGGTCTGCTCGCGCTCGTCGTTGGCGCCCGAGCGCGTCCCGCCTACCCCGCCTCGGCTCTGCCCGATGGAATCGATCTCGTCGATAAACACCACTGCCGGGGCAGCCTTGCGCGCCTGCTCGAACAGGCTGCGCACGCGCGCCGCGCCCACGCCGACGAACATCTCCATGAACTCCGAGCCGCCCGTCTGGAAGAAGCGCACCTTCGCCTCGCCCGCGGTGGCCTTGGCCAGCAGCGTCTTGCCTGTCCCGGGTGGTCCCAGCAGCAGCACGCCCTTGGGCACCCTTCCGCCCAGCCGGGCGAACTTCTCCGGCTCCTTGAGAAACTGGATGATCTCCTGCAGCTCGGTGATAGCCTCGTCGGCCCCGCCCACGTCGTCGAAGGTCACGAAGACGTCATCCGCCTTCACTTCGGCGTTGCGCCCGCGGTCCATGCCCACCAGGCTGCCCAGCCCGCCCTTGACCCCGCTGGTCTTGCGGTAAGCCAGGAAACCCAGCCCCCCGATCGCCACCAACGGCAACAAGCGCAGCAACGCCATGCCTGCATCGGGGCTAACCGGCAAGGCGACGCCGTACTGGATGTGCGCCGCGTCCAGCTGCTCGGCCAACTGCGGATCGCCGGTCGGCAGCACTCGGGTGACAAACGGGACGACCTGATCTTTCAGGCCGGGCGCGACCATCTTGCCCAGGACCTGCATCTCGTCCAACGAGACGCTGATGATCTGGCCCGACTTGAGTTTGTCTTTGAACTCACTGTAGGGGATTTCTTTAGGTTGAGCCGGCTGCGGGAGCACGGCAAAATGCACGACCAGCGCCACGATCAGCATGCAGCCAGCCGCTGCGGCGGCTGCAATGACTATCCATCTGCGGTTCAGTTGTAAGCGGCGCTTCGGTTCCTCTTGAGGGCCTTCGTCCGGAACGTTCAGCCTATCCTTCACTATCCTCCTCCTAAGAGCGATTCTTCCTCACCGACGTTCCTCACTCTCTGTATGGCTGGCTTTGCATCAATTATACTCATGAATCGCCAAAGAGCAAGGTAATATGACTGTAGGTACATAGGCACAATGGCGTGTCGGCAAAGCGCTGCCGTTTGACGGCAGGCGGCAGCCGGTGTACCATCCCCCATGCTGCCCGGAGTAATTGCTCGGGACGATTTTGGCCTCATTCAGCGCATCCAATGGAGGAGCCCGGCTCATGTCCCAGACATCTCACGACGTCATCGATTCGCTCTTGCGCGGCCCCGCCGCTGGCCTGCCGGCCGAACGCGTCGGCACCTGGGAGGGCTTCTGGTCCGATGCCATCTTCCGGTGGGTGCAGGAGGGCTATCCGCTGCGCCGCGTCTACAAGGAACTGGGTCAGAAGCGCTGGCGTAGCAGCGACGGCCAGTGGGAAGACGTTACGCTGGCGGGCGAGTACGACGAACCTGTGCCCGCCTGGCGGCATTTCGGTCACGATATGGCCGGCGCCGGCGGCTGGTTCGACATTATGCCCCTGCGCGACTATGACGAGGTGCTCGAGGAGAGCGAGGAGTGGGAGGTCCGCCGCAACGGGGCCGGCGCGTCGCTCAAGTGGTGGAAGCACCATATGGGCACCCCCGAGCACATCGCCTTCCGCATGACCTCGCGCGACATCTGGGAGCGCGACTATCGCCCGTATCTCGTGGATTGGGACCCGGCGCGCGCTGACGTGCCCGAGACGATCAAGAACCTGGCCGAGGCCCGGCAGGCGGGCGCCTGGGCGCACTTTGGGCACCAGTTTGTCTGGGAGAACATGCGCCAGAGCATGGGCGATATGACCCTCTACCAGAGCCTGATCCTGGACCCCGGCTGGGTCCACGACTACAACCGGGTCTACACCGACTTCTACAAACGGGCCTACACCTATCTCTTCGAGCGAGCGGGCCTGCCCGACGGTGTGTGGATGTACGAGGACATGGGTTACAAGAACGGCCTGTTCGCTTCGCCCCAAACCTTTGCCGAGCTGATCTTCCCCTACTACCGCGAGATGGTCGACTTCTTCCACGACCACAACCTGCCCGTGGTGCTGCACACCTGCGGCAGCGTGGCCCAGGCCCTGCCGCTGATCGTCGACGCAGGTTTCGATGCCCTTAACCCGATGGAGCGCAAAGCGAAGAACAACGACCCGTTCGCCTTTGCGGAACAGTACGCCGATAGGCTCGCCTTTGTCGGCGGGCTGGACGTGCGCGTGCTAGAAACGAACGACCTGGACATCGTGCGCCAGGAGATTGCGACCTACATCGACGGCATGAAGGCGCGTGGCGCCCGCCTGGTGTTCGGTTCCGACCACTCGATCACGCCGCAGGTGAATTACGACACCTACAAGTACGCCATGCAGGTCTATTGCGACCACATGCTTTATTGATGTACCCCGACGACCGGTTCCCAAGCACACGACCGCGGCGGGACGGCGGCCCGCAGGACGGCGGCACACAGCCCGGCTGCGCCGCCGCCCTGGGCGCGGCCGGCGCAGCCGCCTGGATCTTCTTCGTCAGCCTCGTCATCCAAACCCCGGCCTGGTTCTCTGAGGGCCTGAACCCGGGCACCGGGCTGTCCGGCCTGCGCTGGCTCGGCCTCACCTGGGGCAACTTGGCGCTGATCGCCCTGGTGACGGTGCCGGTCAGCCTCGCCGCCCGCCGGCCGGCGCTGAAGATTGTCTTTCGCTCCTGGTCGCTGGCCGCGGGCGTTGCCGCAGTGGTGGGCCTGGCCCGGCTGATCGGCCGCTTCGAGGTGCAGACCGGTATGCTCGCGCAGGCCGGCCTCGCCCTCGCCGCCGCCGCAGCGTTGCTTCTGGTCGCGCGCGTGGGCGCGCGCCGCCGGCCGCCTGCTCTCGGCCCGACCGATCCCGCCGGCCATGACATTCACACCCCGGCCGGCCGGCTCTCGGCCGCGCTGTTCGTCGGGCTGGCGGCCGCGCTGCCATCGCTCGCCTGGGGCGCCCTCGGCTCACCCTTCGACGCGCTGGCCGGCCTGCTGAATGGGCTCGCCTTCGGCGTAGCCGCGGCCGTCCTGCTCGCCGGCCTGCTCTTGAACGGCGGCCGGCTGCGCCCGGTCGACGCCCCCCCAGCCGCGCGCCGCTCCCTGGCCTTCGACGCCTTCAACGCCGGCGTGCTGCTCTTCATCCTCAGCCTCGGCTTCGGCTGGCGCGGCAGCCAGTTGCTGTTGCTGATCGCGCTGCCACCCTTGGGCATCGCTATTGCCGCGGTTGCCGCCGCCGCGGTCGCCGCCGCCGCCGGCTTGCCGCGCGCCGGGCGTTTGAGCAGTTATGCGCCGTTGGCGCTGCTGGCCGGCCTGCCTGCCGCCGCGCTGACGATGTTCTGGGACCCCGAGGAATTGACGGTGTTGCTGGGCGCCGGCGACATCCCCACTTGGGCCTTCCGGGCCGCCTTGGCGTCCCTGCTGATCACCGCCGGCGCCGGCCTGCTGCTCCGCCTGTTCCTCCGGCCGCGGCCCCGTCCCGCCTCCCCGCTCGCCCCCTCCCTGGCGGCAGGCGCAGGCGCTCCCGGCGAGCCTGCGCCCGCTCGCGCCAGCTTGCCTGCCCGTGCGGCCCGTCCCGCCCGGGCCGCCGCCCTTCCCGCCCTGGCCGCCCTCACGCTCGTGGCAGCCGCCGCCGTCTACCTGTTCGCCGGGCATCCTGGTTTCTACGGCGAGGGCATCTTCGTCATCCTGCGCGACCAAGCGGACGTCAGCCCGGCGAGCAAGATCGCCGATCGCACGCAACGCCTCTCTTATGTCTACTCCACGCTCACGCAGCACGCCGAGCGCACACAAAGCTCACTGTGGGGCGAGCTGGACCGCCTGGGCGTCCACTATCGCCCCTACTACCTGGTCAACAGCCTCGAAGTGATGGCCAGCCCGACGCTGCGCCAGTACCTGTCCGGCCGGCCCGAGGTGGCGCGCATCCTCGACAGCCCGCACCTGCGCCCTCTCCCGCAGCCGGCGCCGGCCGCGCGCGGCAACGACCAGCCTGCGTCCGGTCCAGGTTGGAACATCCGCGCCATCGGCGCCGACCGTGTCTGGAACGAGCTGGGTGTGACGGGGCAAGGCATCGTCGTCGGCCAGTCGGACAGCGGCGTCCAGGGCGACCATCCTGCGCTGGCTGACGGCTACCGCGGCAAGGGCGGGCAGGATGACTACAACTGGCTCGACCCCTGGAACGGCAGCGCCAGGCCCGTCGACATTGACGGGCACGGCACGCATACCCTGGGCTCGGCGCTCGGGCGTGGCGGCATCGGCGTGGCGCCCGGCGCGCAGTGGATCGGCTGCGTGAACCTGGCCCGCAACCTGGGCAACCCGCCCGTCTATCTCAACTGCATGCAGTTCATGCTCGCGCCCTACCCGCAGAACGGGGATGCCTTCCTGGACGGAGTCCCGGCGCGCGCCGCGCACGTGCTGAACGACTCCTGGGGCTGCCCACCCGTGGAAGGCTGCGACGCGGGCGTTTTCGCGCCGGCCATGGCCGCGCTGAAGGCGGCGGGCATCTACGTCGTCGCCTCCGCCGGCAATGACGGTCCGGCCTGCGCCAGCGTCACCGACCCGATCGCGCTCTACGGCGACGTGCTGACGGTGGGCGCGATCGACCAGGCGGGCAACCTGACGGACTTCAGCAGCCGGGGACCCGTGCAGGTCGACGGCAGCGGGCGAACCAAGCCGGACATCGTCGCGCCGGGGCAAGACGTCCTCTCGGCCTTCCCGGGCGGCACCTACAGCACCCTGTCCGGCACGTCCATGTCCGGCCCGCACCTGGTCGGCGTGGTCGCGCTGATGTGGTCGGCGCAGCCCCGGCTGATCGGCGACATCGACCGCACTACCCAGATCCTGCTGCAGACGGCCCGGCCCTACACCGGCACGCTGGATTCCTGCGCTCCCGGCGATAGCCGGCCCAACAACGATGCCGGTTACGGAGTTGTCGACGCCTACGCCGCGGTCAAGGCGGCCCAGAATCTGCCTTAACCCCCTGCCTCTCTGCACGCCGGGAGGCGCGGGCGCAGGGCCAAAACTGCTATCCATGGAGATGCTCATGCCCGAACACGATGTAGTCGCCTTTACCCAGGCCCTCATCCGCCTGCCCAGCGAGAGCGGCGGCGAGGGGCCGGTGGTGGACCTGGTGCTGGAAGAAATGCGTGCGCTGGGGTTCGACGAGGTCTGGCGCGACCCGACCGGCAACGCGATCGGCGTCATCAACGGCGCGCGCCCCGGCCCGACCATCCTGTTGGACGCGCACTGCGACACGGTCGGCATCGCGCCGGGCATGCCCTGGCAGCATGACCCGTTCGGCGGGACGATCGAGGGCGACCTGCTCTTCGGGCGCGGCGCCATGGACATGAAAGGCGCAGTCGCCGCGATGGTCTACGGCGCCGCGGCGGTCGAGCGCGCACGCCTGGCCGGCCGGGTGGCCGTGACCGCCTCGGTGATGGAGGAGAACCTGGAAGGCGCGGCGCTCAAGCCGGTGATGGAGGCGGTCGGCGCAGCCTACGTCGTGATCGGCGAGGCGACCGACCTCAACCTGGCGCGCGGCGGGCGAGGCCGGGCGGAGATCCACCTGGAGACCGTCGGCCGCCCCGCGCACTCGTCGACTCCGCACCTGGGGCGCAATGCGGTCCACGACATGCGGCGGGTGATCGAGGTGGTCGAGGGCCTGCCCCTGCCGGCGCCGGACCCGCTGCTCGGCCCGGGCGTCCTGGCGCTGACCGACATCATCAGCGAGCCCTACCCAGGCTACTCCGTCATCCCCAGCCGCTGCCGGGTGACCTACGACCGCCGCTTGTTGGCGGGCGAGAAAGAAGCGGACCTGCTCGACGCGCTGACCGGCGCAGTCGCGGCCGTCGTCGCCGCCCGACCGTCTCTGGCCGGTCTCGAGCTGCACGCCGCCATCGCCCAGGGGGAGCACCGCACCTACACCGGCGCCATCCTGCGCGGCGCCAAGTTTCTGCCCGCCTGGCTGCTGCCCGAAAGCGATCCCTTCGTCCAGGCCGCCTACCGTGGCCTACTATCCGCCGGTCTGCGCCCGCAATTCAGCGCCTACGGCTTCTGCACCAACGCCGCCTACAGCGCCGGCCAGGCGGGAATCCCTACCGTGGGCTTCGGCCCCGGCCGCGAGGAGCACGCCCACATCATCGACGAGCGCGTCAGCGTCTCAGCCCTGCGCGCCGCCGCCCGCGGCTACC
>JADGQF010000238.1 GCA_017882045.1 Anaerolineales bacterium
CGCCTGCGCGAAGCCCTCTATGCGCTGGACGGCGTGGACCCCGGGCAGGTGATCATGGACCCCGCCACCGCGCGCCAGCGCGGGCTGACCAGCACGGTGACTTTCCTGAGCGGCAACCTCGCGCCGGAGGGCGCGGTCATCAAGAGCACAGCCATTGACCCCAGTGTGGTTGACGACGATGGCGTGTACCGCAAGACGGGGCCGGCGCGCGTCTTCACCAGCGAACGAGCGGCCATTGCCGCGGTTAAAGGACAGAGCGAGCCTCCACTGCAGCCGGGCGACGTGATGGTGCTGATGGGGCGGGGTCCGATGGGCAGTGGCATGGAAGAGGTGTACCAACTGACGGCAGCCTTACGACATCTGCCGTGGGGCAAGCACATCACGCTGGTCACCGACGCGCGCTTCAGCGGCGTCAGCACGGGGGCCTGTATCGGGCATGTCGGACCGGAGGCATTGGCCGGCGGTCCGTTGGGTAAGCTGCGCGAAGGTGATATCATCCAGGTGATCGTGGATCGGGTTAACTTGACGGGCAGCCTCGATCTGGTGGGGCACGCCGGGCAGCGTTATGCGCCGCAACAGGCAGAAGAGGTGCTGGCGGCCCGCGCGCCGCACCCTGACCTGGCGCCAGATCCTGACCTTCCGGCCGATACGCGCCTGTGGGCCGCCCTGCAGAACGCCAGCGGGGGCACATGGGGCGGTTGCGTCTACGACGTCGATGCGATCGTCAATTTCCTCGATACCGGGCGTGCCGCACGCGCGAACGGCAGCGCGAGCCGGGAATAGGGGCTATGCGGGAACAAAGAGGGAGAGGAAGATGTACCTGACGCGGCATCTGACGGCTGCGGGGGCACGCTGGGCGCTCGATGGTTACTTCCTGCCGGAAGGGCTGGGCCTGGGCGTGCTGCTGGAACTACGCGCGGGTGCGCTGGAAGCACTGTTGGCGGCGCTGCCCAAGGACGAGCCGGCGACGGGAGCGGCCCTGGCGCCCCTGGACCCGACGCATGAGGTGTGGGCGGCAGGCGTGACGTACCTGCGCAGCCGCGAGGCCCGGCGGGCCGAGTCCGCGCAGGCCGACGTGTACGACCGCGTCTACGAGGCCGAGCGTCCCGAGCTCTTTTTCAAGTCCCCGGGCTGGCGCGTGGCCGGGCCGGGCGCACCGATCGGCATTCGCCGAGACAGCGCCTGGAACGTGCCCGAGCCAGAGATGGTGCTGGTGATCAACCGTCACCTTGAGATCGCCGGCTTCTGCGCGGGGAACGATGTCTCCTCGCGCTCGATCGAAGGCGAGAACCCGCTCTATCTGCCGCAGGCAAAGGTCTATAACGGCTCCTGCGCGCTGGGGCCCGGCATTTTGCTGAGCGAACCGGGCAGCCTGCGCGCGCTCCCTATCTCGTTGGCCATTCAACGGGCAGGCATAACCTGCTTTGCCGGCCAGGCCAGCACGGCGGATATGAAGCGCGACCCGGCAGAACTCGTCGCCTATCTCGGACGCGCACTCGACTTCCCACGCGGCGTTTTCCTGATGACGGGCACCTGTATCGTTCCCCCGTCCGACTTTACCCTTCAGCCCGGCGACCGGGTGCAGGTCAACGTGGGCGTGCTGACCCTGGAGAACGACGTGGCAGCCTAGCTCCTCCAACGGGGGATCAAAGAGCGGCCCGGCGCCTTGCCGGGCCGCTCTTTGTTTTGGTGGCCGATTGGCCGCCATCTGGCATAACTCTCACGTACAAATTCCCCTGCCCGGCTGGTATAGTCTTCTTTCGGTAACAGAACACAGGAGGTAGACACAATGATCCTTCAGCGCAATGCGCGCCTCGAAGACCTGGGACTGAGATTCAGCCAGCTCGAATCGAAGCTGAAAGACTCACCCGAGAAAGAGGCTATCTCAATGTGGTGCTCGTCTTCTACCCGCTGGACTGGAGCCCGGCGTGCAGCGACCAATTGAGCCTGTATCAGAGCGAGCTGCCGGATTTCCGCCAGCACGACGCTCAACTGCTGGCCATCTCCGTCGATAGCCTCTACAGCCACGGGGCCTGGTCTGCGGTGCACGGCATCACCTTTCCGCTGCTGGCCGACTTCCACCCTAAGGGCGAAGTAGCCCGGCGCTACGATGTTTTCCGCGATGCAGATGGCTTGTCTGAGCGGGCGCTCTACGTGGTCGACGGCGACGGCATCATCCGCTACTGCCACGTTTCGCCCGAGCTACACACGATACCAGACATTTACGAGTTGTTCGAGCAACTGGACAAGTTGCGCTCGGCGCCCGTTGGCCTGCCAACACAGTAATACAAAGAGGCAACGTGTTCAGAACTTCCCCAGGCCGGCAGGAAATCGCGGACCAGGGCACTGCGCCGGTGGTGGTCTACGGGACGCAGTGGTACGCGGCAACGCAAATGGTGCGACGCTACCTCGACCGCATGGGTATTCCATACGTCTTCCGGGACATGGATCGAGACGAAGCTGCGGCCAACCAGGTGAAGTGGTGGACGGGGGGCTACGCGAGCCATCCGACGCTGCAGATCGGCGGCGACATCCTGGTTGAGCCGACCATGGACGAATTGAAGTGGACCCTGGCGCAGAACGGGCTGATCTAGTGCTTTGCAGGGCGCGCGGCCGCGTGCTAGAATGGCACAGTTGCGGCTGAAGCGAACGCTCTAAGAGCGAACACGCTAAGAGCGAACGCGCTAAGAGGGTGAGGGGGGAGATGAGCGTGTTACGGCTGACGGCTGAAGAGCAGGCATTGCTGGACGGGGCCGCGGGGCGCGGGGTGCAGCGGGCCATGGAAATCGTGGCCACGCTGGGCCGCATCTACGGCGCGGCGGACCTGGTCCCTGTCAGCCATGCCCAGATTTCCGGCGTCAGCTACAAGAACCTGGGCGACGCGGGGGTGGCCTTCCTCCGCGAATGGGCCGACCAGGGGGCGCACGTGTGCGTGCCAACCACGTTGAACCCCATGGGCATGGAGCGCGGCCGCTGGCAGGCCTGGGGCATCCGGCCGGAGTTTGCCGGGCCGCAACTGCTCCTGGTGGAGGCCCTGGTCAAAATGGGCGTGGAGCCGACGCTGAGTTGCACCCCTTACCTGTTCCCCGGCTACGTCCCGCGCCGCGCCGATGCCCTGGCCTGGTCCGAATCCAGCGCGGTGGCCTTCGCCAACTCGGTCCTTGGCGCCCGCAGCAACCGGGAAGGCGGTCCGAGCGCGCTGGCGGCGGCCATCGTCGGGCGAACCGCACGCTATGGCTACCACCTGGACGAAAACCGGCGCGCCGACCTGATCATCGAAATCAAGTGCCCGGTGCGCTCGGTGGCCGATTTCGGCGCATTGAGTTACCTGGCAGGCAAGGCCGCCGGTAATGAGGTGCCCTGGTTCGAGGGCCTGGCGGAGTGGCTGCCGTCGTTGCCGGCCGATCTGACTCTCGGCGGAGCGGCCGGTGACCGGCTGAAAACGCTGGGCGCCGGCCTGGCGGCCTACGGCGCGGTCGCGCTCTACCACATCGCCGGTTATACGCCGGAGGCGCGCGACCTGGGACCGGCCCTTCTGCGGCCGGACGCTCGCCGCCTGGTCATCGAGGACCTGGACGCCGCCTACCGGGTGATGGATGCCGACCCTGACCTGCGCAAAATCGACCTGGTACCGGTCGGCTGCCCGCACGCCAGCCTGAGCGAGATCGAGCAGGTAGCAGGCTACCTCAAAGGCAAAACCCTGGCCACCCGACTGTGGGTCACCACCGGCGAGATCACCCGTCGGCGCGCAGCCCAGTCAGGCTTCGTGGAGACCATCGAGGCAGCGGGAGGCGAGGTGGTCGCGGACACCTGTGCGGTGGTCGCCCCCATGCAGATGCTCAACGTGCGCAGCATGGCAACCAATGCCGGCAAGATGGCCTGCTACGCGCCCATGCATAGCGGCGTCAGGATGCGCTTCGGAGATCTGGAGCGCTGCCTGGACGCGGCCATCAGTGGGGAATGGGACCCCGGGGAACCAAGGTCCCGGCTAAAACCGGATTAGACGCCACTGCACTGGCAGGCCAAAAGAGGTAGTAGTTGGAACCAAGGAGGCCGTGCTATGCCCGACAGTGACAAGGCGCATGAAAACCCAGGCGACAAAACCCTCTTCGATCAGGCTGCCATTCAGCGAATACGCAGTGAGGTAGCCGCGTGGGAGCAGTCGGATGTCGCTCAGGCGCAAACTCGGCTGTCCGAGCGGCGCGACGAGTTCATCACCGCCTCCAGCCGGCCCATCAAGCGCCTCTATACGCCCGCCGACATCGCCGGTCTCGATCACGAAGCCGACCTGGGTCTGCCCGGGCGCTATCCCTACACGCGCGGCGTGCAGCCCACCGGCTATCGCGGCAAGCTTTGGACGATGCGCATGTTCGCCGGGTTCGGCAGCGCTGAGGAGACTAACGCGCGCTTCAAATACCTCCTGTCACAGGGCCAGACAGGTCTCTCCATCGCCTTCGACATGCCGACACTGTACGGTTATGACAGCGACGCGCCGCAGGCCATCGGCGAGTTTGGCAAGTGCGGCGTGGCGATCTCATCCCTGGCCGATATGGAAGTCCTGTTGGAGGGCATCCCGCTGGACCAGGTCACCACTTCCATGACGATCAACAGCCCTGCCGCCATCATTTGGGCCATGTACATCGCCGCGGCGGAGAAGCGGGGCATCGCGCGCGCTCGCCTGGGCGGCACGCTCCAGAACGACATCCTGAAAGAGTACATTGCGCAGAAGGAGTTTCTCTTCCCGCCAGAGCCCTCGGTGCGCCTGGTGGTCGATACCATCGAGTTCGGCTCGCGTGAGATGCCGCGTTGGAACACGATCAGTATCTCGGGCTATCACATCCGCGAGGCGGGCAGCACTGCCGCGCAGGAGCTGGCGTTCACACTGGCAGATGGCTTCGCCTACGTAGAAGCCGCGCTGGCCCGCGGGCTCGACATCGATCAGTTCGCGCCCCGCCTGTCTTTCTTCTTCAACGCGCACAACGACTTCTTTGAGGAGATCGCCAAGTACCGCGCGGCGCGCCGCATCTGGGCGCGTCACATGCGCGAGAAATATGGCGCCAAGGACCCGCGCTCCTGGATGTTGCGGACGCATGCGCAGACGTCCGGCGCCACGCTGACCGCTCAGCAGCCCGAGATCAACATCGTGCGTGTCGCGCTCCAGGCGCTGGCCGCAGTGCTGGGCGGCACCCAGAGCCTGCACACAAACAGCATGGACGAAGCGCTCGCCCTGCCGTCGGAGAGGGCAGTCACCATCGCGTTGCGCACCCAGCAGGTGATCGCGGACGAGAGCGGCGTGGCCAACACGGTCGATCCTCTGGCCGGCTCCTATTTCGTCGAGGCATTGACGGACCAGATGGAGCAGGAAGCGAACGACTATTTCCGGCGCATCGAGGCCAAAGGCGGGGTGCTGCCTGCCATCGAAGACGGGTTTTTCCAGCGCGAGATCGCCGAGTCGGCATTCCGCTACCAACAGGAAATTGACCGCAGCGAACGCACCATAGTGGGTGTTAACGATTACGTGAGCGGCGAGCCGCCGGCCATCCCTATCCTCTCGATGGACCCGCAAGGCTACGAACGGCAAGTGGCCCGGCTGCGGCGCGTGCGCGCCGAACGGGATAACCGCGCCGTGACAACCTGCCTGGCCCGGCTGAGCGACGCCGCGCGCGATGGCCGGACGAACCTGATGTACCCGATCCTCGAGGCAGTATGCGCCTACGCCACATTGGGCGAGATCACAGACGTGTTCCGAGAGGTCTTTGGCGAGTACGAGGAACCAGTTTATTTCTGATTATCGGCAGTGGGGGCGACTAAGATAATGGCAGAGCGCAAAATCCGTGTATTGGTAGCCAAACCCGGGCTGGACGGCCATGACCGGGGAGCGAAGGTGGTCGCGCGCGCGTTGCGCGATGCCGGTATGGAAGTGATCTACACCGGCATCCGGCAGACACCGGAGATGATCGTCGAGGCCGCGCTGCAGGAGGACGTGGACGTCGTCGGCCTGTCGATCCTCTCGGGAGCACATATGGCGCTCTGCCCGCGCATCACCGAATTGCTGCGTGCCCAGGGACTTGACGATGTGCTGGTCGTAGTAGGCGGCATCATCCCGGACGACGATGTACCCGCTCTGCAAAAGGCAGGGGTGCAGGGGGTGTTCGGACCGGGCACCAGCACGCATGACATTGTACAGTTCATCCGCGAGCGGATCAGCGAACGGGAAATGCTGCGGGCCGCCTGAGGAAGGGTGCGTGATGCAGGCGTTCAGCCGATCCGGGGTTAGGGTTACGGCATGGAACTGATAAAGGACATTCTGGCCGGTAACCGGCGAGCGCTGGCGCGGGGCATCTCGCAAGTGGAAAACGGCGGTCCGGAGGCGCGTGCCCTGCTGGCTGGGCTGTATCCGCACAGCGGGCGGGCGCACGTCGTGGGGGTTACCGGAGCGCCGGGCACGGGCAAGTCGACCCTGGTCAACGCGCTCGCGCGTACCTACCGGGCGCGCGGCGTGAGTGTGGGCATCGTGGCGGTGGACCCGACCAGCCCTTTCACCGGGGGCGCGTTGCTGGGCGACAGGGTACGGATGCGCGACCTGGCCGGCGACCCGGGCATCTTCATCCGCAGCATGGCGACGCGCGGCAGCCTGGGCGGGCTGGCCCGGACGACGGGTGACGTCATCACGGTGCTGGATGCAGCGGGTTATCAACGCATCCTGGTAGAGACAGTCGGCGTTGGCCAGGCCGAGGTGGATATCGCGGGCGCCGCGCACACCACCATTGTCGTTGAGGTGCCCGGCATGGGCGATGAGGTGCAGGCAATCAAGGCCGGAGTGTTGGAGATCGCCGATCTGTTTGCGGTCAACAAGGCCGACCGGGAGGGCGCCGACCACACGGCGATGGCCCTGCGGATGATGCAGGGGCTCGATCCCAACGCCGGGCACCATCGTCGCGGGCCGGGCGGCAAGCACGGCGAGCCTGGGCTGCAGTCGGACGGCTCCTGGCTGCCGCCGGTCCTCAAGACCGTGGCCAGCCAGGGCGAAGGCGTGGAAGCGTTGCGCGATTGGGTCGAAATCCACGCCGGGATGCTGCGCGATAGCGGCGAGCTGGCTCGGCGCGAGACCGCACGCGCCGCCGTAACCCTGGAGAGCATTCTGCGCGACCAACTGCTGGCGGCCCTCCTGGCACAAATCCCCGACCGGATTCTCCTGGAGTTGATCGACGAGATCGCTCGTCGCGACCTCGATCCTTACAGCGCGGCCGAGAAGCTTATGCCCGCGTTGGCTGGGTCACCCTCCCTCTA
>JADGQF010000006.1 GCA_017882045.1 Anaerolineales bacterium
GATCTTCAGTTCAGTTCCGGGCGGCAAGGCGACGCGCGTGCCGGCGGACGCGCCGCCCACCGATCCCCTGAGCCCGGCGCTGCCCGCGTCGCGGCTGGTCCTCTGGATCAGCGCGGCCTTGCTGGCCATGGCTGCCCTGCTCGGTATAGGCCTCGCGCTATGGCGCGCCCGCCGTCCCTGAAGGCCGGTGCGGCTTAGCGGCAGGAACTGAGGGTTTCCGGCTCGGGGAAGAAAGTGCGGGCATCCGCGCCATGCGCCCAGATATTGGAGTACGCTGGCACATCGTCCACGCTGGCCCAGAAGTAAAGCCTGTTCAGAGGATCGCGCGCCGCACTGACATCCACGTCGTTGAAATCCCAGGCCTCGAAAGTGATCCCGTTCACCGTAATCGTGCGTGGCTGGCCGGCGACCGCCGTTTCGGGCTGCTCGGGGTCAACGTTTAACGAGTGATGCAACCTGACCACAGGCAACCAGGATATGCTGGGTGAGAGGGCAGTCTTTGAACCGGCATCGAATAGGTAGACGGTGATATTAGCGCGGTCCGCCTGATCGACCGGCGCGCCATCGTGAGGCCAGACTATTTCGATACGCGCATCGACGGCTGCGGGACGCCGGTCAGTCACCCCTTGCGGCATATCGGCCTGCGGGAAAATCGTGCGTGGATCACCGGCATATACCCAGATGTTGGGATAGGTTGGGACACTCTCCACAGTCGCAAAGAACGCCAACTTGCCGGTGGGATCTTGGGCTGCGCTGACATCCACATCATTGAAGTCCCAGGCCGGAAATGTGCTTCCTCCCTGGCTCAGCATGCGCTTTTGACCGGTTGCAACCACCCGGGCCGCCGATCCGTTCTGTGCCGCCCACAAATGTACCACCGGGTCCCAGTCGCACGGAGGCGGCTCGTTTCCCTGCCCTGCGATCAGATAAGCAGTGACATTCGCCCGGGTCGCCTCGCGCACCGGCACGTTATTGTGCGGCCAGACAATTTCGATCTTACTACGGATGTAAGGCTGGCCAGGAGCCATCGAGGGCGTCGTGGGGGCCGGGGCAGAAGTCGGCGCGGGAGTCGAAGTGGGTGTAGACTGCATGGATTCGGCGGTTGCAGTGGGCGTCGGAATAGGCGCCGGCGCGGCCGGCGGCACAACCGCAGCTTGCAGAGAACGGGGATGCGCGCACCCCTCAAGCAGGAGCGCCGGCAATAATATCAACAGCGTCGTAACCAGCCCGCTGGCCACGCGTCGCCGGTGAGCAAATGGCAAGCCGGCGCGTCCCATCCACATGCTGATGACTCTCCTTGGCCAACGCAGTCTAATCGATTTCGTTCCAGGTGTCACTTTGGCGGATAGACCCAAGCGCTGAACAGGGCGTTCAGGTCCTGCCCAGAGACTTCCTCCGCCAGTTTCTGAAATCCGGCCGGGGTCGCGATCCGCCACGCATATTCCCGATAGTAACGCTGCAGAAGCGCCGACATTTTATCTTTGCCGATCTGCTCTTCCAAGGCCAGGAGAAACAGCGGTCCTCGGCCGTACACGATGCCACTGTATTCGGCTTCGCTATAGGCGTCAATCGGCAAGCCAATCGGCTTTGATATGTCTTTGACGCGATCCCAGCGCCCCTGGAAGTCCTGTGCCACGTAGGCGCGGGCGCTCGCCTCCCCGTACTGGCTGCCGAAGTAAAGGCCGGTACTGTACTGGGCCATTGATTCATCGAGCCAGGGATTGTTTAACTGGTCGTCGCCCACGACGTTATACCAATACTGGTGCGCTACCTCATGCGCAGTTGCGGCCTCGAAATTCACCCGCCGCTTCGGATCGCTGTAGAGCCCCGCCGCAATTACCACCATGCCGGGATACTCAATGCCGCCTGCGCTGGTCGGGGTTTCGACCACATCCAATTCCCGGTATGGGTAAGGACCGAAGGCAGTCTGATAGGTATTCAGTGCCGCGGCTGCCCAACCGAGTGCGTCCTGTCCGCCCTGGGCATCTTGTTTGACGGCATAGCTGTTGACGACGATATCCCCTACCTGCCGGCTGAATTTGCGGTAATCGGCGCTGGCCGCGATGTTGAAATCACGCATCGGACCGCCCGTCAGCCGCCAGGTCGCGCTGCCGTCAGCGTTGTCTCTGCGCTCCCGGGTCTCCCCGGTTGCCACGACCGTCAGATCTGCCGGCGCCGTGAGGCTAACATCATATAGGCTGGCATCGGCATACAGCACGTCGCCCTGCAAAGATGGCCGCTCCAGATGCCAACCCTGGTCGTCGTAAACCACCAGCGTAGGATAAAAACCGGCCAGGGCCAGCACGTTGTCCTTCAGGGCAAACTCGCCGTAGTTGCCCATGTCCTGACCCGCCGGAATTGGATCGCTGAAACGCATATCCAGTTGCAGGCGCGCCCGAGGCGCAAGGGGAGCGGGCAGGGAGATCTTGAGCAAGCTAGCTTGAGACTCCAGGCTGACCGGTACAGCTTGACCGCCAACGCGCACATCAGAGACGGTCATCCCATCTCCCCAGAGGTTGGGGAAAAGGTGCAGGTAAACGCTGTTCAGCGTCACGGTCGAGCGGTTGGTGTACGAAATGCTCGCCTGGCCGTCCAGGCGGCTCAGGTCAGCAGGCAGGGAAACGTCCAGGTGATACTGGTTCATAGTTTCCAGCGTCGCGCTGATCGGGAGCAGACCGGCGGGCTGAATCTCGGCAGCCGGACGAAGGGCGGACTCGTAGACCGGCCACTCATTCCACGGGACAGCCAGACCGCCGGCGACCTGCGTCGTAGAAATCGGATCCGTCGTCCCAACAGGCATGGCAGGCGCCGAGATCGTCGGCGCGGCTCCGGCGGCAGGCGCCGTCTGGGTCATGGATCCGGCCAGGGCAGTAGCGGACGGTGCGGACGGCGCCGGCGAGGCCGTTGCGGGCGCAGCCCCGGTGGGGGACCCTGTGGGGGGTGGTGGCAAAAGCGTCGGAGCAGGCAGCGCCGACGGTAGGCAGGCAGCCAATCCGCTGAGCAACAGAAACGAGACGGTAAATAAGATGATCGCGCGGCGCATCAGGACCCCTGGATAGATTCGATTAGCATTATGTCGATTGTACAGTTGATGGGGCCTGGAAGCAAGTCTTGACTTTACCTCTCCGTTAAGTGAAAATGCACGCATGACTATCGGTCTGCATCCAGTCCGGCACCTGCGTCGCTACCAGCACATCGGCGCGACCTTCATGCGGCATGGCTTTGGCTTTGCCATCAACCAGCTCCAGCCGGCCGTCCGCAACAGGCTCGGACGCACGAAAACGACGCCCATGCGAGTGCCGGCTGAGGCGCTGGCCGAACACTTCCGGCTGGCTTTGGAGGAGTTAGGTCCCACCTTCGTGAAGTTCGGCCAGGTGCTCAGCACTCGTCCCGATCTGCTGCCTCCCGCCTTTATTACCGAGTTATCGCGCCTGCAAGATTCAGTGCCACCCGAACCATGGGAAGAGATCCGCGCGGTGCTGACGCGCGAGCTGGGCAAAGCGCCGGAGGAAGTCTTCGCCACCATTGATCCGCTGCCCATTGCCGCGGCATCTTTATCTCAGGTACACGCGGCTACGCTGCGGAATGGCGACGGCTGCCCGGTAGTTGTCAAAATCCAGCGACCACGCGTGCGGGAACAGATCGAGACAGACCTCTCTATCCTGGCGGAGCTGGCTAACGGAGCGCAGCACACGCCCCTGTCGCGCTACTATGATCTACCGGCCATCGTAGACGAGTTCGCATATACGCTGCGCAACGAACTGGACTACGAGCGCGAAGGGCGCAGCGCCGATCGTTTCCGCGAAAACTTTGCGGAAGTGCCCAGCCTCTACATCCCGCAGGTCTACTGGGAATACTCCACCCGGCGCGTGCTGACAATGGAACGTCTTTCGGGGATCAAAATTGACGACACGGCCGCGATGGATGCGGCGGAGATTGATCGCAAGACCGTCGCGCTGCACAGCGCAGAGATCATCGTCAAGGAGATTCTGGAGGACGGTTTCTTTCACGCCGATCCGCATCCGGGCAACTTCGTGGTGATGCCCGGCAACATCATCGGCGCCATGGATTTCGGCATGGTGGGCCACGTGGACGAGGCCTTGCGCCTGGATCTCATCCGGCTCTACGCGGCAGCCGTGGACGTCGATGCCAGCGCCGTCGTCGACCAGCTCATTCGCATGGGCGCAGTGGAGGAAGAGGTCAACCGGCGGCGCCTGAGCACCGATATCCGCCGCTTTCTCGATCGCTACCGTGGCGTGACCCTGGAAGAATTACGGGCCGACGAGATGTTCGCCGACATCGTCCCCATCGCATTCCGGCATCACATTCGCCTGCCCGCCGATCTGTGGCTGCTGGGCAAAACGCTGAGCATGGTCGAAGGGGTGGGCCGCCGCCTGGACCCCAACTTCGATATGTTCGCCGTTTCAGAACCGATCGTGCGCCGGCTGATCCGCCGGCTGCTCATCCCCGGCCGGCCCAAAGGCCGCACCCTCATCCGTCTCAGCACCGACTGGGCCGACGTCACGGCCATGTTGCCGCGCGCCGCCAGCCGCGTCCTGCAGCAAGCCCAGCGCGGTGACCTTTTCTCGCTGCGCGTGAAGGACATGGACCGCTTCCTGCAGGTGCTGGACCGGCTCGCGACACGCCTCGCGCTCAGCGTGCTGGTCGCGGGCCTGACGATGGGCCTGGCCGTGCTGATTCCCGCGACCACAGGCAATGTCCTCGCACGCATCGTGACAATCATTGGTTTCCTGGTCTCCGCCACCCTCTCCGTATGGCTCGGCGTTTCCATCCTGCGCGCCGGGCGGCGTTAGGAACCGACCGCCTGCAACGCCTGCCCGAGGTCCGCGATGACGTCCGCCGGGTCCTCAATACCGATCGATAGCCGGACCAGACCATCGCCGATCCCGATCTGGCGACGGGTTTCGGGAGAGAGCGCGCGGTGTGATGAGCGCGCCGGGTAAAGGGTCAGGCTGTAAACGTCGCCCAGGGTAGTAGCAGGTTGCACCAACTCCAGCGAATCCATAAAGATCGCCACGTGTTCAGCGTCGCCTTCACGCAGATCAAAACTGATGATCGCGCCGAAACCGCGGCCGCCGTAGAGGCGCGCTGCGAGATCATGCTGCGGGTGGTCCGGCAGGCCGGGGTAATTGACGCGGCTAACCTGCGGCTGAGCGACCAGCCAGTGCGCGACCTGGGCCGCATTGGCGCACTGCCGCTCCAGGCGTAGCGGCAGGGTCTTGAGCCCGCGCAAGATCAACCAGGCCTCCTGCGGCCCCAAATTGCTGCCCACGAGCTTGATCAGCTCATTGAGCGCCGCCCGGCGCTCGTGGTTGGTGACAATCACCCCGCCCAGGACGTCTCCGTGCCCGCCCAGGTATTTGGTGGCGCTATGCACCACGTAGTCGGCGCCCAGGCGCAGGGGCTGGCACAAGTAGGGGGTAGCAAAAGTGCTGTCGACAATCAGCGCGGCCCCGGCCGCGTAAGCAAGCCTGGCCAACTCGGGCACATTCGCGACCTTGAGCAGTGGGTTCGAAACGATCTCAGCCAGCAAAGCCACGGGCCTGACCTCAGCCATGACCCTGGCCAGTGCGTCAAGATCGGTGATATCCACAAAATGGGTCTTCACTCCCTGTTGCGACATCAGTTTGTCGAGCAGGTTGTAGGTCGCGCCGTACACGTCCTGGGCAGCGACTATGCTGGTACCCTGGCGGGCGCCCGCCCCCAGCAGGGCCGCGTACACGGCTGCCATCCCCGAACCAAAGCTGAGCGCGGCCTCGCCGGCTTCCAGCGCGGCCATGGCGTTCTCCAGCGCTTCATTGGTCGGATTGCCGTAACGAGCGTACACGGGACCGGACTTCTGCCCGCCAAAGACCGCGTCAAGAGTCTCGAAATCCTCGTACACGTAGCTCGCGCTGGGGTAAACCGGCGTCGCGACGGGTGTGAAAGTCGGGCGTGGCGCCCGTTCGCCGGCATGCACAGCTGTCGTAAAGATCGAACGTTCGGGCATACATACCTCCAAGGATTCGCCGGATGGCGCGGATAAAGAAAATCGCCGGCGCCAGAGCGTCAACGATCTTCCTCATGAGCCCGGAGAGGCTCGAACTCTCAACCCGCGGCTTAAAAGGCCGCTGCTCTTCCAATTGAGCTACGGGCCCGACCACACGAGTATAGCATAGCGTGCGTAGAGCGACCAAATCAGGACGGAAAGTAATCCGCGACCGTCAGCGGAGCAATTTTCTCCAGCACGCTGCGCGGCACTCCGTTCGACTGCGCGATCCGCCCATACACGCCCGCACTGGCCTTCGGCGAGCGAGCGCCGGTCTGGTGATCGATCTCGAAGAGCCCGAATTTGAGCTGCCAGGCCTCGCACCACTCGAAGTTATCAACCAACGTCCAGTGGTAGTACCCTCGCAGGTCGACGCCCTCCTGGATAGCCCGCCAGGCTTCGGCCAGATGGGTGGCGATGAAACGCGGGCGCACGTCGTCATCGTGGTCAGGCACGCCGTTCTCGGTGATGTAGATCGGCTTGCCATAAGCCGCCACTTGCTTCAGAGCCAGGTAGAGGCCGTGCGGATTGATCTCGCCGTACGGCCCGCCGCTGAAAGTGTTGTCGCTCAATTCGCCGCTGGGATCGAACGCCAGGCGGGCCAGCATCAGGTTGGCCCGCCTGGGATCGAAGGCCACGCGCACCGTAGTGTAATAGTTGAGGCCGATGTAGTCGCAGGCATCGATCAACTGTGGGACCTGCTGGCCGAAGCCGAGCGGAGGCAGCAGCCGCCCACTGGTCATGGCCGTGTATACCGACCGGTTGGCGACGTGATCCACAGTCGCCGCCGCGCGCCGGTCGGCGGCGCTGTCCGGGTTCGCCGGCAGCATCACCTGCATGTTGTGCGCCAGGCCCACCTCGGCATTGTTCTGCAGGCTGTGGATCAGGCGGTAGATGCGGCCATGCACAAGCAACATGCGCCGCAGCACGTTGAAGGCCCGGACCGGGTCCTTTACGCCCGGCGGGAAGTTACCCACCATGTAGCCGCTGTAGGCATAGACGATCGGCTCGTTGATGGTGCACCAGAATGTCACCTGGTCGCCCAACGCCTCGATCACGCGCGTCACGAAACGGGCGAAGTAGTCGCCAACATGCGGGTTCTCCCAGCCCCCTTCGCCTGCCAGCCAGAGCGGATCAGTGAAGTGGTGAAGTGTCACCAGGGGTCGCAGGCCCCGCTCCCGCAACAGGGCGATCATCTGGCCATACTGATAGAGCGCGCCCGCGTTGAAGACGCCCGGCTCGGGCTCGATGCGGCTCCACTCGACGGAGAGGCGCAGGCTGTTCAGGCCCAGCTCCGCCGCGCGGTCAAAATCGGCCGCGGCGACGTCCAGGTCCCACCAGCGGGTAGCCGAGCCACAGCGCGCGCCGCCCCGAATGCGGCTGGGCTGCTCTTCCCAGGTGGCCCACTGGTTGTTATAGTTATCGCCCTCATTCTGGTGTGCGGCGGTCGCCGCGCCCCACAGAAATCCGTCGGGCATCTTTAGCACGGACGCTCTCGCCATAATATGTCCTCGGAACAGCTTAAGCCTGATCGAACTTGATGTACAACAGTCCCTGGTTGCCGGATATGCTGAAGTTGAGGTTATGGCTATCGCGTTCGCCATTGCCATCCAGCACCCAGAGAGTATAGTTGCCGGCAACAGTGTGGCCCGGCAGCTTATCCACGCCGATCGACAGTTCGTAATTGTACCTGCCCAGGGAGCCCTCGTTCGACACCAGTGCCATGCTGCGCACGCCGTCCGGCACCGGCAGTTGCTGGCCATCCTTGATCAGCACGACGAAATAGCTGCCTTGCGGCTGGCCACCAGCAATGCCGCTGTGGATGAACAGGAGCTGCAATTTCAACTCCTGCCCGCCATTTTCGGCCGTTTGCGGCCCGCCGACCACCTTCCACTTGCAGCCGTCACCACCGATATTGGCGCACGGATCGGCCGCGGCGGGCGGGGGCGCCGCCGCTGGCGCCGGCGCATGAGTCGGGGGCGGAGGTGGGACCACTACGACGGGCGGCGCCGGTATATTTTGGGCCAGGGCAACCAACTGCGGGTTCTCGACGCTGACTACGCTGGCAGCGACCCAGGCCGGGCCGCCATTGGCGCTGATCTGCCACCAGTCACCGGCAGCATTCTTGCCGGTCACCTCAAAAGCTTCCCCCTGCCTGGCCGCGCCGATGGTGTCATAATTGGTGCCCGGGCCACGGCGCAAATTGGCCGTCGCGCTGCTGACCGTCAGGCGAGCAGCCGGCGGCGGGGTGGCGGTCGGCGCTGCTGTGGGCGCCGCAGCAGCAGCCGTGGGCGCCGGCGTCGCCGGGAGAGCCGTCGCCGTGGGAGCGGGGGTGGGCGTAGCGGCAACTGCCAGTGCCGGCGCCGCGTCCGTCCCCTCTACCGGCGTAAAAGTGGGCATGCGCGTTTTGGTCGGCGTCGGGATGGGGCCCGGCTTGCCGGCGGCACAGCCGCCGAGGGCGAGCAAAGCCAGCAGCGCGACGCCGGCAGCGATCGCGCTAACATAAAGCCAACGGCGCGAGCTTTTCTGTCGTTCAATCAGCATTGATTCTTCCTTCCGTTGCGACCATCGAAGGCCGCCTTTTCGTAATGGGTCAGGCCGGGTCTGCCCGTCCGGCCGAGGCTGCCCGATCGGGTTGCGCGGGATAAAGCTCCAACGCCACGCCCGCCTGGGTCAGGAACGCGACGGCGTTTTCGTCCGGATAATGTCCCGCGTAAACCACCCGGCGGATGCCGGCGTTGATGATCATCTTTGCGCAGGTCAGGCACGGTTGATGGGTCACATACAACGTACCGTCCTCGACGCTGACGCCATGCAGGGCGGCCTGGATGATCGCGTTTTGCTCGGCATGCAGCGTGCGCACGCAATGCCCATCGACCATCAGGTGACCGACTTCGTCACAGTGAGGGAGGCCGGCGGGCGCCCCATTATAACCCGTAGTCAGAATGCGGCGATCCTTGACAATGATCGCGCCCACCCGCAAACGGCCGCACGTGCTGCGCTTCGCCACCTGCAAGCTGATGTCCATGAAGTAATCGTCCCAGGAAGGTCGTTGGTAACGCTCTTCGGCCATACGGATACCGCCTTCTGAGAAATTCGGGCCGCGCCTTGCGGCGCGCCGTGCGGGGCATTATACGCCGCGCACGCCAGCGGCGCCAGTTTGTGGATGGCGGCGCTAGCGCACGACCCTCAGCGGCCCGATCAACACGCGATCTGCGCCGACCGCCGCCCCCGGCTGGATCAGCCGCAAGCGGTCGAACTCCGGTCGGGAATATAGCCCAACCTCGACCTGGTAGAGCCCCGGCGAGGCGCCGGACGCAACTGTGAAAACGTGCGTGTCCTGCACCACCTGATCGGACGGCCAGGCGCTCTTGGGCGGGCGCGGCGCCCCGTCGTGGCCGCCCTGCGTCTCATAACTCTCATCGAGCAGGTGCGCGAAGGCCGTGTACTCTTTCTGGACCGGGCCGCGCGCGCGCCAATACAGATTGACCGTGAGCGAATCGCCGGGGTGCAAGCGGCGGCTGCTGAAACTGTAGCCGGCCAGGGTGACGTTATCGTAGAATTCGACGTTCACCGCATTCGGGACTGACCCAGCCGGCGCCCGGATCGCGGCTGCGCCAAAAGCCAGGCCATCCTCCTCAACCGCGATGCCGGGGGCGTCCGCCCTCGCAGTTTCGCCCGCCAGCTCCAGCAGGCGCAGGGGCAGGCGCTGGTTCGTGCGGTGATCGTAAAGACCCACCGACCAGCGTCCCTGATCGGGCGCATAGGCAAGGGCAGGGATGACCACCTCGTACCGTTCCGTGCGGATCTGGCCTGGCAGCCAGGCGCTGGTCGGCAGCAGGCCGCCACCGGGCATGCTATCCGCCTGGGCGACCACCAGGCCATCGCCGTCAAGCAGGTGCACGAACACCGAGTAGTCAACCGGGCCGGGATTCAGGGCCTGCCAGCGTACCGTGACGGTGGCGCTGGCTCCGGGCACGAGTTCGGCCGGTTCCGCGGCTACGCCCAGGATGGCGAACTGGTCCCCCAGTTCGGCCCGCACGGGGGTTAGCGCCGGAAACGACTCGGCAGCGATCGGGGTGGCGTAGGCGGGGCGAATGACCCAGAAGGGCGTGGCCAGGCTGAGAGCCAGCAGGCCGGCAGCCGCAGCCCAACCAACCGCTGCCAGGCCGGTGCGCCGGCTGCCCGCGCCGCCGGCGCTGCGCTTCAGGCCAAAGCAGGTCCCGCTCAGACCCAGCGCCAGCAAAAGGGCGATGGCCGGCGCGCCGGGGTGAAAGTAGCGGCCCTGCGCCGCCGGCGCGATGCGGGTGAAGCGCAGCCACGAAACGACCAGCAGCACCAGCCAGCCAAGCAGCAGGCCGGCGCCAAGCCAGCGCCGATCGACCGAGCGGACGCGTAGCAGCCAATAGGCTGCGCCGGCGACCAGCCCGCCGGCGGTGAGGATCTCCAGCGCACGAAACCCGCCGTAGACCCAGGCGGGATAGCTAAGGTTCAGCCAGCCGAAAAGACCCCAGAAAGAGCGCTCGAGACCGACCAGTTCCGAGAGGATGGTCTGCCAATCGGCGGGCGCGCCACGCAGCAAAATGTTGGCCTGCCAGACGTTCCAGGCCAGCGGGTCACCGTAGAGGCGCCAGTTGCGCACGTACCACCAGCCGCCAATGGCCAGGGCCGGCAAACCGATCCACAACGCCGCGCGCAGCAGGACGCGCCAGGAACGGGCCGGCCAGGCGACGATCAGTACGGCCAGGCCGGCCAACGCAACCAGGCCCAGGGCGCTGAGCTTGGCGAGCACGGCCAGACCCAGCAGGCAACCGATCCAGAAGAGATCCCTGTTGCCTGCGGACCATCCGGACAGCCATGCGCCTGTCCGCCGGCCCAGGTCCGGGGCGGGAGCCACCACCAGGGCCACCAACCGCCAGAGGACAAGGCCCGCGAGCGCATTGATGGCGTTGTCATTGCTGGCCGCGGCGCTGATAAAGACGAACTGCGGAACGAAGGCAAACAGCGCCGTCCCGAGAAGAGCAACGCCGGGATCCAACAGCAAGGCCAGCGTCTTGTTGACGGCCCAAAGAGTGATGGCGCCCAGGACCACGGAGAAAAAGCGCGCCAGGTGCAGCGCCAGCACCGATCCGTGCCAGGGCCAGGCTTCATCCGGATGGTGCACCAGGTAGTTTCGGTTGGCGACGGCATCAGGCCGGCCGATCGCCGCGTGCGGGTTGGCGCGCGCATAAAGGGCAGGAAAATCGCGCTGGTCCACCCAGACAGTGAGGGCTGCAGCCGCCAGGTAATAGCCCGGAGCTTGCACGCCCTGCTGGCGCCAGAGTTCCTGCGTGTTAGGCGCCGAGACGGGCAGGCCATGGCCCGTGGCAACGTACTGGATGAAAGCAAAGTGCCAGATCTCGTCGGGCGTCTCGAAAGGTGGAACGATCACGCTGTACAGGCCGGCGATCAATACAAACGCGGCAATCAGCAGCACCAGGCTTCGCCTTAGGATCGCTGACTCGTTGCTATGCATGCGAAACGGGGTTGACGCTGCCGGAGGATCCGGAGGATGATGAGGGCGTTAGCTCGCCATCGGGCCGGGGGAGCCGCCGTGCCGGACGCCAGAAGAGCAAATAGTGGAGCCAGCTAGTGATGTAACGGGCAAACACTTTTCTCACGCGAAAGTTGGATTCGCCGTTGGCGCGCGCGTATTCGTGAGTGGGCACTTCGGCCAGCCGATAGCCGAGGCGCACGGACTTTATGACCATCTCCTGCTCGATTGTCGTGATGTTCTCGTGCAGATCCAACGCGCGCGCCACATCGCGCCGGATCGCGCGGAAGCCGTTCTGGCAATCGGTCAGGCGCACGTTGTTGGTGTAATTGATGCTCAGGGTGACCATCTGGCTGCCGAAGAGGCGGATGAACTGGTGGAGGGTAGCATGCAATTCATCGCTGCCGCCAAGCATGCGCGAGCCCGAGACGTGATCGGCTACGCCGTCAACGATCGGCTTCACCAGGGAGGGGATATCGCGCGGGTCGTGCGAGCCATCGGCATCGATGAACACCAGGATATCTCCCTGGGCTGCTTCGATGGCCATGCGCAGGGCTGCGCCCTTGCCTTTGCCGTTGTCCAGCAGAACGCGCGCGCCGCATTCTGCGGCCAGCTCACGCGTGCCATCAGTGCTGTGCCCGTCCACTACGATCAGCTCATCCGCGAAAGGCCACACCAGTTCCAGCACGGGCGGCAAGTTGATCGCCTCATTACGCGTGGGCACGATTATGCTGACGGCGTGTCTGGCGCCGTCCGGCCCGATCTTTTCGATGCGGGCCGGTCTGTCAGCGCTATGATACCAGCAAGGTTGGACAATAGGCATCGTCGCTCCGGTGCGAACAGATAGCGCGATCCTTGCAGGAATCGCTGGACGGGAGTCAGGACATTCAGGCGGTGCCGAACTGGCGGTCGCCCGCGTCGCCCAGGCCGGGCACAATATAACCGATCTCGTTCAGCCGCTCGTCCACGACCGCGAGGTAAATTGGTACGTCGGGGTGCGCGTCGTGCAAGCGGCCAACACCCTCAGGAGCCCCGATGATGCCGACGTACTTGATGCGTTGCGCGCCCCACTTCTTGAGCACATCTACGGTCGCGACGGCGGTACCGCCGGTGGCCAACATGGGGTCAAGGATCAGGCAGACCTGCACGGTCGGCGCGACGGGCAGCTTGTTGTAGTATTGGACCGGCCGCAGGGTTCGCTCATCGCGGAAGAGGCCGATGTGCCAAACCTCAGCGCCCGGCATCATTTCCCAGATTCCTTCGACCATGCCGAGCCCGGCACGCAGGACGGGGATAAGACCAACGGTCTCAGTCAGTTCCGCGCATTGCGCGCTACCCATCGGCGTCTCAACCGCAACGGGGCTGAGCCCCAGGTCTGAAGTTGCTTCATAAGCTAACAAGATGGAGATCTCGCGGATCAACTCGCGGAACTTTTTGGGCTCGGTGCGCTTGTCGCGCAACCGGGAAAGCTTGTGCTGAATCAGCGGATGTCCGGAGACGCGGACATTATCGGGTAACATTGAAACTTCTCCTCCGGCTTAAGGCGAAAAAAAACGGGTCAGAGCGCTCTGGGGAGAGCGGATCTAACCCGATCGAGGTAAATTGAGCTGTGCCATCGGAGGATATTTTACCGCCAGGCGGGCAAATCGGCAAACTGGCTGCCAGGAACATTCCGCCGTGCGCAGCGTACCTGCGACCGGGCCGGAGCTATGAGTCCGGGCATGACTCGCCCCTGAGGAGCGCGAGCCATGCCCTGGAAATCAACTTGCGGGACGTGCTTACTGTCGTTCTTCTTCATTGCGAGGGGTGATGCCCCGCCGGATCAGCTTTTCCACTTCAGACTGACAGCTGATGCACAGCGTTGCGTCAGGCCGCACTTCGAGCCGTTCGGGGTCGATGTCCTTGCCGCAACGCTCGCATTTCCCATATTTGCCCTTTTCGATCGAGCGTAGGGCCGTCTGCACACCCTCCAGCTTGTGTTCAAGCTGGGTCAACAGGGCGACGTTCTTCTCGCGTTCGATCAGATCTGGGTCGCCCTCTTCGGAGTCGACGTCGACTTCGACCTTTAGCGCGTCGCGCAGGCGGTCAATAGCGCCGGTGACGCGAGAACGTTCTTCCATCAGCTTGCGCCGCTCCCGCGCGACAATCTCATCTCTTGTTGCCATTTCTTCAGACTCCTAAATTACGCACCTTTGCGTCTCCACCAATCCCTGGAAAAAAGCTCGCCTCTTATACCATATATTTCCTGACAAGTCAATTGTTGATTAAACACAGCGTTATTAAATGCAAAACGTCACGGTCGCCCAAATGTTCGTGTCGCGGCACAGTTTTACCCGTTGCACCCCACTTTCTGGTATAATAAATGCTCGATCTGTGATAACAGGCGTCTGCGTCTGTCGAAAGGACACCATGGCTGAACGTCCGATCTCGCCCCACAGTCGCCCCGAGGAAGTGGTGGTGGATGCCGCGCTGCGCCCGCGTTCCTTGACCGAGATGATCGGCCAGGACCGTCTGCGCGAAAACCTGAGCATCCTCATCCAGGCGGCGCGTGCGCGCGGTGAGGCGCTGGACCACGTCTTGCTTTACGGGCCGCCCGGGCTCGGCAAAACGTCCCTGGCCCACGTCATCAGCAATGAGATGGGTACGGGGCTGAAGGTTACCGCCGGACCGGCAGTGGAACGCGCTGGCGATCTGGCTGCCATCCTCACGAACTTGCACCAGGGTGACATCCTCTTCATCGATGAGGTACACCGCCTGGGACGGGCCGTCGAGGAAGTGCTCTACCCGGCGATGGAGGATTATGCGCTGGATATCGTGATCGGCAAGGGTCCCAGCGCGCGCAATATCCGCCTTAAGCTGCCGCGTTTCACGATTATCGGCGCCACCACTCGCCTGGCCCTGATGACCGCTCCGCTGCGCGCCCGCTTCGGAGCCGTTTACCGTTTCGACTTCTACGAGCCGGAAGCCATGGAGAAGATCGTGCGCCGAGCGGCCGGCTTGCTGCAGGTGCCGATCACGCCCGAGGGAGTAGCTGAGATCGCACGGCGCGGGCGAGGCACGCCACGCGTCGGTCTGCGGCTGTTGAGGAGGGTGCGTGATTATGCCCAGGTCAAGGCCGAGGGGACCATCAACACCGATGTAGCGCGCGAGGCGCTGACGCTGATGGAAGTGGATGAACTGGGGCTCGATACCCTGGACCGGCAGGTGTTGGGGCGCATCATCCGCAACTTCGACGGTGGACCGGTGGGCCTGGAAACCATCGCCGCGGCCATCTCTGAAGAGCCGGACACGATCATGGATGTGGTAGAACCCTACCTTCTCCAGTTGGGCTTCCTTGACCGCACGCCACGCGGCCGGGTGGCCACACGCCGCGCTTATGAACACCTGGGCCAGCCATACCCCGAGCGCGATGACCAGCCAGGACTTTTCGATCGTGAAAACCAGTGATTTCGATTACGATCTGCCCCCCGACCTGATCGCGCAAACGCCCAGCGAACGCCGGGATGAATCCCGGCTGCTGGTGGTGAACCGCGAGAGCGGGGAAATCACGCACCGGCGCTTTCGAGACCTGCCGTCATACCTGCGCGCGGGTGACTTGCTGGCCGGCAATGACAGCCGGGTTATTCCCGCGCGCTTGCACGGCGTCAAGCCGACAGGCGGGCAGGTGGAGCTGTTTCTGTTGCGGCCGGCAGGCGGTCAGACCGGCGGCCAGACCGGCGGGAGCGAAGCAGGTCGGGAACCCGCTGAGGCCAGGGCGAATTCACAGCCGGCCAGTTCGCTGGACGTGTGGGAATGCCTGGTCGGCGGCAAAGGGCTGCGGCCCGGCGTGCAGGTGCAAGTCAGTGGGGATGGACGCCGGCAGTCGCAGGAACAGATCACGGCCACCATCTTGGCGGAGACGCAGGCCGGCGGGCGCCTGGTGGGTTTTCATCCCCCGGTAGCAGATTGGCTGTGGGACGTAGGTGAGGTGCCGCTGCCGCCCTATATTCATGCCGCGCTATCCGACCCCGAGCGCTACCAGACCATATACAGCCGCATTGAGGGATCGGTCGCTTCCAGCACGGCCGGGTTGCACTTCACGCCGGAGCTATTGCTGAAACTGCGCGAGCTGGGCGTCCGTTTCGGCACGGTAACCTTGCACATTGGCATCGACACGTTCCGGCCGGTGCAGGAAGAAGAGATCGAGAAGCACCAGATTCACCGGGAGTGGCTGCAATTGACCGCCGAGACGGCGCGCACGGTCAACGAGACCCGGCTGGCCGGCGGGCGGGTCATCGCCATCGGCACCACAGTGGTACGCGTGCTGGAAAGTGCGGCCAAGGTCGCGCTGGGTTACAAGCCCGGGGATGAGGCGCCGCCTGACAGTGTATGTGGCTGGCAGACGGTCGTCGCCTTTAGTGGGGAGACGGACCTCTACATTCGCCCCGGCTACCGGTTCCGGGCGGTCGACGCGATGATCACCAATTTCCACCTGCCCCGTTCCACGCTGCTCATGCTGGTGAGCGCGTTTGCGGGAAAAGACCTGATCGACAGAACTTACGCTGAGGCGATACGCGAACGCTACCGGTTCTACAGCTTCGGCGACGTCATGCTGATCCTATAGATATTGAAGCTTAGTTTGCGTTGCCCCGGTTGATCTCCGCCAGCGCCCATTGCGCCTTACTGCGCACGTCCGGGTTGGCATCAACCACGGCCAGTTGCACAGCAGCGCCGGCCTTCGGGCTGCCGATGAAGCCAAGTACGGTGGCCGCATTCTGCCGGCTAAGGGCATTGCTGCTGGAATCCAGGGCCAGGGCCGGAACCGCCGGCTCGCCGATCTTTTCCAGGGCCGCCATCGTAACCTGGTTCACCGATGCCTGGGGAGTACCCAGCGCGCCGGTCAGAGCCTGCGCAGCGGCCGAGTTTCCGATCGTAGCCAGTGCATCGGCGGCGCTGCGCTGAACCAACACGTTCGGGTCCCGCAGCAGTAGGGCCAGCTCACTCACAGCTTTGGCATCGTGGGCCTGCCCGAGGGCCAGCGCCGCCCGCCAGCGCACATCCGGGTTAGAGTTGCGCAAGGCGCTACGGAGGCTGGCCAGATCGTTCGGGCCGGCCATTTCAGCGAGTGCCTGGGCCACGTAGAGGCCAACCGCTTGATCAGGGTCTGCCTGTTGGCCGAGCAGAGCCGGCACGGCGGCACGGTCCCGCAGCACGCGCAGCGCCTTGACGGCATAGGCGCGGTCAATCGCGCTAGGGCTGGAAAGACCGGTAATGGCCGAGCGGGTAGCATCGGGCAAAAAAGGCCGAGCCGCACGGGTGGTCCAGAAACCACGGGCAGCAAAACCGGCCAGGACAACGGTCACGATCAGTAGAATCGAAAGAGCACGGCGTCGAAGGATGTCTGGCAGTTGCATCGTTTACCTCGGGAACAATTCCTTTACTGAATCAAACCAACATCCTATAGGCGCCGCTCAGCCGGAAAAGGTTTCATTTTCTGAGGGAAGATGACGCGTACGCACCTGCCGTTGGCAGGCGGTCGCCGTGCGTACGAAGGGGGGCGATCTTAGCGGCGGGTCACGCGATGCGCGAGCCAATCGCCCAGCCCGGACAGATCCTCGGTGGGCAAGTAGTGCCCGGCATGCGCGTCAAAGAGGATGCGCGCCCGGGCCGGGAACTCTTCGTCCCCTTCCCAGAGCAGGACGGCCAGCTCCAGGCGGGGGAGGGCCTGGAAACGGAAACTGGCATCGGCCAGGTCAAGGGGTTGGCCGCCCAGGGCGGCCGCAGCCGCGCGGAACGCAGCCAGGTCCTGGCCATAACGCTGGGCGAGCACTGCCTCTTCATGGCCGGCGAACGCCTGAGCATAGAAAAGACCGTCCGGCAGCTCACGGAAGGTCACCCAGCGGTCGGCGGCGGGTGTGCCATCGGCAGTCAGCAAGTAATGAATGAGCGCGATCGCCACCGATGGATGGGCTGGTTTAGCGGCCGCCAACGCAGCGCTCATATCGGCGGGCGTGTCCGGGCCGAGAAAGAGCACATCACCCGCCGGGTGGGTGACCAGGTGCCAGGCGCGGAAAAAAGGCAAGACGATGCCCTGCGGGCTGAGCACGCAACCGGACAGCCCGGCGGACAGCCCAGGGTCGGCGGCCGCCCAGTCAGCGCGGGCACGTTCAAGAGCGATCTGGAAGCGACGGTGTGGATCGGGTTGGGTCATGGTGGGGTTAGTGCGTCAGGTGGGCCGCGTGCTGCGTGAGGGATGGTAGGACAGGGTCGTTGTCAACAACCAACCCTCACGCAGCACGCAGCGGACTTACTGCTTGTACTCTTCGCCGATCAGCTCACGTGCGATGATCATGCGCATGATGTTCATGGCGCCCTCGGCGCCAATGGAGTAGGAGCGCACGCCTCGGATGCCCATTTCGATGGGATACTCTTTGGTATAGCCCATCGCGCCCAGCCAGTTGGCCACCTCGTTCAAGGTCTCAAAGGCCATCACGGGCGCCCGCAGCTTGGCCATAGCCGCCGCCAGGGCCACTTCCTTATGCTTGTAGGCATTGCGGGTATACATTTCGTCGGCCATCCAGGCCGCTTTGTAGGTCAGCAGGCGGGCGGTCTCGATATCGGTCGAGCGTTCGGCGGCCGGGAATGAGATGCCCTGGTAAGAAGCCAGCGGATGGCCGAAGGACTGGCGTTGCTTGATGTAACTCACGCCCATCTGCAGCCCGGCATCCGCGGCCCCGACGCAGGTCGCGCCGATGAGGATGCGGGCGAAGGTGAAGCCCTCCATAGCATAGTAGAAGCCGCGGTTAGCCTCGCCGATGCGGTTTTTGTCCGAGAGCTGCAGGTTTTCCATGTTGAAGCCACCGGTCGAGATACCCTGGCGTCCCCAATCTTCAACCAGCGTGGTGGTAACAAACGGATTATCTTTGAGCGGTACCGCAAAGAAAGTGAAACCACGGTGCGCCGCGCTGGGATCGGTGCGTACGAGAGTCATGTGACAACCGCCCATTTTGAGTTCTTCGCGGATGCCGCTGATATACATTTTCTCGCCGTTGAGGAGCCAACCACCGTCCTTCTGCTCGGCTTTACAGCGCGTGGCGCCGGAAATGTCGGAGCCGCCGCCCGGCTCGGTCGCCGCAATGCCCAGGAAAGACTTGCCGGCGGTGACCCCAGGCAAGATTTCCTTCTTCAGCTCCGGCGAGGCGTAGCGATCGAAAATGAAACCCCAGGCGGCCTCGACGAGGTATAGCACCGGCAAGGCCAGGCTGATCTCGGCCCGCCCCAGTTCTTCGGCGGCGATGGCGGCCATCGTCACACCCATGCCCATACCGCCGTATTCCTCAGAGACCGTCGGCGCCAAGAGCCCCATCTCGGCCAGGTCGTGAATGGTCTCATCCGGGATGTGGCCGGTGCTGTCGATCTCCCGCGAGCGAGGCGTGATCTTCTTCTGCGCGAAATCCCGCACAGTGCGGCGCCACATCTGTTCTTCTTTGCTCCAACCGAAGTTCATGTACTTCCTCCTTGAAGTGGGATAGGGACGTGATGCGTCTCAGGTGTCGCTGTTTTCGTCACTTACCAGGGCGCGCGCCAGGTCGCAGGTCGTGATGATGCCCACCAGCGCGTGCTCTTCGATCACGGGCGCGTTCTGGATGTTAGTGTTAGCAAAGAATTGGGCGATGAACGGCAATCGCAAGTTAGGGTTGACCACGATTAGCGGCTTGACCATGATGTCGCCGACACGTACGCGCATGGGCTCCAGTGACTTGGTCATAACCCGGTAGGCAACTTCCTGGTACGTAAGAATGCCGTAAGCATCGCTCTCGTCCGCGCGGTCCACAATGACCACCTGGCAGCCGTGCCCAATCATCTTCTGCACGGCCTCATAGACTGTCGACAGCGGCGAAACCATGACGATGTCGGGATTCATGATCTCACGCGCTCGCAGTGAATAGATGCGATGGCTTTCCACAGATCACGCTCCGGGTCACATCGGCAAAACCTGGCGGATAGACCTAGCTGGGCCACAACCTCGGCCTACGCCTTATTCTACCATAAATCGGGATGCCAGCGGCAAACCTGGGCATGGGTGATCACCCGGAAGCCAAGTTTCCCGAGGATCGGACGACTCAGGTCGCCGGCATCCACCGTCAGCAAACGAAAGTCACGCCGGATGACTTCATCTACATCCGCTTCGCCCAGGTTGGACCAGATGATGCAGCCGTCCCCTTTTTGCCCAGGCGCCGGCGCCTGGCGCACGACTCCGGTCTCAATCTCGCGGACCAATCCGAAATACTCGACTTCACGCCGTTGCTGCCAATCGAACAGCTCGAGGAGTTCCTCGACATTCATGCCTCAGCAACCCTTCTCGAAAGATGCCGCAGATGCCGCCCTCTTGCCGATGGACAGCAGTACGCAGGACACCGGCCTACCTCCAGACAGCACGAAACCCGAAGGGCGCCGGTCACCCTTCGGGTCCGCAAACCTTAGGCCAGACGAATCAAGGTAATGAGCGAGGATGCCTATCAGACACCCTTGCCGCCGAGCAGGTTCTCCAGCGGCGTGCCGTTGATGAACACCTGCACCTTCTGCACCGACGAGAACTGGTGGCCGAGCGCGTCGAACTGCGCGGCAACACGCGGATCATCGCACTCGCCGCCCAGGCTAAGCTTCCCGGTCAGCTTGATGATCGCCAAACCGTTGTTGATCGTCACGCTCTGCACGGCCAGGTAGGCATTGTAGAGCGGGTCATAGAGGCCCGATTGGCCGTAGAACCGGTCATGGATTGAGAGCAACTGCTGGACGGCTGCGGTCAGCGGCGCGATCGTCGCCGATACATTACGGGTCACCATCACCACTGTGTCGCCACAGCCCACGGGACCGTTGGTACTCATAGCGATCAGAGGGACCTGCACTCTGGTGAAGCTCGGCGGCCCGGGTGGCGTAGGCGGCTCCGGCGTGACGGGCAGCTTGATGACCTGTCCCGGGTAAATACGGTTAGGGTTCCCGATGAGCGGGTTGGCCTTCATCAGCGCCGCGACGGTCGTGTGGAACCGGTACGCAATCGTTCCCAGCGTATCGCCGCGCTTGACTACGTACGTGGCCGGTCCGGGAGCCGGAGGCGGCGGCGGCGTGCCGCCCGGGATGTTAAGCCTCTGGCCGGCGAATATGCGGTTCGGGTTGGTGATGCCCGGGTTGGAGTCCAACAGCGCCAGGATGGTAATGCCGCAGCGCATCGCGATTGTGTTCAGCGAATCGCCCCATTTAACCGTGTAAACGGGACCACAGTCCGTGGGCGCCATAGAAGCAGGCGCTAGAGAAGCGGGAACCGGGCCAGCGGGCGTTGAGGACGCGATTGCCGGGGCGGCGCCCAGTGTCAGGAGCATGATGCCGACGACGAGCAAGATACGTAGTTGCTTCACGGTGCTCTCCCTCCTGGTCTATCAAAGAGACCTACCAGAGAATATAGCATATCACTTAATGGGCCTGTATCAATAGCCGTTTTGGGCGACCACATAGTTCCGCGGACATTCAGCGGAATCAGCGATGAGTCTAACATTAATAAGAGAACGGGCGCCACTCAGCCAAGGGCGCCCGTTCGATCTTTCCTGATATTCGTTCGAAGCCGGTCAGGCGAGCGAAGATGGACTCGGCGAAGGTCAGACCACCGGTCGCGGGAACAGACCCAGGTTCTTGACCACCTGCGGGACGGCATCCGGCCAGTTCACGGCCATGACGTGCAGGCCGCGGACGCCTTCAATCTCGCGCACCTGGTTGGCGACCTCGCAGCACAGGTCCAATCCGGCCTTGGCCTGATCTTCTTTCGAGAGCGGGCTCAGCCGGTCAATGATTGACTGCGGAATCTCGACGCCTGCCACTTCGTTGGCCATGAACTCGGCCACTTTCAGCGACTTGATCGGGCCCACGCCGGCCAGGATCGCCACCTGCTCGTGCAGACCCAGGTCCACGACGCGCTTCATGAACTCGCGGAAGCGGTCCACATTGAAGATGAGTTGCGTCTGGATGAACTGGGCCCCGGCGACGATCTTCTTCGCCACCCGCATTGGCCGGTATTCGAAAGGCGGAGCGAATGGATTCTCGACTGCGCCAATGAAGAAGTCGGGCGCAAGCTTCGGGATGTTCTTGCCGTTCTCGAAAACCCGCCAGTCGCGCATCATGCGCGCCATGCGGATCAGGTTAACGGAGTCCATGTCATAGACGCTTTTGCACTGTGGGTGATCGCCCCAAATGGGATGGTCACCGGTCAGGCAGAGTATGTGGTTGATGCCGAAGGCTGCCGCGCCGAGCATGTCGGCCTGCAGACCCAGGCGATTGCGGTCGCGGCAGGTGAATTGCACGATCGGTTCCAGGCCGGCCTGCTTGAGCATGATGCTGACCGCCAGGCTGGACATGTGCACGGTCGCCGACTGGTTATCAGTCACGTTGTAGGCGTCGCCGTAGCCTTTGAGCAGGTTAATCTGTTTCTGCACAGCTTCAGCGTTGGGACCAACCGGCGGCGAGACCTCGACGCAGACTGCAAAGTGGCCGGCAGCCAGCACCTTCGCCAGATTAGCATTGGCTCCGGTCAAGCCGGTGTTGACGGGCGGCGCGGGAGGAACGGGAGTCGGGATAACGCCGTTCATTTCTCCTCCTTCGGCGCCGCGGGAGCCGGTTTTCTGCCCGTTCTTACGGCTTCAGTGGCGTAGCGGATGCCGTTCTCAGCGCCCGTCGTGATCTGGTCGCGCCCCATGGCGAACGTCACCCAGGAAGCCAGGCCATCCAGACGCCAGTCGACCGGCGGGTTGAGCCGGTAGAATTCGTGAGCGTATCGAGTTTTGCGCGAGCGCTCGTAGCCTTTGACCCACACGCAGTCCATCTCCGGCTTGACCTCGCACTTGCCGTTCAGACGCACCCCGCCACACGGACCGTTACGCAACTGCTTGGGACAGTTCATCGGGCAGGTCATGCCATTGTAATGCAGGATGCACTGGGCACAATCCTGGCAATTGAAGATCGAGCCTTTGAAGATTTCCTCGGGCAACTTCACGATGGCGGACGACCGCTCCATCCCCAGGCGTTCGAACAGAGGCCGCATACGCGGTAGTATTTTCTCGGCGAGTTGCCAGGCCCAAACGAGAGGTGCGGGATGGTCCTGTAGATATGTACGTATTGACATGGGTTTCGTCCTTCGTCTATTTAGTCGCCCTCAAGCGCGCTCGTGCTGCAGCTTGAACGCGTGCAAGGTGTTCGCCAGCAGCATGGCGATGGTCATAGGTCCGACGCCGCCGGGAACAGGAGTGATTGCGCCAGCGACTTGCACGACTTCGCTGAAGCAGACATCACCGACCAGGTGGTAGCCGCGCTTGGCGGATGGATCTTCAACGCGGTTGATGCCCACGTCGATGACCGCGGCGCCTGGCTTGATCCAATCTCCGCGCACGTATTCGGGCTTGCCGATAGCCGCCACAAGGATGTCGGCCCGGCGTACAACCTCGGCTATGTTCGGCGTGCGGCTATGGCAGATCGTGACGGTCGCATCGCGATTGTTCAGTAGGGCCGCGACGGGAATGCCGACGATGTTGCTGCGCCCGAGCACGACTGCCGTGGCTCCGGCGATCGGCACGCCACTGCGCTCCAGTAAGATGATGCAGCCGGCAGGGGTGCAAGGCACAAACAGAGGCACACGCCCCTTCATGACCAGCCGGCCGATATTAATGGGATGGAAGCCGTCCACATCTTTATCGAGGCTGATCCCGTTCAGCACCGCTTCCTCGTTCAATCCTTTGGGAAGCGGCAACTGCACCAGGATGCCGTTGACGTGCGGGTCGGCGTTCAGCGACGCGACAAGATGCTCGACCTCAGCCTGGCTGGCGGTCGCGAGCAGGCGATGCGTGACCGAATCCATACCGGCTTGAGTGCAGGCTTTGCCCTTCGAGCTTACATAGCTCTGGGAGCCCGGGTCATCGCCCACCAGCACGACCGACAGGTTGGGCACGATGCCGCCCTGCGCTTTGAGCGCAGCCACTTGCTCTGTCACCTCGCGGCGCACATCGGCGCCAATTGCAGTGCCGTCGATCAGCTTGGCAGTCATAGCACGTCACCTCATCCGTTCAGCAAATACTCGTAGGCGTTGAGCGCTGCCTTAGCGCCTTCGCCGATGGCAATCAGCACCTGCTCCGCAGGGAGGTGAGTGATGTCGCCGGCGGCGAAGAGGCCAGGGACGCTGGTTTCGGTGCCGCAACTGGTGACGATACGCTTCTGCTCGTCCAGCTCCACCCAACCCTCGACCAACCCGGTACGCGGAACCAGGCCGAGCTCGACAAAAACGGCATCGACGTCCAGCGTACACTGCTCCGCAGAGGGTGAACTGATCACGAGTTGGCGCACTTCGCTATCGCCGGCCACCGATTCGGGCTGCCAGCCCTCATAGAGCGTGACACGCTTGGAGGCAAGCACACGGCGTCCCAGATTGGAGTCCAGTTCGCCATGATCGGGGGCGATCAGGTGCACTTTGGACGCGATCTGCGCCAGTTCCGCGGCGCCGCGCAGCGCCATGCCGTTAGAGCCGACCACGGCCACCTGCTTATCCATATACAGAGGAGCATAGCTCACGGTCGAATAGGCCACGCCGCGCATGAAGTAACTGTCGGCCCCGGGCACGTTCAAGCGGACGGGGTCGGCGCCCATCGACAGGATGACGGACTTGGCCTCAAATTGGCGGCCGCTGTCAGTGGTGAGGGCGAAATGATCGCCGGCCTTTTCCAGATGGGTGACTTTCTCCAATAGCCGCGCGAATTCCAGGTATTCCAACTCGCCCCGAAAGCGGCGCACGATGTCCGAACCGTTGATCACCTGGTAGGTTGTGCCTCCCTCGATGACCATGCGCAGATTGGCCTTGCCGCCCAGATCCGGGCTGATCAGCAAGCAGTTCATGCGTTTACGGATTGCGTAGATCGCAGCAGTCAACCCAGCCGGGCCGCCACCGATGATAATGAGATCGTACATAGTAGCGCCTCACTTTCTTTGTGATTACTACTGGCAATGCTTCAGTTTTCTCAATCGGCCGGGGGTTGCTCGATGAACCCCTGTTCCATCATCGCCTCGGTGATATGCCGGGAACGGTGGATCATGTCGGCGGCATGGCGGTACAACTCGTCGGCCGATAACGCCAGCCCGGCGATCCCCTGCTCCTGCGCCTTCATCCCCACCGCCACCGCCTCCCGGGCGAACACTTCCCATTCGGTCATCACCGGCAGGATGCATTGCGGGTCCAGACCCCTGTCCGGCGCCGAGCCCGCCAGCGCTTCCGCCGCCGCGATGCACATCTCGTCCGTGATCGTCTTGGCCCGCACGTCCAACGTCCCACGGAAGATCCCCGGGAAACCCAGCGAGTTGTTCACCTGGTTCGGAAAGTCAGACCGCCCCGTTGCCACGATCGCCGCCCCGGCCGCCTCCGCTTCCCACGGCCAGATCTCCGGCACCGGGTTGGCGCAGGCGAACACGATCGCATCGTGCGCCATCGCGCTCACCCACTCCGGCTTGATCGTCCCAGGCCCCGGCCGGCTGCAGGCCATGCACACATCCGCCCCCACCAGGGCTTCCGCAATCCCACCCTGCCGCCCCTCGGCGTTCGTGATCTCGCACAGCCGCCACTTGTCCACGTACTCCGCCCGCCGCTGGTAGATGTCCTCCCGTCCCCGCCCCAGGATCCCCTTCGAATCCACCATCAGCGCCTTCGCCGGGTCCACCCCCGCCTTGAAGCACAGCCGGCTGATCGCCACGTTCGCGGCCCCCGACCCGATGAACACCATCCGCACCTCGTTCACGGGCTTGCCTACGATCTTCAACGCATTCAGCAGCCCCGCCACCGTCACGCACGCCGTCCCCTGCTGGTCGTCGTGCCAGATCGGGATCTCCGCCTTCTCCCGCAACGTGTCCAGCACCCGAAAACACTTCGGCTGCGAGATGTCCTCCAGGTTCACACCCCCGAACCCCGGCTGCAACATCAGCACCGTGTGGATGATCTCATCCGGATCCTTCGTGTCGAGCATCAGCGGCACCGCATCCACCCCACCCAGGTACTTGAACAGCAGCGCCTTCCCCTCCATCACCGGTAGCCCGGCCTTCGGCCCAATGTCCCCCAAACCGAGCACCCGTGTCCCGTCCGAGACCACCGCCACCGTGTTCCACTTGCTCGTGTGCTCGTACACCAGCGCCGGGTCCCGCTGGATCGCCCGGCACGACGCCGCCACCCCGGGCGTGTACCAGATCGCAAAATCGTCCACCGAGCGGATCGCGACCTTGATCCCCGTCTCGATCTTGCCCCGGTAGAACGGGTGCAGCTTCATCGCATCCGCTGACGGCTTCTGCGCTTTGGCCAGACGGGTTTCAATGTCAGGTTGCGTCTTGGGAATGTTCATGCCACATCTCCTTTTCGGTTTTGTGGGCGGCAGCGGTTTTCGCAAAACCAGAAGAGATCCTAGACTCGCAGATATGAATCTGCGTATATCACCTTGTTCAGCAGAATCTGAACCGTTTTCCAGATGGCCAGTTGGTCAGGGTCACTGAAGTCGACGGCGTCCTGGCTCAATTCTTCGCCGGCCGCGACTGCATCATACAGATTGAGGAGCAATTGCCCCAGCGAGGTGCTGCAGTCGCGCTGCTCCACGATGCGGATGAACTGATTCTGCTGATGGTCCAACGGATCACCGATCATGGTATTCAGGCCCGCACCCATCAGCATGACGCAATAGACCCGGTTGATCAGGGGGCGCATCTCGTTCGGCACTGCATTAGAAACGTTACTCAGGCCAACCTGCACGCCGGGCGGCGGATCACCGGCAACCTGGAGGATCCGCACGGCTTCGATGCATTCGGGCACGTATTGCTGGCAGCCGCTCACTGTGAGCACCAGGGGGTCGATGAGGACGTCGGTGATGGGCAGACCGACTTCTTCGGCACGCGGCAACAGTTTTTCCAGCGCAATATTGACGCGTGCTTCGGCGCTGACCGGGATGCCCTCGGCCTCCATGGTCAGGGCGATCAGGCGGGTGTTGTACTTCTTGGCGATCAGCGGCACCCGCTCCAGGCGCTCGGCCTCAGCCGAGGTGGAGTTGATGATCGGCTGCTGCTTGCAGACCTTGCACGCTTCCTCGATAGCTGCCAGATTGGTCGTGTCCAGGCTGAGCGGGACATCGACTACTTCCTGCACCGCCTGCACCAGCCACGGCAAGATCTCGGTTCCCGCCTTCTTCTGCGGGCCAATGTTCAGGTCCAATGCCCAGGCGCCCGCCTCGACCTGCCGGACAGCCGACTCCTGGAAGAACTTCTTGTCGCGGGCGGCAACGGCTTCCTTCACCTTCGGGGACATGATGTGAATGTTTTCGCCGATGATCTTCATAAGGGATTCCTCCTTTGGACTGCTCTCAGTATACTTTATATCGGTGGGTCCGTGCCAACGTTGTCCAGACGTGGTTGACCAGACCGATTTTGCCAGACCTATTTGCCTAGCAAGGTCTGCGCGATCGCTTCTACGGCACGGCTGACAGGCGCGTCGGCGGGCAAGTCGACCAGCGGGCGGCCTTCGCCGTCGAACTCGACCAGCTGAGCATCGTAAGGCACGATGGCCAGCAGTGGGACACCCATCGCGTCGATGCGGGCTCTGAAGCTATCGGACAGCTGGCCCAGCACGCGGTTGACAATCAGGTAGCGCTGCCTGACGTTGATATCCAGCTCTTTGCTGAGAGCGACCATCGCCTCGGCAGCAGCCAACCCGCGCTGGCTGGCATCGGTGACCAGCAACAGATGGTCAACGTCGCGCGTGGTGCGCCGGCTCAAGTGCTCCATGCCGGCCTCGTTATCCATCACAATATAGTCGTAGCCCGCGCCGATGCCGTCGACTACCGAACGCAGCATATGATTGGCCGCGCAATAACAGCCCTGTCCCTCGGGGCGCCCCATCGCCAACAGGTCGCAATCGTCGCCCTCCTCGACGGCCATACGCACCGCATAGCTCAGCCAATCCTGGCGCGACATCCCGGCAGTCACACCTTCGCGCGCTTCCTCGCGTATGTCGCCTACAGTCTGGTTCAAAGGCAGGCCCAACACCAGGTGCAGGTTGCTGCTCGGATCCGCGTCGATCGCGAGGACCTTGCCCGCCTCGCGCTGGACCAGGTAACGCACCAGCAGCCCGGAAAGCGTTGTCTTGCCGGTTCCGCCCTTTCCGGCTACGGCGATAGTAACAGTCATTAAAACTCCTTAGAATTCATCGGCAGAACGCTTTAGGTAATTAACGAGCATGATCATGTCCAACGTGTCTCCGTCAGGGGTCATGAACATGTCTTTGAGCGCTGCCACCCGTTCGAAACCCACATCTTCAAAGGCGTGGATCACCTGGGGCTGGTTCTCGACGATTTCGGCAATAAGCTGGCGCAGTCCCACGCGGCGGGCGATCTCAATCTGCGATTTGAGCATGGCCTTGCCGATACCGCAGCGCCGAAACTCTTTGGCGAGGAAAATGCGGATCTCGGACACATGCCGGGTATAGTTCTGGCCCAGGTGCAGCGTCGAGTTGCCGACGATGCGATCGCCGACCACCGCGACTAAGGGGAAGATGCGCGTGTAGTCCACGTTCTCCGCCCAGGCGGCCACGAGGGCTGGGTTGGCCACCGCGCTGCGGAAGTACGAAATCTCCTCCGCGGGCAGGGTGGTGAACAGGGCCACGAGGGCATCCCGGTCTTTTGGTATGAGCGGCCGGAGCAGTACACGCATCCCGTTCTGCAAAGTGATCAGGCGGCGATAAAGGGCCAGTTGCTCGGCGGTCTCCACAGCCATATTCTTCCTCCTATGTACCAGCAGCCTGCAGCGCATCAGCGCGCGCGGCCAGCGTTGCCTCCACCGACGGGAAACGGCTCATGTCGGTGTGAGGCAGGAACAGGGCAGAGGTGAAGGCATCGTAAAAGCTATTGTCTGCCGAGAGCTCGAGATAAGTCATCTTGCCGACAATATCGGTCAGGCGCGCACGCGCGTCGCGGCGCAACAGGGCCATGTAAGCACCGCGGATGGCGGTGTTACCCATGAAGTGGAAGCGATCCCAAGGGGATGCGCTGCCGGGCGGGGCCGGCAAGTCGGGCAGCAGGCCAATTTGCACCGCCTTCTCAACGTTGATATACTGGCCAAAGGAGCCGCCGATCAACATCTGTGAGACATCGGCGAGATCCACGCCCACACTCTGGGCCATCATGTTGAACCCGGCGTAGATGGCGGCCTTGGCCCGCATCAGGTTGTCGATATCAATCTTCGATAGCACGATGTCACGGCCATGCGCACTTTCCTCACCCCAGGCCACGACGTATTCCGGGCCATGCGCGCCCTCGCGCACTCGGCGGCGGCCATCCGGCCCCGGGGGGAGATCCAGGTTCAGGTTACCGCGCTTGTCCATCACACCGGTGATGAACAACTCGGCCAGCAACGAAAGCAGGCCGGAACCGCAGATGCCGCGCGGCCGCTCGCCCAGGCGCCCGATAACGCGATAGGTCGGCTCGCCGTCGCCGGAATTGACCCATACCTCTTCGATCGCGCCGGTGGTAGCGCGCATGCCGTGCTCGACACCCGCGCCCTCGAAGGCAGGACCCGCGGAGCAGGCACAGGTAATCAGCCAGTCGTGCGTGCCTAGGACGGTCTCGCCGTTGGTGCCGATATCGATGAACAGCGTCAGGTCTTCCGCCTCGTCCATCTGTGTGCTCAACACACCGGCGCTGATGTCGGCGCCCACGTAGCTGGCGACGCCGGGCAGGCAATCCACCACCGCCTGTGGGTGCGCGACCAGGCCCAGGTCCGCGGCGGTCAGCACCGGCGCCTGGTTGACGGCCGGCACGTAGGGCGCCAGGCGGATTGCCTCGGGCGGGATGGCGAGCAACAGGTGAATCATCGTGGTGTTGCCGGCAATGGCGACCTTAAAGACCTGATCAGGCGCTGTGCCTGCCTGGGTGCAGGCAGCCTCGAGCAGCCGATTGATCGTGCCGACGACCAAGGCCTGCATCTCAGCCAGGTTGTTACCCTTGCCGGCATAGATGATGCGCGAGATGACGTCCTCGCCGCGCACGATCTGACCGTTGTAATCAGCCGCCTGGCCCGCTACCTCTCCACGGAGCAGATCCACCACCCAGACGGTGACGGTAGTCGTGCCGATATCGACAGCCGCGCCGTAACTGCAATCAGATTGGTCCCCGGGCAACAGGGCCAGCAGTCGGGCCGGGCCCTGCGGGTAGTCCCAACTATCGAGGGACACGATTGCGGTCACGTGCCAGTCGGCGTCGCGCAAGGTCCGGCCAATGCCTTGCAGTACGGGCAGAGCGGCCGAGATTTCTTGCACACCTTCGCCCGCGAGGGCGCGAGAGATGCGCGACCAATCGTCGGTCTGGTCGGCCAGGCTGGGTGAGTCGAGCCAGAGGAAATAACGCCGCACCGACTGGTGTCGGGCGACGTCGTAATCAAAGGGAAGCTCGATTCGCCGGGCCGCCTTCTGCGTGACGAGCCGGCGTTCGATCGTCTCCTGCTCAGGGACCTCAACCCAGGCATCGCCCTCGATCACGGTCTGGCAGGCCAGGGCATAGCCGGCAGCCACATCCTCCTTGGACAGGCGCAAGGTAGAGCGGCGCCGGATAGCGCTACGCGCGTCGTCGATCCGGACAGCACATCGGCCACAGCGACCCTGTCCACCGCAAGGCTGGTTCAGAGAGAAGCCGGCCTGCAGTGCAGCATCGGCCAACAGGCTCCCGCTGGGGACCTGCACGCTGATGTCGCCGGGGGTGAAGTGGATCGTATGATTGGCCAGAGTTGGCCTCCAGAATTATGTCAAAGTCAAAAGCTCACCGTCTCACCAGGCCGAATCGCCCTGCAAGAAGTGATCGATATCGGCCGCGGCGCGTTTGCCGGCCCCCATGGCGCTGATCACAGTGGCTGCGCCGGTCACGACGTCACCGCCGGCCCAGACCTTCGGCATAGTAGTACGGCCTGAATCCTGGTCCGCCACCACGGTCCCGTGGCGCGTCCGCTGCAGGCCCTCTGCGTCCACGAATACCAGCGGGTTCGGGCTCGTACCCAGGGCCATGATGACGGTATCTACGTCCATGTCGAATTCCGAGCCGGGGATCGGTACCGGCGAGCGGCGGCCCGACGCGTCAGGCTCGCCTAGTTGCTGGCGGATACAACGCATGCCGCGCACATTACCGCGCTCGTCGCCGAAGATCTCGATCGGGTTGGTCAGGAAGTCAAAGATGATCCCTTCCTCTTCGGCATGATGCACTTCTTCCAGGCGGGCCGGCACCTCATCGCGCGAGCGGCGGTACACGACGTGCACCTCACCCGGCTGCTGGCCGTTAAGCCGGGCATGCTGAGTCTGCAGGCGCAGGCTGCAGCGCGCGGCGTCCATGGCTACGTTGCCCGCGCCGACCACAGCCACCTTCCGCCCTATCTTGACCGGGGTATCGTACTGAGGGAACTGATAGCCCTTCATCAGGTTAACCCGGGTCAGAAACTCATTGGCCGACAGAACGCCGTTAAAGTTGATACCGGGGATACGCATAAAGGAAGGCAGGCCCGCCCCGGTCCCCATAAACACGGCATCGTATTCCTGTAGCAACTCGCCAATCGTCAGGGTGCGCCCGATCACGTAGTCGGTGCGGATGTCAATTTCCAGGCAGCCCGCAGCAAACTCAATCTCGGCGTTGATGACGGCCTTGGGCAAGCGGAACTCGGGAATGCCGTACACCAGGACGCCACCCGGGTTCTGCAGGGATTCGAAGATGGTCACACTGTGACCCAGGCGAGCCAGGTCCACTGCACAGGTCAGGCCAGACGGGCCAGAACCTACCACGGCCACTTTCTTGCCGGTGCTGGCTCCCCGGGTAGGAGGACAGCTGCGCGAGCGCAGCTCAAAATCGCCGACGAAGCGCTCCAGGCGTCCAATGGCCACCGGTTGATTCTTGAGGCCGACCAGGCAGCGTGACTCGCACTGCACTTCCTGAGGGCAAACGCGCCCGCAGATAGCAGGCAGGTTGTTCTTGGCCTTCATCGCTTGCACAGCCGCGACCATATCGCCATCGCGCAGGGCTTTGATAAACTCGGGAATCTGCACTCCCACCGGACAGCCGTCGACACATTGCGGACGAGCGCACTGTAAGCAGCGCTCCGCCTCCATGCGGGCCAATTCCAGCGTGAACCCCAAGGCAACTTCATCAAAATTGCCCGCGCGCACGTCGGCTTCCTGAACCGGCATGTCCTGACGGGCGATCTTCATGCGTTCTTTAGCAGCAAGCGGAGCCATCAAGCCACCTCCCCGCCAGGGACCTGTTCGAGATTGCAGACGTGCTGCCAGTGCTCGACGGCCTGCCTTTCTTCGTCTCGGTAGAAGGCCAGGCGAGACATAAGGCTGTTCCAGTCCACCTTGTGGCCGTCAAACTCCGGACCGTCCACGCACACGAATTGCGCACCGTCTTGCAGCACCACGCGGCAGCCGCCACACATGCCGGTGCCGTCGATCATGACCGTGTTGAGGCTGACGATGGTCGGCACATTGTACGGCCTGGTGGTCTGAGCCACGAACTTCATCATGATCGCCGGCCCGATGGCCCAGATGCGATTGATGCGCCCCGGGCGCGCTTCCAGCAACTCCTTTAGCGGTTCGGTCACTAACGCCTTACGCCCGTACGAGCCGTCGTCAGTGCAAACCACCAACTCATCCGAAACCGAGCGCATGCGCTCTTCCCAGAAGAGCAGGCTGCGGTTGCGTGCGCCGATGATGGAAATAACGGTGTTGCCGGCTTCCTTAAGGGCCCGCGCGATGGGGAAGACGGGGGCAATGCCGACCCCGCCGCCGACACATATCACCGTGCCATAGTTTTCGATCTCGGTCGGGTGGCCCAACGGCCCGGCGATGGTCGCGAACGAATCGCTCGCCTTGAGCTTGCCCATCTGCATAGTGGACTTCCCCACTTCTTGCACCACCAGCGTGATCGTTCCCGCCTCGCGATTGTAATCGGCGATCGTCAACGGGATGCGCTCCCCATGATCGTCGTTGCGCACGATCACGAACTGACCGGCCCTCGCCTTGCGCGCGACTTGAGGAGCCTCAGCCACGAACAGCTTGACGGCCTCACTCAAATCCTGTTTCTCAAGAATCCTGTACATGATACGCACTTCCTACCTTTATGCGCCTCGTACTCGTTGGCGCTGAGCACGAAGCTTTCTGCTCAGAACCCTATCATCCTAGATTATGTCTCTTTGGCCTCCAGATGCCATGACGCGCGTCATCATGCCAGGATCAAAACCCCGCAACTCAACTGCGCGGGGACCGCCTGACCTGGTCAGGTGGCCCCCGTAATACGGATTTTACCAGTTGGTCTTCAAGTAGCGCGGCAGATCAACCGCCTCGCGCGGGCCGACCTTGATCTCCCAACCCGGCAACTCCTCTTCCAGCTCGCCCATTAGAACGGCGACATGGCCGGGGATGAGGACCTTGCGATGCGAAACCTTGTCCGCAATGCCGGTGTTCTTCACGGTCTTGGCAATCCGATCGGCATCGAACTTGCCGGCCGCCCAGGCAGTCAGGACGCTCATGCCTTCGGCATCGGCCACCAGCAGCCAGGCCGGCTGCCCACTGCTCTCCACCTCGTTGGCGACTGCGAAGTAGGTAATGGAGAAATTGGTCGTGATCAGCACCGGAGAGTCGACGCCCGGCTTGTTGATCGGGTAGATACCCGGCTCAACCTGGATCGGCTTCTGCGGATCGGTAAAGATGTTCTGGCGCAGCACCAAGAGCGGGTAGATCTCGGCAGGGCCAAACCGGCTGAGCACGACAAAACCGGCGTACTTCGCGATCTGCTGAGCAGCCAGGATCGTCTCCATGCAGGGGTCGGACTGGCCCAAGTAAGGGAAAGCGACGGTCGGGTAGCCTACCGCCCTCACGCCCTTCTTCAGCGCCAGCCGGCGGACCTGGGTCAAGACTGCCAGCGAACCATTGAAGCCGCGCGCCACCGGATCGAGGACAAGATCTTCGACGCCGGCAGCGACCAATTTCTCAGTCAGTTCCGCCAGACCGGAGATCGTATCGGCGCGCACGACCAGGGGCGCCTTATGCTCTTTGGCCAGCTTCGCCATAGCTTCCCAATTGGCGGCAGTGGCCGCGCAGATGAGGGGAGTGGCGCCGGTCGTTTTGGCCAGACCGGCAGCCATCACCAGCGGATCTTCGCTGATCAGGACCAGCGGCAGACTGCCCGCCTGGCGGGCGGCAGCCACGGCTGCTGCGAACTTCGAGGCGTCCCCAGAAGTGGCTTCCACCGCGAGACCGTCCAGGTGCAGGCTGATACCCACATAGTCCACTTTATAATCGGCCACAGCCTTGGCGGTCGCGGCCACCTGCTCGGCCGGCAGGCTATCCTGAATGCGTACCAGAAGGCCTGTAGGATGGTAGAAGGTCTTCTCATGCCGGAACAACACGGTCTCGTTGCCCGCCTCGATCTTGTGCCCGTCGGCGGCAATCGTTACCAGGCGAATGGGGGGCGCCGAGGCGGCGGAAAGCTTGGATTTGGACTCTTCGCTCACATAGGGACAGGCTGACAGATCAGCTTGCTTGGCGGCCAGTTTCATGGCGAACGCCAGGCAGGTCGGAAAGCCACATTCCTTGCAGTTAGTTTTCGGAAGAAGTTTATAGATATCCAGACCGGAAATTGCCATGGGGATCCTCCTTTACGCCGTTACGCCGGCATCAGCTCAGCAATCATCTTCTTGATGCGCTCGATGGCGGCCGGGTGGCGCAGGACGATGACATCAGCGCCGGCTTCAACCAACGGAGCGGCGGTGACTACTTCCCAATTGACGGCTCGATCGTCCCAGCTGCCCCAGGCAGCCGGCACGCCTTCACCGGCGCGCGCTTCCTTGGTCCGCCAGGCCTCTTCGCCCGGGGTCACGATCATCGGCTGCTGGGTCATGCCATCGCCCTGGAGAGCAGCCAGGCGCAGGCGCTCCATGACACTATAGCCATATTCCATGCCATAACCCAACGCGCCAGTGGTCGGATCCATCACGATGCGTTCGAGAGGCAGGCCCATGTCGCGGATGAGGATGATCAACTGTTTGGCCAGGTTGACGTCCATGGGGGTTTTGCTGGTCACGAGATGGCCGTGCGCCAACGCCGCCGCGACGATGGTGCGGTAGTTCTTGTCCTCGCAGGGACCAAGAACCAGTCGCTCGCCTACGCATTCTTCGGCTACCGCCACCAGCAACTCGTTGTCCAGTTCAGCCTGGCCGGGACCGACGACGATCAGCGGCAGCCCGGTTGCGCCAAGCACTGAGCGCGCGACCTTACGCGCCGCCGCGGCCGTCATCCGCAGACCGGCATGGTCAGTTGCCGTCAATTGCAGGAGGATGAGATCGGCGCTGGCCGCTTCAGCCGCATGAGCCCACGCCGCGGGATCGCCCACCACCGCCCCCCAGGCGCGCAGGAGGGGTTCAGGCCACTCTTCAGATGGGTTGCCGGTACGCACTTCGACCGCAATCTGCGGACGGTGCGGCATCTTGCCCTCAAAACCCAGGAAGGGCAGGGCGGTCTCGCCGCCAATCGTGACGGTGTGGCTGCGCGTGCCCCCCTCGGCGGCTGTCGCGCCCAGCGTGATCGGGCGGACGCTGCCGGACCACTTTTCGACCGGAATCTCGACATTCACGGGCATATAACCCTCCTTTGCGCTGGCGACAAATCGAAAGATTAGATCACTACCAGTAGCGTTCTACGTGTATCTGTCCTGGTTCCTTGCGTGTGTGCTCGCGATAGCCCTCGGCGCAGAGCATTTCCTCGGTCTGGTCGATCATTGCCGGGCTGCCGCATAGAAAAATGTGCGTGTCGGTCGGACTGGGCTCAAAGCCCCAGGCTTCCGCGATCACTCCCCGCCGCCACAGATCCTGCACGTGGCCGCCGAACCCCGTCCATCGCACGGGCTCGTCGCTGGGACGGCTGATGATCGGCACATAGGCGAAGTTACTGCAGAGGTGCATCAGGTTTTCCAGCTCTGCACGATAGCCCAGTTCCCAGGAATGGCGCGCGCCGTGTAACACGGCAATGTGCCGCTGCTGCGGGCCACAGGTCAGGTGCGTGGTGAGCATGCTCATATAGGGCGCCAGGCCGGTGCCGGTGGCGATCATGACTATGTTCGCTTCGTCCGGAACCTGGTCCATCGTGAACATACCGGCGATTTTCGGACCAAGCCACAGATGGTCACCCATACCCAGGGCAAACAGCCGCGGCGTGAGCGAGCCCGAGCCAACCAGATTGAGATAAAAGTCCATATACTCGCGAGCCAGGGACGAAGATGCGATCGAATATGCCCGCCGGATAAGCTTATCCGCCTCCGGCGCATCCTCCTCCGGATCAGACAACGGGTGACGCGGGGCCGAACCGGGCAGACCGAGGACTGCGAACTGACCGGGCCGGAACTCGGGCAGCGCCCAGCCGTCCGGACTGACCCGCAAGATGATCAACCAGGGCGTGATTTCGATCCGTTGGGTAACGACGGCATTGAGATCGAGTTCAAGCAAAGTAATACTCCTTAAGACGCGACGAATAATAAGTCATTACTCCTCACTTGCTACTCGTTACGTCTTGCATATTACTTTTTGATTCATGATTAATCCGTCGTTAACCTCCGGCTAACCCTTCTTTAAACCGTAGCGTTGCCGGAACAGATCCATCGGCGTGGGCCGCGGCGCGCCGGTACCCTGGTTCCGTATGTATTCAGGGCCCGCCAGGGCCCGTACCGCATCGCGCAGTTCCAGGACCGCCGAGGGCCAGGCCATCCCGGCCGCCCGGTGCAGATAGAAGAGATGATCAACTCGCGCGTCCGCCATGATTTGCACCGCCGCGGTCAAAGGGATATCGGCCGGAGACTCCGGAATATCTTCATCCATTATATCCGCAGCGGTCAAGTCGGGCGAGAATGGACCATCCTCTGCGGCTCCCGCAGCTTTGCCGGCGCGCGCAAAAGCGGCGGCCAGGTGGCGCTCGCCAATCCAGCCCCGGCTGTCCCCCTCTTCATCTATTACTATGAGTGCCGTGCAATTCTGTTCCAACATCTGCACGGCCACTGCCTGAACAGGAATGTCCTGCTTGCACGTCGGTACGCCGATGCGCATCACGTCGCGAACCAAGAGTGTTTCGGCCATGAATCTCCCCTGGTGGCCGGCGCCCGGCCGGGCGCCGGCCATCAAGTTTTTTCATCAGAAGATCGGATCCATCATCAGCGCCGGGTGGCCGCTTCCCTCGAGGAAGGCCACCAACTCCATCGGATCGGTGCAGACCGTCTCGTCGGCGATCTTGCTGATCAGATCGGGGTCGCCCTCGCGCTCGGCCACGGTCTGGAGCTCGGCAGCCATCGTCTGCTTGAGGATGCTCGACATCCAGACCACGCGTTTGAAGCCGCCGTCACCCGAGATGAATTTGGGGCTGGTCAGATAGTATTTGCCCACGCCCATCACGCCCTCGGTCTGCAGACCGCCGCCGGCCATGCCGGCCAGGGTGCTGAAGGTCATGCCGGCGGGCGTCATGCTCGGGTCCTCGCGGCTGACCACCATCACGCCGTTGGCCTCGGGCACCAGCATGACGATGCACTCGAAGCAGCCGCAGGCCGTCATCGGTTTGGTCATGATCGAATACATGGCCACTTCTTGCACCGAGCCCTGCGAGTTCTTGACTGCGATCTCATTGAGACCGGTGTAGAAGCCCTTGACGGGATCGAGAACAGCTCCCTTGCGTACAGGCTGGTTGGGCCCGGTCGGGTTGATCTCGTAGCTCGCCTTGCAGTCCAACCAGTTATAGGCGCCGCACAGCCCCAGGCGCTGCGGGCTGACCAGGCAGACATGGGTAGGCGCGAAGCTCTGGCACAAGGTACAGGTGTAGAACTCTTCCACCGTCTCGTCCGTCAGGTTGGCCAGGCGCCGGTTGCGGAAGTCGTACGCCGCGCGGGCCTTCTCCAACCACTCCGCCACCAGGGCCGGGTCGGTGAAGATCGTGACCTGCACCTTGTCCACAATCGCGCCAAAGTCGGCGTGCAAGCGGGCGTGGACGATATCGCCGAAGTGGCGCAGATTGAAACCCTTGCCGTAGGCGGCCTGGCTGATGCGGATCCAGGCGATGTCGCGCTGGCCGATGTGCTGGATACCACTGGCGCCGTTCACGAAGTAGTGGATCTGACGCTCGAGCACCGGCTCGAAGTCGGTCTGCATCTTGCGGCCGGCAACCTTAATCACGATGCCCAGGTCCATGGCGCCACCAACGGCCATGCTCTCGATCGGCGGGCCGATGACCTCGATCTTGCCGTCCTCGACCTTATCCATGTCCACCATGCGCAGGTATTCGAAAGCCCGGCTGTACTTGCCGCCGAACTCGACGCGCATGTCCTTCTTCCGCACCACTTCGCCCTCAAAGGCCGAGCCGTAGGGCACGGGGATGGGCACTTCCGTCATCTTGATCTTGACGCCGCGCACCTCGATCGCCCGCTGAACCAGCTTGGCCGCCTTCTCCTCTTCCGTGGCGGCCCCGATCTCGTTCCAGGGCATGGAGATGACATGCTCGTAGCGGGTGACACCGCTGGGCAGAATTTGCGGGATGACGGTATCGGCAATCGTTGGAAAACCGTAGGAGATAGCGCCCGCGGCAGCCGCGTACTTCAGGTCGTCCACCTCGCCGAGGGCGAGGACGAAGGCGAAAACGCGAAACTTGTTGTAAAGCAGGATATCCCGCCACTGCCCGCCCTTCATGCCGCCGAAGGTGAGGGCGGAACGAGTGGCGAAACCAAGGGCGTAGATGGCGGAGATCGTATCCCGGCCGAAGGGCACGATGAAGGTATCGTAGCCCATTTCGACCCCTTCCTCGCGCAACTGGTCGATGATAGAGCGACCATTAACATTGCCGGAGAGGAAAGTCAGGATGTTGCGGCGTTGAAGCTCGCGCACGATCGCGACGGCGGCCGCGTTTGTACGCGCCGCGCCGACGATGGCGGCGAAGCCGGGCATGCGTCCGTCAACCAACTGGATACCCCAGGAGCGAAGCTGGATGTCGTCGATCGGCCCGTTCAGGTGACCGCCGCCGTTTTCGCTCTCGAACTCCGGGCTGGTGAAAGAAGTTCCACCGGCGAGATGGAAACCCGGGTACGGTTCAGGCTGCTGCCCCAGCGTGAAACGGACGCCTTCGATGGTCTCCGCCGCCAGCAGCGTCGCCATGCCGCTGTCCAGCGTTTCGCCAAGGTAAGGCACCCACAGGTTGTCGTCGGGCGCCGGGTGCAAAAGCTTATGGGCGTGCTCCATAACCGGGCGAAGATCGCCCAGCGTCTTCACCTCGTGGCCTAGCATTCCGAAGGCCACCGGCAGATAGTAGGCGGTGTTGGGGAAGGCCACCGGTGTGCCGGCGCCCCGCTCGGCGATTGTCTTCGCGAGCATAACCTCGGCTTCAGCCACCAGGGCATTCGCCCCGCGGGCGGCGCGTGTAGCAATATAACGAGACATGTGGCTATACCTCCCTTATCTGGCCGGGGCCCCGTAGACCGCTTCGATGCGTTCTTCGAGGGGAAGCGCAATCAGTTCCGGCATGCGTGCGTCACCGCTCTTGCCCCACTTGCTCGCGTCATATTTCGGCAGATTCAGGGCAGCCCGCTTCTTGTCGATGTGCTGCATGGCGCGGCGCACGATCTCCGCGCCCTCGGCGATAAACTCCAGCTTGCCGCCGACCTTCTTCTCCCAGGTCTCGCTCATCAGGCGCAGGATATTCTCGCTGCCCGACACCGGGCCATCGGTCCCACCCATAATGACGTAGCAACCTGAGGCAACCGCATAAACCGCGATCGCCAGTGCCTTCTCGCTCATCCATTCAGGCGCGATACCGACCGCGGGAATGTCGCTGATATCGTTCCCCAGGCCGCCCTCGCTGGCCATCTGGGTCAAGACGGTCAGGATGCGGGAATTATCGACACAGGACCCCATATGCAGCACAGGCGGCATGCCGATCGCTTCGCAGACCTCGCGCAGTCCCGGTCCCGCCACTTCCAGCGCAGCCTGGGGCGTCATATAACCCTGCTTGGCACTTGCAATGGCGCCGCACCCGGTCTCGACCACCAGCACATCATTCTTGAGGAACTCAGTCACCACGTAGCGGTGAAGCGAGTCATGGGATACGCGCGGGTTGTTGCAGCCGATGTTGGCCACCACGCCGCGGATTCGGCCTTGCATGATGGCATCGTTCAGCGGGCGGAAGGAAGCCCGGTAGACACCACCCAGGGCATAGTCGATGTACTCATGCGAAAAGCCGGGGACGACTGGGCTCTTGATATCGGGAATGAAGGTTTCGCCGCGCATGGCGAAGCGATCGATGGCCACGCGCACGATCTGCTTGGCCGTCGCCAGCGCGTGGTGCTCGTCGAACTCAATGCGCATCGAGCCGGGGATCGCGGCCTTCGGCGAGGTGCTGATGAGCGCCGTGTGGAAGCGGGCGGCGACGGGATTGAGGCCTTCCATGATGCACTGCACGTCGACGACCATCGCGTCGACTGCGCCGGTGATCAAGGCCAGTTCCTGCTGCAAGAAATTGCCCGCCAGCTTGACACCCTGGCGGAGCAATGCCTCGTTCGCGGTGCAACACAGGCCGGCCAGGTTGATGCCTTTGGCGCCTTTGCTCTGGGCATAAGCGATCAATTCGGGATCTTGCACCGCGGCGACGATCATCTCCGACAGGGTTGGCTCATGGCCGTGTACGACCAGGTTGACCATGTCCGCTTCCAGCACGCCCAGGTTGGCTTCCGCCAGCACCGGCGCGGGAGTGCCGAAAAGCACGTCGGTGAGATCGGTGCCGAGCATCGAACCACCCCAACCATCGGCCAGCGCGCAGCGCATGGCCTGATCGAGGATGTGCTCCGGGTCTTGATCGTTGCCGATGTTGGTGCGATGCATGGTCTCGACCACTTCCCGGTCGATGTTGCGCGGGGCGATGTGATTCTCTTTCCAGATTTGCTGGCGCTTGGCGGGGGCGCGCTTGAGGTAGGTCAACTCGCCCTGTGGCTTGCCGAACTCGCCCAACGCGGCCAGCGCCACATCCTTGGCGATCTCGACGGTCGTGCGCCCGTCAGTCTTGATGCCGAGGTAGCCGGCGACCTCTTTGAGCTTGTGGGGATCACGGACGCGAAAATCCGGGGCATCGCCTTCAGCAGCCGCAAGCAGAGTGTAGGCCAGGCCGCGCGCGTGGTCGGAGTGGGCTGCGCTACCCGAGGCAACAGATCGGGTAAAGTTGCGGGCAACAATGGTATCCGCGGTAGCGCCACAAACGCCGCGCAGTGTATTGCCTACCAGGCGGCAAGGACCGGCGGCGCAGTTCTTGCAGCACAAGCCCTGGGCGCCGATATTGCAGGGGATTATGTTGTCCGCTCTGCGGAAGGCGGTGTCGATATCCAGGAAGATCGCGCGATCCAGCATCTGGACTGCAGCCGGGTCCTCGCTGCTCTCTTGGGCGGTGCGCACTTTCTTTGCCATTTGTGTCACTCTCTCCTAGTAGCGTCGGAACTCGCCCGACATTTCCACGTCGGCCCGATTGGTCCTGGTTACCCGTGCACCCAACAGTTCCCACTTGGGATCGCGCATGTGTTCGCCGGGTGCAGTCATCACGGGAATCTGCCCATCCTCGACCGGGTAACCCGCCTGGTCCAGCGCGAGTTCAAGTGCTGCGCTATTGGTCTTGGCAGGGTCAAATACCACCAGGGCTTGCTTCCAGGCCGAACTGGCGTACACGCTTCCCACGCCATCCAGGTGGACCAGCACATCACGCACGTTGAGGACGTGATGATCCGCCCACATACTGGGGATACTCAGTTGCAGCTTTTCCATTGCTGGCGCTCCTCCCTCAATCTTGGTATGCGCTTCCGCGCGTCCGTTTCGTGTCAAACTGGCAATCTCGCGCCGGTGCTCGATGTAAAGGATGCAGAAATCGCAGGTGATGTGGACCGGCGCGCAACAAGTGGGACAGCCGTTGCGCTGCTCCCAACAAGAGGAATCGCTGGCATATACCGGGCAGTCGGCACATTGCGTGCGCCACCCGTCCGCACGGCCATTTTTCTCGCCCGACGCGCCCGTTGCAGACACCGCCTGGTTGGCGCGACCGGCCGGGCCAGGGTTCTGGCCGCCGGTCGGACCATCCGGGTATCCCGCCCTGATCTGCCAGCAAGTTCTCACTGTACGGATCCTTCGCGACCCTGGGTCACGGGTTCTCGACCTGCCATTAAGGTCACGCCGCCTCGGTGCCCGGCATCGGGGTGCGCTCGAAGGCGGCAAACAAAAAAACGCCTGTCCGTCGCGCGAGACTAAACGGACAGGCGATCACCACCTGTGCCACCCTCAGGCCCACTTCAGCCTGAAGGCTTAGCTTACTTTTAGCACACTAACCGGGCACAAACCATGATCCGCGTCATATATGAGAGGCAAAGCCACGCAGCCAGTGGCTGCAGCCTATAGCATCTGGTCGGCCATGATGATCGCCTCGGCCACCTGCGCCAATCGGCGATTGGTGTTTTGGCTCTGGCGCTGCAGGCGCTGAAATGCTTCGTCCTCGCTCAGATCCAGCCGGCGCATCAGGATACCCTTGGCGCGCTCGATCAACTTGCGTGCCTCCAGCGCTTCGCGCAGGTCGGCGACTTCTCGTCGTAGGGCCTGGAACTGGCGAAAACGAATCAAGGCCAGGGTGATGGCAGGCAGCAGATCTTCTTCCGAAACCGGCTTCATGAGGTAAGCCGCTATGTTGGCCTGCGCTGCGCGCTCGACCAACTGCGCCTCGCTATAGGCGGTGAGCAGGATGATGGGGATGGGCCGTGCCTCGGTGATCCGCTGGGCAGCCTCGATACCGTCGGCGACCGGCATGCGAATATCGATGATGGCCAGGTCAGGCTGAGTGCTGGCGGCCAGTACCACCGCCTCCTCGCCGTTTGAGGCCTCGGCGACTACGATGTGGCCCAGCGCGGCCAATTGAGCGCGCAGGCTCAAAAGACGTATGCTCTCATCGTCGGCGATCAAGATGCGCAGGGATTCCATGGTATCTACCGATAGAAGGTAACTGTAGCACAGCTCCCGGCCGGCAGTCGCTCGAGACGCAACGTGCCGTCCAGGTCTTTCTCGACCAGCGTGCGGACGATCTGCAAACCGAGACCGCTGTTCTTGGTAAGGTCAAATCCCGGCGGCAAACCATGTCCGCCGTCGACGATGGTCAGCGAGATGCGCGGCCCATCCTGCTGAAGCCCGACCAGGATCAGGCCGGAGAGCCCGCCGGAGAAGCCGTGCTCCAATGCGTTCGCAATCAGCTCGTTCATGACCAGCGCGAGCGCGGTAGCTTGCTTTGACGGCAGATAGATGGGCGGCCCGGTCACTTCCGCCTGGACTTCCTGGCCCGGTCGCGTCAGGTGACCCAGCGCGATCTCGCTGACCTGGCGGGCCAGCTCGGTGATGTCGGTCAGCCGCAATTGCTCGGATGACAGCAACCGGTGCACGGCGGCAATGCTCTTGATGCGGTTGATGCTGTCGTGCAGGCTACGGCGCGCTTCCGGACTGGTGCTGTTCAGCATTTCAAGGCTGAGAAGATCGGCTACGGTCTGCAGGTTATTCTTGATGCGGTGATGCATCTCCGCGATCACAGCCGATAGAGCCTCGGCTCGACGCGCCTCCTCACGCAGGCGCATATTTTCCATCGCGAAGCCGATCTGCGCCGCTGCGGATCGCAAGAGCGCTATTTCCGCGGAACTGAGGGTCGTGCCCTGGCGTGTGACAACATGCAGCACGCCCAACACGCGGTCTTTGGCTAACAGAGGCACCGACGCGCAGCTATGCTGCGTGTAGCGCCGGCAGTCCGGGCGGATGACGCGCCGGTCATCGCCAGCATCGACAGCCACCAGGGGTTCGCCGCCGTTCGCGGCCAGGCCGCATAAGCACTCGCCCGGACGGATCGTCGCCTCGTCAGGGTCCAGGAAGAGAGGATTGCCCGCCGCAGCTACCAGGGCCAATTGCTGCGTCTTGTCGTCAAGCAGATAGATGCGCCCGCTTTCGAGAGCCATCACCTGCAGGACGCGGCTGAGAGCCTGAGACAGGGCCTGCTCTTCGTCCAACGCCTGGTTCATGGCCGCAGAGACGGCGTACAGGGCCGCCAACTCCTGAGTGCGGCGCCCTTCCTCCCCCACCTGCGGGTCACCCGCGTCAGGCAAGAGCCCTCCATGTGACTGCTAACGAGGCATAACGTAAAACGCAACCATCTGGGAACGCAACGCCGTCCCAGAAGCTTGCGTTTTACGAATTACGCTATGCGTTTGGCGCTCTGTCTCTTACGCGGGCTTTTCCGTGTTCGTGCTATCCGCGCCTTCGGCAGGGTCAGCCTTCTTCGCTTCATTGCCGCCCGAGTTCTGGCGGAATTCGCGGATACTCTTACCCAGCGCGCCACCGATCTCCGGCAGACGCCCCACGCCGAACACAATGAGTACGATCACCAGGATGATGATCAGCTCGGTCGGACCAAGGTTGAACATTTCCTAACTCCTCACAGAAAGTATGCCTCAGGCCGCCAAGCGCCCGGGCAGGTGTGTGAACGCATCCGCGGCCACCGAATTACGACAGCGCCCGTGCGACCGCTCGGATTCGGGCATCACCCCGCTGGCAAGTGTGGGGCAAAGAGGGGCTCAATTTGACGGCGATGCAGGCCGGCGCGGGTCATAACCGCTGCGCAGATTAGCAATCGCCACATCCAGTCCCTGTCCTATCAGCCGGTTCACGAACAAGTTCTCGGCCGGCGCGCCATCCGCAAGCCGGCGGGCAGCCTGGCGCGCCAGGACAACCGCCTCGGGTTGGAACGCCAGGGCCAGCCAACAGGCCATCCCGGCAAGCCGTCGCTGGTATAGGTTAACCAGCTCAGGCCCAAAGTGCGTTGCAGCCAGCTCCCTCACCTGGGCGCTGCGCGCCGCGAGGGTGTGCCGGCGGCCGAGCCGCCGGGCCGCGTCATAGAGCTCGGGAGCCTGCCAGAACCACGTCGCAAAGGCGGGATGGTCGAGGAGGCCCGCAGTACAGGCATCAGAAGCCGCTGCAAGCGGCGAAGCGCCGGGCACTTCGCCGCCCGGCGGCGCCTCCTCGGCTGCTAGCTTCTGCTTTCCTTCTCCGCCGCTCAATTCCTCAACCGGCACTTCCCAGATCAGCGGGTTTAAGAGCCAGTACTCCATGGGCGGCGCGTGGCCACTGGCCCAGTTGAGCTCCAGGGCCTCACGCACCACCTGCCGTCCGGCCTCGAAAGGCACCTCGAGCAGAATAATCGGGGGCGCGTCCTCGGCCTGCCTCATCACATATGTCCCACCAAGCGCCTGCACCGGTGGCAACTCCTCGACAGGCACGTCCAGCGAACCAAAGCTGGCGACAATCCCTCCGGTATCCTTGCAAAGAATGCTGAACAGAACGCCGTGCACGCCGGCGTCAACACTACCGTCTCCGCCCTCCGCATTGCGAGCGCCGACAAACCAGACCACTTGCGCGCCCGCCCCATCGACGGGTGACAGCAGAGCCCTCCAGTTACCCGGTTGACGGCTCGGCTGCTCCAGGCGATCGGACACCCCGCTCATGCGTAGTTTGCGCACACTGCGAGCCGCAACGGCGGCTTGCGCCGGAGGCAAGTTCGCGCCCAGGCTCAACAACGCCTGGACGGCCTCGGGCGAACGAGTACGGCTCAACTGCTCCAGGGCCGCCTGGGCCAACACCTTGTTCTCGCCCTGGGCGAACATCCGCAAGAGTGTGATGAGATGTGGGCTGGCCGGCTGGTCCGGGATGGCATCGATAACGGTGCGGGCCACATCGGGAGGCTGTTCCGCCAGTTGGTTAAGGTATTCTATCACCACAAACTGGTTGCGCCCCATCTCGTGCACCAGCTCGCGCAATGACTGAGCGGCAACTGTATCCGGGTCCTGTAACCCGGCCAGCAAGGCCTCCTCGACGGGCTGATGAAGAAAACGATCCAGGATCATCAGGGCCGTCAGGCGCGCCTGATCGCTGCGTTCACGGGCACGAGCCGCCCCGCGCAAGGCTGGCACGATTTGTTCGGGATCGAGGCGGGCGGCCACATGTCCCAGACCACCCCGCAGTTGAGGATCGGCAGTATCGAGCAGCGAGAGCAAAACTGGGATGGCAGCGCTGCCGCGCTGAACGATAGCCTCAGCCCGCTCAACCAATTGGTCGAGACTCGTGGTCTCGCTCAGGGCTGCAAACGCAGTCTCGAGTGCCCTGCGCTCCATCAACCCGGTGAGAACCCTTGCACTACTGCTCATGAAATTGGATTATAACACACGTTCAAACTCATCACAAACTGACCGCGCGGGATGGAGCGGGATGGAATGGAAGGCGCGAGCCGCGAATCGCGGCCTAATTAGAGGTGTTTTGCAAAGATTAAGTTGCCCCGCCTGTGGCGAATGTGGTAAACTAAGTCCTACACGATTCGTCCGTTCAGGGGGCTAAATGGCCGGACAGGCCTTGTACCGCAAGTGGCGCTCGCAAACATT